>NZ_JARUWZ010000024.1:0-74101 GCF_030433775.1 Erwinia sp. PsM31
TGGCCGATAGTACCAACGTTGACGTGCGGTTTGGAACGTTCAAATTTTTCTTTAGACATCGCTTGTCCCTCTAAGACACGGATAAATCGGTGATATCACCACATCAACCAGGCATTGCCTGAACTGTTGAATTTTAACGCACAGAGAAGAATCAGGGAGGGAGATTTAGAAGTGGTGCTGATACCCAGAGTCGAACTGGGGACCTCACCCTTACCAAGGGTGCGCTCTACCAACTGAGCCATATCAGCACGGCTTGGAGCGGGCAGCGGGAATCGAACCCGCATCATCAGCTTGGAAGGCTGAGGTAATAGCCATTATACGATGCCCGCATCCTGGAACTCGGCTACCTGTTCTGTCTGTAGCTTGTGAACAACAGAAACGCTTTTCTGCTCTTCGAGTCAACCCGCATTTGCTTGATGACTCCGACTGTGCTTGAGCTCAGTCTAAAATCTGTTGATGAACGCTGTTGCTTTCATCTGGCTTCAGCCATTAAACGTCAGGACTGAATAGGTGCTTCTGTACAGGAAGGATTCACGTCACTGCGTTCCGTGCCCTTCGGTTCAAACCTTCGAGGTCGAAGCTTCTCGTCCTTCCCCGTGGGGAAGCTGAAAAACTCTGCCTCTCATTAACATCGCGAACGATATTAATGGTGGTGGGGGAAGGATTAAGTCACACTGTTCCTTGCCCTGCCGGGTCAAACCTTCGAGGTCGAAGCTTCTCATCCTTCCCCGTGGGGAATCTGGAAGTTTCTGCCTCTCATTAACATCGCGAACGATATTAATGGTGGTGGGGGAAGGATTCGAACCTTCGAAGTCGATGACGGCAGATTTACAGTCTGCTCCCTTTGGCCGCTCGGGAACCCCACCTGGGGTACTTGATGGTGCCGGCTACCGGAATCGAACTGGTGACCTACTGATTACAAGTCAGTTGCTCTACCAACTGAGCTAAGCCGGCATCAAGTGGTGCGCATTCTAGGAAGTGTGGCGGCGGGATGCAACAAAAAAATTGCGATAAAAGTTCTTATGGCTGTTATTTGTGCAATTCTTCGCAAAATCTTGCTGCCCGTCAACGGAACCGTACAAAGAAGCGACGATATTGCTATTTTTTAGCCAGCGCAAAAGCGGCGATTTCTTTCTCTGTTTGTCCAGCAGCATTCCCCTGGCGCCTGCGCAAAGCGAATCGGCTGCTGTTTTCGCTGTCGTTTTCATAAAGCGCGCGTTTATTTTTCAATAAATGCGGCCGCCGTTACGTTTGCGTTGGTCGTTTTTATTTTTCCTTCTGATTCCGCCCCGTCTGGTGTTAACCTCCTGCCCATTGTTTTCTGAAATTTACCTTAGTTACGCGAGCGGCAGCAGCGGACAGCGTCTTCTCTGCGCACGCCACAACAGGCAAGTTCTTGCTGGCAGAAGCATGTATATGAGTAAAAAAGAATCCTTGTTGACCACACCCTATCTGCAATTTAACCGTTCGCAATGGGCCGCGCTGCGTGATTCCGTGCCGATGACCCTGAGCAAAGAAGAAATTGCCCGGCTCGAGGGGATAAACGAAGATCTTTCTCTTAATGAGGTCGCGGAGATCTATCTGCCGTTATCGCGTCTGCTTAACTTCTATATCAATTCCGATTTACGCCGTCAGGCGGTGCTGGAGCAGTTCCTGGGCACCAATGGCCAGAAGATCCCCTATATCATCAGTATCGCCGGCAGCGTGGCCGTAGGGAAAAGCACCACGGCTCGCGTGTTGCAGGCGCTGCTGAGCCGCTGGCCGGAGCATCGTCGCGTCGAGCTGATTACCACGGACGGGTTTTTGCACCCCAACGAGGTGTTAAAAGAGCGCGGCCTGATGAAGAAAAAGGGCTTTCCGCAATCTTACGATATGCATCGCCTGGTGAATTTCGTCTCCGCCCTCAAGTCTGGTGCCGCTCAGGTCACCGCACCGGTCTATTCGCATTTGATCTACGATGTTATTCCTGACGGCGACAAGGTCGTGCAGCAGCCGGATATTTTGATCCTGGAAGGGCTGAACGTGCTGCAAAGCGGTATGGATTACCCGCACGATCCGCATCACGTTTTTGTTTCCGATTTCGTCGACTTCTCTATCTATGTGGACGCGCCGGAAGATCTGCTGCGCCACTGGTACATTAATCGCTTCCTGAAGTTCCGTCAGGGCGCGTTTACCGATCCGGATTCCTACTTCCATCACTACGCAAAGCTGCCTGAAGACGAGGCCGTAGGCATCGCCACGCAGCTGTGGGAGGAGATTAATCTGATGAATCTGAAAGAGAATATCCTGCCGACTCGCGAAAGAGCCAGCCTGATCATGACCAAAAGCACCGACCATGCGGTCGATCTGGTACGGCTCAGAAAATAGCCTGCCAGACGGCGCCACGGAAGGCGCCAAAGCATTTACCGACGTCCCGCCAGCCAGATAGCGTAAGCCTCATCCCAGATAGCCGCAGGCGTCCCCGCCCTTCCCAGACCAAAACCATGTCCGCCTCGCGTAATTTTGATCTGTTCGACCGGCACGCCCATGCGCCGACAGGCGTCGTGCATGATCTGCGTGTTGTGCGGATTTGAGGTGCGATCGTCGTCCGCCTGGGCCAGAAAGGTAGGTGGGAAGCTACGCGTAACGTAATTTTCCACCGACCAGCCCGCCTCATCCGCTGGCGAAGCGTTTTTTCCGACGATTTCGCTGTGAGTACGCGTATGGGTGTAAGGCGCTTCCAGCGTGATCACCGGATAAATCAGGGCAACGCTGTCCGCGACCGGCGCAATCTGATCCAGCGTATCCTGCGGCGCATAGGTCACGAAACCAGGCCGCGCCGCCGACATGCCCATCAGGTGGCCGCCAGCGGAAAAGCCCAGCAGATGTACTTTCCGCTCCATCGAGCGCACCAGCCTGATTGCGCGCTGTGCATCCTGAAAGGGCGCGAGCCGTCCCGCGTGCCATTTTTCGTGCGGCAGCCGATAGCTCAGCACGTAGGCCGTATAGCCACGGGCATTCAGCCAGCGCGCCACCGGCCAGGCTTCGCCGCCCATGCCGATCCAGCGATAGCCGCCGCCCGCCGCGATCAGTACCGCCGAGCCGTTAGGCTCCTGCGGCTGAAAGCGCTGAATAGCGGGACTGACGATATTCGACCAGGCGCCGCTGGCGGACACATGCAGATTGCCGCCCGGCCCGCCCCCGCCCGGCGGCTCGTCAGGCCACAGGGGAATAATGTCTTCTCTGGCAAATAGTTTTCCGGCGGTCATCGCCAACATGGCTGCGCCGGTGCCCATTATTAACCGGCGTCGACTAATCATCTGACATGGTTTTCCTTGGTAACATAAACGCGCCGCGCTCCGTGCCGACGCAGCGCTCTTCGCTAAGACATGCAAAGCGGAGGCCAGAAACGGGCAGGCAGAAGGAGGCGAAGCGGACGAATAATTCTTTATCGGCAAGAAGAACCGCTTTTTTATGCGATTTGCCGGTCGGGAGGCAAGTGAAATTCGCGGCGGGCGCTAAATAACGGCAGGATTGCCCGGAGCCGCTCCGGGCAAAGCGCAATCAGTGCAGGGCGTTTTTATCTTTACGGGACATCGCGTCCAGATAGCCCATCACAAAGGCGGACAGCACAAACGTCAGATGAATAATGACGTACCACATCAGCTTGTTATCAGGAATATTGCGCGCATCCATAAACACGCGCAGCAGATGAATAGAAGAGATCGCCACAATAGAGGCCGCCACTTTATTCTTCAGCGAGCCGGAATCCATTTTCCCCAGCCAGCTCAGCTTTTCTTTGTGCTCGGAGATATCCAGCCTGGAAACGAAGTTTTCATAGCCGGAGAGCATCACCATCACCAGCAGGCCGCCAACCAGCGTCAGGTCAATCATCGATAGCAGCACCAGCACCAGATCGTTTTCCGCCATAGCCAGCACGTTGGGCAGCAGATGAAAAACTTCCTGGAAGAACTTGATCGCCAGCGCCAGCAGGCCCAGCGACAGCCCGAGATAAATAGGTGCCAGCAGCCAGCGCGAGGCGTAAATAAGATTTTCAGTAAGACGTTCCATAGCATTCCATAAGCAGGTTAACACGAGCGGTAGTATACCTGATGGAATGTTAAATTTTTCACGGCACAGGCCTGCACCGGGGGAATTTTACGGATTTACTCCGTTGGCTCGGTCAGCATGCCTGCCGAGGCGGGTTCAAGTACCCGGCGCGCCTGCCGGTCAATACTGCCGATGCCCAGCGCCAGTTCATCGCCGGCCCGGACAAGCGGTAAGCAAAAACCCGGCTCGCACGCCGTGGTCGTCTGAACGCCCGCTGGCCGAGCGGGAACGGCAGCAAAACCGGTCCCGCTTATCGCCAACGCGATAAGAAAAGCATATTTTTTCATAGGGTATTTATTCAGAGATGCGCGAAGTTAGTGCAGCTCGCGATGCTGATTACGATAATCTCTCGGCGTCACGTTAAAGTGTTTTTTAAAGACGCGCTGAAAACACTGCTGGGACGAGAATCCCAAATCCATAGAGATGGTCATGATGGTTTTATGGGAGGTCACCAGGCTTTTTGCCGCCTCGTCCAGGCGACGATAGCGAATAAAGCTGCCCAGGGTCATGCCTTTTTTCTCTTTAAAAGCGCGTTGTAAGTGCCATTTAGAATAACCGGAGCGCGCGGCTACGGCCTCAATATTCAGTCCATCGTCCAGATGCGCTTCAATCCAGTCGATAATCACGTCTACGATTTCACCTTTCACTGACTTTCTCCTGCAGCGGCATCCTGCATATGACGCCGCCATTCCACGATGTAATATTATATCTATATGTTTTTATTAGTTAAATTTTGATATGCAACAAAAGGAATAACTTATCAAAATTTGGCGGAAGGATATAAAGAAGTGTAAAATAGTTCAAATAGATAATTTTAATGTTCGTTAATAGATAGTCTCTATAGAGGTAGCCATGCTGGATCTCAACCTGGTACGCGTTTTTACCGCTATCTATGAAACCCGCAGCGTCAGCGGCGCTGCCGATCGCCTGTTTATTACGCAGCCTTCCGCCAGCTACGCGCTCGCCCGTCTGCGCAGCGAAACCAACGACGAGCTGTTCAAGCGCAGCCGGAAAGGCATGGAGCCGACGCCGACCGCGATGCAGCTCTATAAGGTGTTTAAAAAGTCGCTGACCGGCATAGAAAAAGCCGTGGCGGAAACCCGCATCTTCTCGCCGGAAACCTCGCGCTATAAGTTCCGCCTGGCGCTGACGGACCTGGGCGAGCTGCTGCTGCTGCCCAAGCTGATTACGCTTTTCCGCAGCGTGGCGCCGCATATCCAGCTGGAGGTGATCCCGGTCGACGTGCACAAGCTGGATGAATGGCTGCTGACGGGCCGTATCGACGCGGCGCTGTGCAGCCGCAATGAGTCGGTTTCCTCCGCGCAGCGCGAGCTGATGGCCTATGAACGCTATGTCTGTCTGCTCAACGTTGACCATCCGCGAATTAAAGAGAGCCTGTCGCTGGATGAGTATATGCAGGAACGCCATGTCGTGGTCGCTGCCACCAGCGGTCACCACATTGTGGAAGATCGGCTGAAAGAGTTTGAGCTGGAACGCGAAATCGCGCTGGAAGTGCCGCACTTCGCCGCGCTGGGCGAGCTGATTGCCTCCAGCGATTTGCTGGTAACGCTGCCTTCCAGCGCCGCCAGGATCTACGCACGTCGCGGCAACGGCCGGATGCTGGAGCTGCCATTCCACGTGCCGAATCAGGAAGTTTTCCTCTATGCGCACACCGAAATCGGCGATATCACGGCAAAAACCTGGTTCTACAACGTGCTGCGCATCGCCGGGCCGACCATGATCGATCCCTGAGATACCGCGTCCTATAGAAGAGAGCGCGCAAAGAAAACCAGACCCAGTGCACGTTCCAGGAAAGCCGTGCGGCAAGCGCGGCGGATAACGTGCGGAATGTGAAGCGCTTCAAGCCACCTTGTGCATCTTTCTGAATGTATCGCAAAAATTTCCCGTTAATCCCGACAACAGCACAATGACCCGCCTGAAAAGCGCCTCCTATAGTTGATTAAAACGCCCGCGGGCCGTTTTCCTTTCTCTCCTGCCGCTGCGGCAAGCTTCGTCATCTCTGCGCCTGTATTCAGAGCGACAATAAATAAGGGTAAGCACTATGACTGCTAAAAACGGATCGCACGTGCGCGTGTGGATATTAATGCTGATACTGTTTCTTTCCGTTATCGCCTATGCGGATCGCTCTATTTTGTCGATTGCGGGCGGCGCGATTAAAGATGAGTTTGGCCTCTCGCCCATCCAGCTTGGCTTTATCCTGTCGGCGTTCAGCTGGGCCTATGTAATAGGACAGATCCCCGGCGGCCTGTTTCTGGATCGCTTCGGCACCAAAAGAGTGTACGGCGTGACGCTGGTGCTCTGGTCTATCTCCACGCTGGCGATGGGCTTTGTCGGCGAATTCTCTACGGGCCTGACCAGCGCGCTGGTGATCATGTTCACGCTGCGTTTCGCGCTGGGGCTGATCGAGGCACCCAGCTTTCCGGCCAACGCCCGCGTCGCCATTATGTGGTTTCCAAAAGCCGAACGCGGCCGCGCCTCATCGCTGTTCGCCTCCTCGCAGTATTTTGCGGTCGGCATCTTTTCGCCCCTTTCCGGCTGGCTGGTATCCGAATTCGGCTGGCCGTGGCCCTTCTTTGTGCTGGGCGTTATCGGCATCGGGGCCTTCTTCGTCTGGCTTTGGTATATGCAGGAGCCGCGCGCGCACCGCAGCGTGTCGCCGCAGGAGCTGGATCATATCGCCGCGGGCGGCGGCCTGATCGATATCGACTCGGTACAGGAGCGTAAGGAGAAAACCCCCGTTTCCCGCGAGACCTTCCGCAGGCTGCTGACTAACCGGATGCTGTGGTGCGCCTATATCGGTCAGTACTGCATCATCGCGCTGAGCTATTTCTTTATTACCTGGTTCCCTGTCTATCTGGTGCAGGCGCGCGGCATGGATATCCTGCACGCCGGTTTCGCCACCGTGGCGCCAGCGCTGTTCGGCTTTGCGGGCGGGATTTCCGGCGGCATTATTTCCGATTACCTGATCCGCATCGGCTGGTCGGTCTCCTGGGCGCGCAAAACGCCTTACATTGTCGGGATGCTGATGGCCGCGACGCTGATGGCCGCCGCCGTCGCCAACAGCAACTTTTGGGTCATCGCCATTATGTCCTTTGCTTTTTACGGCAAGGGCGTGGCGGCCGGAGCGGGTACCTGGGCGGTGATCAGCGACACCGCGCCGAAGGAAGCGGTTGGCCTGGCGGGCGCTATTTTTAACTGCGTCGGTAATATCGCCGGCATTATCACGCCGATCATGTTCGGTTACCTGGTTGCGCTGACCGGCAGCTACAGCCTGGGCCTGGTGTTTGTCGGCGCGCACTGTATCGTTGCCGCCTGCTGCTTCCTGTTTGTGATGGGGCCGATTGAACGCGTCGGTGGCGAAACGCCGGAAGACAACACTTATCCGACCGGCGCTGCTCCCGTGGTGCGCAGGCTTTAGCGGCCCGTGCGGGAAGACGTTGATCTTCGCACGCAAAACCTTCACTTTAGCGTCATGGTTAATCGGGCAGCGCACCTGCCCGCATCAAGACGGAGTGCCCCTATGTCGCTAACCCTTCTGACGCAGTTGGCCGATCTTCCCGCCAGTCAGTGGGATGCCCTACTGCCGGACGATCAGCCTTTTCTCCGTCACGCCTTTCTCAGCACGCTGGAAGAGAGCGGCAGCCTGGGAAAAGGCACCGGCTGGCAGCCGGAGCACCTGGTGTGGGAAGAACAGGGCGTAATCCGCGCCGCGCTGCCGGGCTACCGCAAAAGCCATTCAATGGGCGAATACGTTTTCGATCACGCCTGGGCGGACGCCTGCCAGCGCGCCGGTCTGCCCTACTACCCTAAGTGGCTGGCCGCCGTGCCGTTCAGCCCCGTGACCGGCGCAAGACTGTTAGGCGACAGCGCCTTTGCGGCAAAGCTGCTGCATCACGTGCCCGATTTCCTGCATCAGCGCCAGTTGCACAGCGCCCATATCAACTTTGGCGATGCGCAAACCCGCGAGCTGGTGGCGGCGGAAGCACGCTGGCTGCCGCGTCTTGGCTGCCAGTATCACTGGCGCAACCCCGGCTACCGCGATTTCCAGGACTTTCTGGATACGCTGATGTCGCGCAAGCGCAAGCAGATACGCAAAGAGCGCGAGCTGGTCGCCAGCCAGGGGTTTACGTTCGAGTGGCTGGCCGGTCATCAGCTCAGCGAAGCGCACTGGGACTTTGTCTACGCCTGCTACGCCAATACCTACGCGGTGCGCGGCCAGCGCCCCTATCTCACCCGCCTTTTCTTCAGCCTGCTGGCGGAGAAAATGCCGCAGGCCATTCGCGTGGTGCTGGCAACGCAAAACGGCATGGCCGTCGCGATGGCTTTCAGCCTGATGGACGGCGAAACGCTTTACGGTCGCTACTGGGGCTGCCTGGAAGAGTTTAACCGGCTGCATTTTGAAACCTGTTTTTATCAGGGGATGGATTACGCCATCGCGCACGGGCTGAAGCGCTTTGACGCAGGCGCGCAGGGCGAACACAAGCTGGTGCGGGGTTTTGAGCCGGTGATCACCGAATCCTGGCACTATCTGCGGCATGAAGGCTTATTCGAGGCGGTAGCGGACTACCTGAATCAGGAAAGGCCCGGCGTGCAGGCGTGGGCGTTGGAAGCCCGCGCATCGCTGCCTTATCGCCGCGACGGAGAATAACGGGCAGCCTGGACGCTGCCCGCTGATTGATTAATCCTCGCCGACGAAGCCGCCCGTCTGATGTCGCCACAGGCGGGCATACAGCCCATCCAGCGCCAGCAGCTCGCTGTGGCTGCCCATCTCGGCGATGCGCCCTTCCTGCAATACCACCAGTCTGTCCATTTTGGCGATAGTGGAAAGACGGTGCGCGATGGCAATCACCGTTTTGCCGCCCATCAGCGTCTCCAGACTCTCCTGGATCGCTGCTTCCACTTCGGAATCCAGCGCGGAGGTCGCCTCATCCATAATCAGGATCGGCGCGTCCTTCAGCAAGACCCTGGCGATAGCGATACGCTGGCGCTGGCCGCCGGAAAGCTTCACGCCGCGCTCGCCGACCTGCGCATCCAGTCCGACGCGGCCCTGCGGATCGGAGAGCAGCGGGATAAACTCGTCGGCCTTCGCACGATGGATCGCCTGCTGCAACTGTTCTTCTGTCGCATCGGGTCGGCCGTACAGCAAGTTATCGCGAATTGAACGGTGCAGCAGCGAGGTATCCTGCGTAATCATGCCGATCTGCGCCCGCAGGCTTTCCTGGCTGACGTGCGCGATATCCTGGCCGTCAATCACAATGCGGCCGCCGTCCAGGTCATACAGACGCAGCAGCAGGTTCACCAGCGTCGATTTCCCCGCGCCCGACGGGCCGATCAGGCCAATCTTTTCGCCCGGACGAATGGTCAGCTGTAGCTTGTCGATTACCCGGCGCGCGCTGCCATAGTTGAAATCGACGTTCTCATAGCGGATTTCACCCCGATCGACCTTCAGCCTCGGCGCCTGCGGCTTGTCGGCCACGCTGACCGGCTGCGCGATAGTTTGCAGGCCATCCTGCACCATACCGATGTTTTCAAAAATGCCGTTGACCACCCACATGATCCAGCCGGACATATTGACGATACGGATCACCAGCCCGGTAGCCAGCGCGATAGCACCCACGCTAATCAGCGACTGGGTCCACAGCCACAGCGCCAGGCCCGTGGTACTGACTATCAGCAGGCCATTGAGCGTGGTCACCACCACATCCATATTAGTGACCATCCGGCCCTGCTGACGCGTTTTAGCCGTTTGATCGCCGATAGCCTCACGCGCGTAGGCTCTTTCCAAATCGCTGTGCGCAAAGAGCTTTAGCGTGGTGATATTGGTGTAGCCGTCCACAATGGTGCCCATCAGCTTCGAACGCGCGTCGGATGAGGCAACGGAGCGGGATTTCACGCGCGGCACGAAATACCTCATGCTGACGACATAGCCCACAATCCACACCAGCAGCGGGATCATCAGCCGCCAGTCCGCCTCGGCGAACAGCACCAGCGAGGTAATGGCGTAAATCAGCACGTGCCAGAGCGCATCCACGGCCTGGACTGCCGAATCGCGCAGCGCGTTGCCGGTTTGCATAATGCGCTGGGCGATGCGCCCGGAAAAGTCGCTCTGGAAAAAATTCAGGCTCTGGCGCAGCACATAGTTGTGGTTTTGCCAGCGGATCATGCTGGTCATGCCGGGGTTGATCGTCTGGTGCACCAGTAGATCGTGCAGGCCGATAAAGATCGGTCTGAAAACCAGCGCCACCGCCGCCATCCAGATCAGCTCGCTGGCATGTTCGCTAAAGAAGCTGGCGGCGGGCGTCGTGTTCACCATATCAATAATGGTGCTCAAAAAGCGGAACAGCGCGACCTCAATCAGCGAAGCGATCAGCCCGATCGCCAGCAGTAAGGCAAAGCTCTGCCACACCTGGCGCAGATAGTAGACGTAAAAAGCCCAGACGCGGTTGGGCGGCGTGTCGCTGGGGGCGTCCTGAAAAATATCGATCAGTTTCTCAAAGCGGCGATACAGCATAGCTAGCTCACTTTTACAGCCAAAAAACTGATAGTAGTGCATTTTCTTCTGTTATGACGAACGCGGCGCAGGTTGCGGCTTGATTAGGAAACGATCGTTCTCTATTATGAAGTGATGAAAACCTCTTCTTTACGTCAGCCGGGACGCCCGCGCGAATTCGATGCCGATCTTGCTCTGGACGGCGCTATAGCGCTGTTCAGCGAGCAGGGCTACGCCGGGACTTCCATCAGCGAGCTGGCCCGTGCGATGCAGGTCACGCCCGGCAGCCTGTATAAAGCTTTCGCCGACAAGCAGGCGATTTTCCTGGCCGCGCTGACCCGCTACCAGCAGCTGCGCGGCGAGGCGCTGAACCGTCGCCTTGCGGACGCGCCCAACGGGCGGGCCAGGGTGGAGGCGCTGTTGCACCACTACAGCGAAAGCAGCGTGGGCGAAACCGGGCGGCGCGGCTGTCTGGTGGTGAGCTGCGCCGTCGAGCTGGCGACGCGCAACGACGAGCTGGCGCGCCGTATCACGCAATCGCTGGGGGCCAACGAGGCGCGCTTTGAAGAGTTTTTGCGCCAGGGTCAGCAGGATGGCTCTGTTTCTCCCGATCTTAACGTACCGGCTACGGCAGCCATGCTGCTGTGCCTGACGCAGGGAATGCGCGTGCTGGGAAAAACCGGCCGTACCACAGAAGAGATGGCGCAGCTGGTCGATAACGCCCTGACGCTGCTCGGCTGATATTTCGCTTTTGCGCGCGGCCTGGCGCCGCGCGCCCAACAGACCAAATTACATTCAATTTGGAAACGATCATACCCAAACCGCAGAGGCAACCATGCTTATCTCTACCAACACTGAGGCCGACCGTCAGGCCATTGCCGCCTTTCAAACCGCAACTTTCTGGCAGCAGTTCCGCCAGGAGTACGTTGAGGTCAACGGTATTCGTCTTCATTACGTCACGGGCGGCTGCGGCGAACCCGTGCTGCTGCTGCCCGGCTGGCCGCAAAGCTGGTACGCCTGGCGCTACGTGATGCCGCTGCTGGTCGCTGCGGGCCGCCGCGTGATTGCGGTCGATCCGCGTGGTCTGGGCGACTCGGCCCATCCCGCCGACGGCTATGATATGACCACCACCGCTAACGATATTCATCAGCTGATCGCCACGCTGAAGCTGAACGAGTCTGGCCCGATAGATGTAGTCTGCCACGATATCGGCAGCTGGATAGGCTATGCGCTGGCGGCCGACTGGCCGGAAGATGTGAAACGGCTGGCGCTGTTCGACGCCGCGCTGCCGGGCATCTCGCCGCCGCCGCCGTCCGGCATTCCCACTGACGAAGCCAATGTGAAGAGCTGGCACTTTGCTTTCAATCGACTGAACGATTTGCCGGAAATCCTGTTTACGGGCCGCGAACGCGAGCTGATTAGCTGGCTGTTTGCGGCCAAATCCCTGAAGAGCTGGAGTATCACGCCAGCCGATCTGGAAGAGTATGTCCGCGTTAACCAGCTTCCCGGCGCGCTGCGTTCGGCGCTGAGCTACTACCGCACCGGCTTTTCACCGGCCTCGCTGGCGGCCGCACGGCAGCGGGCGGAGAAAAAATTATTGATGCCGGTTTTGGCCGTTGGGGCGGAAGGCAGCGTGGGCGATACCCTGCTGAAGACGCTGCAACAGCTGGCGGTTGAGGTAAAAGGCGGCGTTATCGCCGGCGTGGGTCATTACATTCCGGAAGAGGCGCCCGCAACGCTGGCTGGCCTGCTGGCCGATTTTTTTATACCCTCTGGTAGCCCGACAGACGGTCGGTAGCAGGCCCGCACAGGAAGCGGCAGGCGACGCGCGCATAAGGACAATAACGACCGAGGCAGAGGGGCGGAGATGGAACGGCTTGATTGTGATCGTATGCTGGTGGCGGTAATGGAGCTGGGAAGCTTCGCCGCTGCCGCGGAACGCATGGGCACCAGCAGCGGGCAGGCGTCGAAACTGGTTTCTCGCCTGGAGAGCGAGCTGGGCGTCCAGCTGCTGAAACGCAGCACCCGTGCGCTTTTTCCGACAGAGATAGGCCAGGCCTATTTTGACCGCATCAAAAGCATTCTGGACGACTTCGACGCGCTGGACGCCTCGGTACGTCACGCTTCCGGCAAACCTTCAGGCCGCCTGAAGCTGACCGCGCCGCTGACTTTCGGCACCAGCAGCCTGGCGCCAGTGCTGATAGCCTTTGCCAAAGAGTACCCGGAAATTGAGCTGGACGTCAGCTTCGCCGACCGCATGGTCAATATCGTGGATGAGGGTTTCGACCTTGCGCTGCGTATTGGCAGGCTCAGCGACAGCAGCCTGATTGCACGAAGGCTGAGCGATATCCGTATTATCGTGGCGGCAAGCGAAAGCTACCTGCGCGCGCACGGCACGCCAGAGGATTTGCGTCAGCTGGCGCAGCATGACTGCATCATCGATACCAATTTTCGCGAGCCGCTGAACTGGCAGTTTCGCGACGGCAGCGAACGTATTCTGTCGGTGGCGGTAAAAGGCAGGCTGCGCTTTTCCAATGCTGAAGCCTGCCTGAGCGCCGCCGCCGCGGGGCTGGGCATTGCGCGGATGCCGACGTTTATCGCCGGAAACCAGCTGCGCAGCGGCGCGATCGTGCCGCTGTTTCGCCAGTATGAGATGCCGCCGCTCGGCCTTTACGCTGTCTATCCACCAGCGCGCCATCTGGCGCACAAGGTGCGTGCATTAACGGAATTCCTTGAAGCGCATTACGCAGGCGAGGCCGAGTGGGATCGCGGCTGGTAATTCTTTCCATTTCGGAAGGAATATCCGCGCTGAGCAAGGGATTATCATCCTCATGGGATCCGTGTAGCCTTGAGTGAAACCGTTTCCACAATGGAGAGCGGCTCAACAGGAGAAGTCCCGTGACGAAAGGATTGATTATTTTACTGCACGGCGTCGGCAGCAACGGTAAGGATCTGGCCGGACTGGGCGCGCACTGGGCGGAAGGTTTGCCTCGGGTGGCTTTCACCAGTCCCAATGCGCCCTTTCCTTTTGAACACGGCGCCGGCTATCAGTGGTTTAGCCTGAGCGGCGTCACGTCTGCTAATCGGGCGGAGCGGGTTTATCACGCGCGGGAGGCTTTCGATCGCCAAATTAGCGCTATTCTGGCAATCCACCAGATGCAGGATCGTCTGGAGAACGTGGTGCTGGTCGGCTTTTCCCAGGGCAGCATTATGGCGCTGGACGCCGTAGTTTCCGGGCGCTGGCCGGTCGCGGGCGTGGTGGCGTTTTCCGGCAGGCTGGCGTCGCCGCTGCCTTATGACATGCCGGTGAAAACGCCGGTCATGCTGATCCACGGCATGGCAGACAGCGTTATTCCCTGTGCGGAAAGCGAAGCGGCAGCCAGGCAGCTACGCGAGCTGGGCGCGGTCGTCAGCACCCAATTTGACGCGTCGGTTGGCCATACTATTTCCGCCCAGGGCGCACGCAGCGCCAGCGAATTTATCGCGACGTGTCTGGCGTAGCCGCGCCGTCGTTCAGCCGTTTCTGGTAAAACGCCAGGTTCAGCCAGCGGTCGAACTTCCAGGCGACCTCGTTCAGCGTTCCGGCCAGCGTAAAGCCTTTTTTCTCATGCAGAACAATGCTGGCGCGGTTATCCGCGTCAATACTGCCGATCATCAGATGCATCCCTTTTTCCCGCCCCTGCTCAACGATCGCGTCCAGCAGCGTTTTACCCAGTCCCTGCCCGCGAAAATCGGGGTGGATATAAATTGAATGCTCAACGGTAAACTGGCAGGCGGCGTGCACGCGAAAAGTGCCGTAGCTGGCAAAGCCCATTAGCCTGCCCGCCTCATCCTCAACGCCGATAACCGGGAAATCATGCTGCCGTTTAACGGCGAACCAGCTCTGCATACTTTCCGGCTGGCGCGGCTCGTAGTCATAGAGCGCGGTAGAATTAACAATAGCGTCGTTGAAAATGGCCAGAATAGCGGCGCTGTGGCGGTCTTCGGTGCAGGTAACGATCTTCATTGCTGGCTGACGTCCTTAATGAGTGGCGATGCGCATAAACAACGGCGGCAGATGGGCCGCTTCGGGCAAAACAGATCGGCGCGGCGGCTCAGGTGGTCAGCAGCGTATGCAGCCTCTGTAAATCTTGCTGGACCGTCGCGATCTCTTCGGCAAATTTTTCCTCGGAGGTAAAGGGCTGCCGGAAGATCGTCATCAGCACTTCCGATCCCTCTTCGTTGCCAACCACCCGCATCGGCACCACTGTCTCCTTGCCAAAACCGGTATCCACGTAGCGATCCATTACGCCATAAGGGTTGTGATCGGTGAAACGGATTTTTTTCGCGCTTTCCGCCCCGACGATTTTCCACCAGGTGCCGTCCTGCTCCAGCGTCGTTTCGCTAAGGGCGCCGATCCATTTCGGAAAATAGTCGGGTTTCCAGATGGTCTCGTAAAGATCAACCCAGTTACGGGGGATGGTCAGACTGATGGTTTGCGATGGCAGCATAGGGCCTCCTGAATTTTTATCGTCAGGGGATTTAACCATCGGCAGGTAAGGATGAAAAGGGGCGGCGGCCCGCCCTTAAAAAGATTTTAACGCTACCTTCGCCGTTTCCGCATCATAAGCGCCTTTCAGGCTGAGATCGACAGGCTGCGGCTGCCAGTTAATCAAGCCGCCTATCTCAAACAGCACCTGACCGTTTTGTCCCGGCGCCCTCTCTGTCACCGGCCGTACCAGCAGCGTTTCCGGAATAATTCTTGGCTCGAAGCGCAGCAGCGCGTTGCGGATGTTTTTCTCAATAATGTGCCAGCTATGGTGGCTGGCATATTTGCCCGTCAGCGGCGCTACGCCATAGTTAAAAACGGAGACCATTAACGCGCCGTGCCGGGCTTCATCCAGCTGTTCTTCAAGGTTCGTGCTGTTAAGCAGGCAGGAGATATCTTTTTGCACGATGGCGCGCAACTCTTTAGCGCTCACATAGCAGGCATCGTAGCTTTCACGCTTTTTTTTCGGCTCGTCGTCCAGCAGCCTTTCCAGCAGCGTAGGCGAAAAACTCTGTTTTCTTTCCATTGCCTACACCTGGCCAAAGCGGATTTCGGCCACTTCCAGCAGGGAAAATTCCCCACTATCAGTAATCAGCACCTTTCTGCCAGCGCCCGTCGCCAGCATAGCGGAAACCTGCTGCCATTCGCTAAGCAGCCCCAGCTTCTCGCTCTGTTCCGCTTCAGCGGTAAGGGGATAGCGGGCAGGCACGTAGCCGTAGTGAAACTCGCCGTCTGTTTTAATATGGGCGGGCGTCCAAATCAGATCGAGCAGATCTTCAGGTCGACGAACGTGCAGCAGCTGCAGCGAGGAAAAAGGCACCTGACGATAGCCGCCAGCGCTGATAAATTCGCAGGCTGGCCCGATACGCCCGTCGCTGTCCGCTATCCAGGCGAACCTTCCCGTTATCTCCCCGCTGCCGGCGCTTTCCGGGGCCAGAGAAAAGGCCTGCTGACGAAGCGTCTCGGCCCGTTCCGGCTCGTTTTCCGCCTGGGCTTTGTTCGCCTGATGCAGCAGCGTCATCCATTCCGGTGCGGCGGCGGTAAACAGGCCAGGGCTGCGTTTACCCGCCAGCACGTCTTCCCGCATCAGCTCGCTGAGGATCAGGTTCTTGCCCAGCTCGCACTGCTTTGGCTCGACGTCATCCAGCAGGGCCAGCGTTTGCAGCTGCATCAGCGCTTTTTCCCATCGTCCATCAAGGCAGCACAGGCCGAACAGCGCGTTGCGGCACGCGCTATCGTCAGGACGCGCTTTGACGTTCGCGGCCGCCTCCGCAATCAGATCGCTTAACGAGGTGGTTTTCAGCAGTGCGGTTAAAGATTTTGCATCATGCATAATGGGTCCATCCTGGGTTAATAAGGGCTGTCCAGCCCGGGCTTATAAAGATCGTGAAAAACCAGTTCCGGTATGGTCTGCTTCTCTTTTGAAGCGATATTCTCCGGAGCCAGCAGTTTTAAAATATCCGTTTTTTCATCATCGAAAATCAGCGGGCCGGTTGTCCCTTCAACGTTCAGCTCCGTCCAGACCTTATCAATCAGCGAAGGCGTCTGGATCAGGCATTCCGTCAACGTTTTCGCCTTCATCTCCTCCCGGACGGCCTCAAAGTAATCATCGCAGTCGGGAAGCCGGGTCAGCGTAGGGCGATCCTGGGCTACGTGGCGGTGCTGCTCGCCCCAGATAAGAAACTTTTTGTATTCTTCCTCCAGCGCTTCAAGAATGTCCGCGGCGGCTTCTGTCTCCGCCGCCGCGGCCTCGTTAAGGTAGCGATAATCGCCCATATAGTGCCCGCCGCTGGGCAAAATATCGTCCACTTCGGGCAGCGGCCTTTTCTGCAGGGGATCGCCGTCAAGCAGCATATGGCACAGCGCCTCTCCCGGCACGTCTTCATCATCCACTACGGTAAAGCCATAGTGACCCAGCTGGATCGCCGCATTAAGGCGGAGCACGCGGCGCTCGCCCTCTGCCACTCTGCCGTTATCAACCAGACAAAGCAGATCCTTACAGGTATTGAAGATGACTGGCCCGCCAGGCGAGCGGTAAAACCACAGGGCATCCGACGAACCGGCCTCGCTAAATTGCCCGTTTTGCGGATTGAAGCAGACCGGGCGTTCGACGGTATAACTTTCGCCAAGCGGAAAAGCGGGCTGATTATCGGGCCAGGTCATTAGCAGCTGCACGAGTTAACCGCCGATAGTCACGTTGCCGGAACCGGAGACAACGGCTGCGCCGCAGCCGGTGACGTCACCCAGCCGTGCTGCATTGCAGTTGTTGATAAATACGCTGCCCGATCCTGACGCGACGGGCGCGCCGCCATGAAAAGCGCACACTGCGGCGCTGATGCCTGCTGCTGCAGCGCAACAGCCGTTAGTGTGTACATTTCCCGATCCGCTTACTATTGCTCCGCCATGTGCGATTGCATCGCCAAGTCTGGCTGCGCAGCTTCCCATTTTTCACCTCATCTTGCTGTTGGGCTGATGCCAGCCCGGTTACTGATAAAACGCCTGGAACAACGACGGGCTGGCTATAACGCCGCCGGCTGATATCCCATGCGCGGTTAAACCACTGGCTCAGGACACGGTCGGCACAGGCGTGGTCCTGCCGCCCGGGGGAACGGTAGGCACCGGCGTGGGTATAGTCGGGGCTGGCGTGGGTATAGTCGGCGACGGTGCCGGGGAAGTCGGCGTTGGTACAGGCAGTGGGGGCAGCGGGAAGGGAAGAGCGGCAAACCCAAAAACGCTCAGGCTGGGCACGCCCGCGACAAAGCCGCCGCCGCCGCCGCCGCCACAGCTACAGCAGCTACAGCAATCGCCAGGATTTAAATCGACCTGTCCTCCCTGAAGCACGATATGGTTAGCGCACAGGATAATTTTACCCGCGCAAAGTGAAAGCACGCCGCCTGCCGTTAATGACATAGCGCCACCTGCAACCATGCCGATGTAGCCACCGACGGCAAGCGAGTAATACCCGCCCACGTTATTCATAAAAGCGCCGCCGACGTTAATCCCTTTCGCACCGCCTATCGACTCGGACTGCGCGCCGCCAACCGTAAAGCCCAGCGCGCCGCCGACCATTAACGAGCTGCTGCCATTTACCGTGGTGGATTCATTAACGCCAACCACTCTGTTGCTGTTAACACCGATGCTGACAGAGCGCGTCGCGCCGACGGCAAGATCGGAGTTCAGCCCGATGGTTTGCGTTTCATTACGCTTGGTCAGGCGGGACATATCGCGCTCGGCCTGTTCCCAGTACTGCTCCAGCCCTGGTTTATCCTCAAACTGGATGCCGTTAAAGTTGGTGCGTCCGCCACCTACCGTGCGGCTCACTAATCCGCTTTGCGTGGCGTTGGCAGGCAGATCCCACGGCGGCATGGTGACGTTGTTATAAAGGCTGCCGATCACCAGCGGACGATCAGGATCGCCGTTAATGAAGTCCACGATCACTTCATGACCGACGCGTGGGATATAGATCCCGCCAAAATTGTTGCCGGCCCACGCCTGGCTGACGCGGATCCAGCAGGAATCCGTTTCGCGGTTGTGCCCGTAGCGATCCCATAAAAAGCGCACTTTTATGCGGCCCCAGGTATCCGTCCAGATATCTTCGCCCGGCGGCCCTACCACTACAGCCGTCTGCGGCCCGCTGGTTTTTGGGCGCAGCGCCAGCTGAGGATGGCGATAAATCTTGGTGGTAGGCTGAACGGTGAAATGGCTTTGATAACTGAAATCTCCCATCCCCGTCACCTGGCTGACATCGCTAACGATCAGCTCGCTGGAGATGACCATATATTCCCGGTTCGCTTTCTCCAGCGGGTAATTTTGCAGCTCGAAGTTGGTGCCGCATACCACGCCCCGCAGTTCGCCGGAGCCGGATGCTCTTGATCCGATCGCGCCCCGCTCTTCCATACGGACTTTCGCCAGCTGTTCGCCGATATCTGGCCGATCGTAATCGCCGGGCCAGTGGTAAAGCTCCATGTCGTTAAAGGTGGTTTGACGAGGCTTGCTGTCGGCAGCCGATATATCCGCTCGGGATTTTGTAAAGTCGTAATCGTTGGTATACCACCGGCCGGAGGTAATGGTTTCCTGAAATTCAAAACGGGTAATATATTCCTGGCCGGCTTTAGGTTCGCTCGGCATATATTGCAGCACATGCCAGGCCTCGCTGGAAAAACGCTTGTGCGCGCCAACGTGATCCACCAGCACCAGCTTATGCTTCTGGTCTTCATGCTCAAAAAACCAGTAAATCCCCCACTCCTCCATCAGGCGCTCGATAAAATTAAAATCCGTTTCACCGTATTGCACCTGAAAATCCAGCTGGGGATAAGAACCGGTTAGCCGTTTTTCCAGCGGAAAATTATATTCCTCCAGCACCTCGTCAATAATCTCCACCACCGTTTTTTGCTGGAAGATCTTGAAGTCGGAGGTCAGCTCCGTCAGGTAAAGCCAGGGGCGAAGGATAATTTCAAAGATGGCCTGATTCGCATCCCGCCCCAGAAACCTGGCACGCTGCACCAGGCCGGAGATTTCCCGGCTGCCCGCGCCGATGCCCATCAATTCATCCAGCCCGTTGCCGTCCAGCTCTATCGACACGGTCATCTCTTTACCGATCAGTGCTTTAATATCCACGTTCGCCGCTGACTGCCAGGGAATAAGATCGCTGGCTGGCGTTTTGGCAGTTAGCTTGTAGGTATATAAAGAAGAGAACGACTCCTTGCCTTCCAGCTTCGTTAATACCAGCGCGGTTTCACCCAGCAAAAGCGGCATTGCTGAGCTGCTTAACGTTATGGTTCTTGCCATATCAACACCTAATCCTTGGTTTATATTGCACCCTAAGGGAGCGCCTCTCCCTCTCCTTTTCAGCAGATAATGTGCTGCGAATCGATAATTTTGCCGTAGCGGCTTTGCCGCCAGAGCCACGCTTTGCGATCCGTCTGGATAATTTCCGGCCAGTCCGGCCAGGGCATGCTGCCGACGCCTTTTTCCTCCGTGATGCTTCTGTCGTACTCGCTCAGCTCCGCCAACAGCAAATCCGCATGATAACTGAAGCGATAGCGCTCATTAAGCAGCCGTTCGCGAAACGGGGAGTAGCGAGACCGTAATAAATTAACCCATTTTTTCAAATATATATCTTGATTAACCACGCCATCCTGATTTTGCTGCGCCGTCATAATTCTCGCCAGCCAGAAGGCGATATGAAAATCAGACGCCAGTTCCTTTTGCAGCCATTGCACGCTGACGGCGGCGTAAATGGCCGAAAGCCCCGCCGCGCGGCTGTTGACCAATGCCCCCACGTAAAAGCGGCCTTTTTTCCGCAACGGCGGCAGAATAAAGCACCACGGGTAATGCGCCGGTAAAAGCTGTCCGGGCAGCGTCGACTGCATCGCCGGCACCACTTTTTCGGCCAGTACGGCGGCGACTTTTTTCCGCTCTCTGCCTGGCAATAACGTTCGCGCCTCTTTGCCAATAATACCGGTACGAATGGCCATATGCCGCTCCGTGCCCCACGGCTTAAAATGCGCCGGGACAGTTAAAATTTTTCAGTAAATCCACGATAAGCTCATCGTTCCAGGTCAGGCCGGTGACCTCGATTTTGACGGGCCGCTGATGCAGATTAAACAGCAGCACCGGCTGGCCGCCAAGCGAAGTCCCAATATCGTTGACGGTATCCAGCCAGCGCATCAGCGCCCAGGGACCGGTGAAGGTCAGGCCGTTTTCCTGCCCCAGAATGCGCGGCTTGGTGCTCATATTGACGACGGATTCCGCACGCGCGCCCGGCCAGTGAAAAAGTTTTGGCGTAACCGGGCCGTGCGAATACCCCATTACGCTGCCGTCAAAGTTGAGGTTAAGCTGGGTAACCGAAGGATCCAGGTAGGGAATGGAAACGGAGAAATCGATACCCGGCGTGCGGCCGCCGTTCTGGAAGAAGGCACTGCGGATCGCAGCGGCCTGCTCAAAAACATCCAGCGCGTCTGAATCCTGGCTATTAATATCGCCGCGATAGCGCCAGGGCCTTGCTGCCGTATCAACTTTGTCGGCCAGTTTTTTTTGAAAATAGTCATCCAGCACGCCGCCCGTGGCGAAAAAGCGCTCAAAGTCACGCAGGCTGACTTCCTCACTGTCATCCGCAAAAGGATAGCGGCCCTGCAAAGTGTTGCGGCACACTTCGCCCGGCCCTGAGGCGATGGTTTTATTGCTGCTGTAGACGATCTGATGATTGACCCGCCGGTAAGCGCCGTTCAGCAGCGGCGCGATAATATATTTAAAAGGGTCGGGCCAGACGGCGGACTCCGCGCTCAGCCGCTGTCCTGCGTCGGACACCGACGGCAGATTGCCGTTTTTGATCGCGCTGTCGGAGATGACCAGCAGCGTGTACTGATCGTTCAGCACGCCCATAATCTGGTGCAGCTTAGTGCCGGAAGCCGCGCCCATGCCTTTTTCGCCGCCGCCCACGAATTCACGCAGCGGCACAAAATAGTTATCCACGCCCTGACGCAGCGCTTTTTTCTCCTGAGCGGCCAGCGCCAGATTAAACTTTGAGGCGGCATCCACCAGTCGACTGTTGGATAATCCTGAGCTGCTGACACGCTGGTTTTTTAGCAGGTTATCCTGCTGATCCACGGCAAGCGTGGTTTCCCTGACGGCGCGCCTCGCCAGATTTACCAGCGGCGAGTGGGTAGAAACCAGCGTGCGCAGCATGTAGATATCAAAAGAAAGCCCGGTATTGTTCTGGTCTGCATCCTCGCTTTTCAGCCGGATGCTTTGCAAAAAAGCCTGCCATCGCCGCGTATACTCCTTCAGATAAAGCGTCATCAGGGCTTCGCGCGTCGGATCGACAATGCCCGATCCTCTGTCCACCTTCAGCGCTTTCAGGGCGCTTTGCGCCTCGCTATTGCCCATTACCCAGCTATCTTCAGCCTGTAACGCCCGCACGCTGTCGCCCAGCTTTTTTTTAAATACGTGGTGATAGCCTTCCCAGGTAAACAGTCCAGGCATCCCTTTTTCCGCCAGCGCCTCATCGGTAAGGGTAAAAATCTGACCGGCGTCCTCATCGGTCATTTTGCTTAAGGTCAGATTCTCCGGCGCTTCCGCCTGCATCTGCGCTATCACGCGTGAATAAAGTCGATTAACCGGCGTGTTGCGATTAAGTATTTCGCGCGCTTCCGCCACCAGGTTTTTATCCGGTTGCTGGCCATACTGCCGCCAGTCCGGGCGGCTGAATAACGCCTCAAGATGGGCGATAAACAGGCTCCTTTCTTCATAAGGCTGGAGCTTTCCGGCATTGTCCCACTGCCGGGCAATCTCGCTGACCAGCCATGCCCGATCGAACTGGCCCTGTCCTGCCAGCATCAGATAACGTTTAAGCGCGTTGTAAAGTGTCGCAGGATCGCGTTCATAAACGGCGCTCTGCAAAGCCTCATGCGCCTGTTGTTCGATTTGCGGAAACAGCAGCCGCTGCAGAAAATAGTGGTAAAGGCCGTCGGCATCGTGGGTTAAACGCTTGCCGACATAAAGGCCATAGCGGAAAGGAAGATCGGGATGCAACACGTCAAGGCCGTTAAATTCAGGCAGATAGTGCGCCAGATTCAGCAGCAGCGGCAGCTTGCCGGGATCCGCCGCCTGTTGATAGCTTTTGACCTCTGCTTCCAGCCTGGTCGCTTTTTCCCCGGCCGCGACAAGGTAGCCGCCGTTATGATGATAGCTGTGGTAGATCCCGCTCAGTAACCAGCAGCAGGCCGCGATGCAAAGCATATGACCAAAGAAGTTCTGGAAGCGATATTTTGACTCTACCCGTAAATTGCGCCGCACCAGATCGCCATCTTTCAGGATGATGTCGGAAAACAGGGATTTCAGAAAATAGTGCCTGCCCCAGGCAACATCCCTGACCAGAGCCTCGCTCTCACCAGTCAGCGAAGCTGGATAAGCCAACGGCACCGTCTGTCGGTTAGCAATATAGTTGCGCCACTTCTGCATCAGCGTCCCGTTATTGACCATAACGGTATCCTCAGGCTGGTGGCTGCTGACAAAGTAGATACCGCGCAGCGAGGTATAGCCCTGATTTTCATCATAGCGTGAGGCGAAGAAAATCGTCTGCGCCACTTCCGTTACGCTGTCCAGCAGCATGCGGAAATCCTGCGGCAGCACGTACATGCGCTTTCTGTCCGTATTGCTGTATTCCTCCTGTTGGCGCACCGTCATTGCCTTTTCCAGACGATTTTCCAGCAGCGCAAATTCCGCTCCGACCCGTTCGCGCAGATCGCCAATGCCGGTTTTCACCTCTTCCCCCCAGGGGAAAGTCACGCCCCATACCTGCTCGCGCTCCTGCTCGGTCAGGCTGCGGAAATATTCGGCGAACCCCATCAGCCGATCCAGTTTGGTAATCAGCATATAAACCGGAAAGCGTACCCCCAGTCTGCTGCGCATCGCCTCCAGCCTGGCGCGAACTTTCGCGGCCAGATCGTAGAGCTCCGTTTTATTTTTACCCATTACGTCGGTCACGCCGATCGCCACAATCACGCCGTTAATCGCCTCTATCGGACGATATTTTTTAATGGCCTTGATGATACCGTCCCACTCCGGCTGCTCGTCCGACGAATCAAGATATTTTCCGGCCGTGTCGATAAACAGCGCGTCATTCGCAAACCAGCACTCACAGTTACGGGTAGGCGCGCTCTCTTTGCAGACCCTGCTCAGCTGTTCCGGCAGCGGGAAATGCTGGCCCGACGATAAGATCGCCGTGGTTTTTCCCGCGCCCTGCGTCCCGATAGTCATGTACCAGGGAAGCTCGCCGTGCATTTTTCCAAATGAAAAAAACCGCTTAAGCCAGGTACCGTTTTTACGCAGCTGTCTTATATATGCCGCTGCATCACGGATAGCCGCATTAACCTCGCTGACGTCGCCATCGCTTTTAACCTCTTTGCTGCCGAAAAAAGCGTCAAGCAGCTTAGGATTGTTTTTCAGCGCCAGCAGCAGCTTCCAGCCGCCATACAGCAGCGTGACCAGCAGGATAGCGCCAATCAGGCTGGCCCTGGTGGCGATACCGCTTAGCGGATAGCTTTCACCGATCAGCAGGTAAGGCCCAATCGTCCAGACGACAACGCAGGCCGTTGCGGCCAGCAGAAGAAACGACGGTACGTTAAACCACAGCCCAATCAGACAAAGCAGCGCCAGAACAACATAAATCACGCGCGCCTCAACGCCTGCCAGCGGACGCGTGTCGCCAAAGCCCAGTAAAGGGCCGAGAAACCAAACCGCAGCGATAATCAGCATAAAAAAGGCTATGACCATCACTACTTTAAAAACGCGAAGCGAGAACATCCTGTTCAGATTAAACATGGCTAACTCATTAATAGGTCACAAAAAATTCCACGCGCCGGTTCTGCGCACGTCCTTGTGCATGGTTATTACTGCTGACGGGCTGACTCTCTCCGGCGCCCTGAATGCGGATTTTGTCAGGCGCTATCCCTTCGGTAAGAAAATAGCGCGCCACGTCCGTCGCGCGTTTTTCCGACAGCACCTGATTATTGGGAAAAGCTTTTGTCCTGATGGGCGTGGCGTCCGTATGCCCTACGATCACTACCCTGCCATTCACGCGATGAACTTCCTTCGCGACGCGTTTGATAATAGGCTCCATATCGGCGATGACTTTGTCCGATCCTGAAAGGAACACGGAATCGCCACGAAAAACGACCTTGCTCTGACTTTGCGTTTCGTCAACGCTGACCAGCCCCTGCCTGATCTCTTCTTTCAGCAAAATAGCCAGCCGTAGCTTCATTGCCGCTACGGGGCGGCTTATCTTCAGCTGCTGCATTGCGTGGATCCGCTGCTGAAGCGCTATCTGATGCGTACCCAGCCAGTATTTGCACCAAATCCACAGGCTACCGACCAGCAGACAGCTCAGCAGCAGCGTGACGCGCACGGGCACAATGCGCCTTTTAGATTTTTTCTGGCCGCGTATGGCCGCGCCATGCGGCGACAGCGCTGGCGAGAGCGAGTCGCGCGTGCTTTGAATAAGGGTCAGAAGCCGCTGACGGATTTTCATCAGCTGTCGGTCGCCATCTTCCAGAATGCTGTAGCGGCCCTCAAAACCCAGCCCGAGGATACGCAGCAGCACTTCAAGCACGTCTCCGTACTCGTGGGGATCTATAGAAAGACGGCCAACCAGCAGGAAAAATTTGTTGCCGCCGTCGTTGTCGCCTTCAAAATGGTTAAGGATGTTGCTTTGCGACCAGCCGGTCTGCATTCCCCACGTTGTGGTATGTGCCGCTTCATCCAGCGCGGTACAAAGGCAATAGCGAACGATAGCCATCTTTTTCCAGGCGATATTGACCTCGTCACATACCACGCTAAACAGATTGATATCGTGTTTCAGGCTTTGTTTCAGCAGCTCGACATGTTCGGGATACGGGATGGTTTCCGGCATCTCGCTAAGCGCGCGCAGCAGTGGCTGGGCGGCTTCGAGCAGCGGATTTTCAGCCGCCCTTACCTTTTGCACCCGCAGCTGTACGCCTTCGCTTTGCAGCAAAACCTCACTTTTCTGGCTGGACCAGCCCTGGATAAACGCATCAGGATCGCCTCGTTCCGGCGTTCCTGGGTTTCCCGGATCGTCATCCAGCAGAAACTTGCCCAGCGCCTGCGGCGTCAACGTTTCTTCGGGCGCGGCATCCGGCGCGGCAGATTGGCTCTCGTCGCGCATCAGCTTCTGACTCCCCAAAGCTCCATATTCAGGTCAGGGAAATCACCTGCAATATGTAACGCCAGCGCGCCGGTTGCGGCAATTTTGTCCCAGAACGGCCCGCTTTGCAGCAGGTCGAAATAGACATAGCCGGCGTGATAAGGGATCTGACGCGGCGGCACCGGCAGCGCCTGTAACACCAGCCCCGGCAGGTGTGAACGAACCAGCTCATGCAGCTGCTGCGGCGCGCTGATTTTCGCCTGCGCCGAAAACTGCTGTTGCAGTACGTCCATCGGCAGCTGAGCGTGTACGGCCAGCACCAGATTAGAAAACTCGCGCAGCTCGCCCGGCAGCATGGCGGCCGTCCAGACGCCATTGCCTTTCGCATGGAGGTCGATCATTTGACCGGCACGGATCAAAATCTGATTCAGCAAATAATGCAGCTCTTCAACCAGCGGACGAACAGAAGGATAAAGCCTGGCATGATCGTAGCCCGGCGCGCTCACCGGCCGTCGCGTCTGCGTACGGATAAAGGTCGACAGCTCGCCCGAGAATTTCGCCAGCTCCTGATAAAGCACAATTGGCGGCAGCTCGGGCACGTGCCGCAGATGATCCAACACCGGCTCATATTTATTGAAAATTTGCAGCAGCAGATAGTCGACCACTTCGGCGCTGGCGCTGGCTTTGCCGTCGCTATTAGCCAGTCGGCCCGCCAACATATCGGCGCGCATCCTGACCAGACCGTTAAGATGCGTCAGCCATTCGGCTAACAGTGTGCTGGCCGCATAGCCGGTGACCGGCGGAATATAGTCTTCGGTATGCAGCAGCACGCTGCCATCGGGCTGAATGGCCCTGATGCGGGTCAGCGGCAGACCAATCCAGGATTCCGTCATTTCTTTTTCAGAAACCAGATTCAGGCGCAGCCTTGCCAGCTGGACAGGTTTTGGCCCCTGACGGATCGCATTGGTATCGCTCAGCTCCGTTTCAAAAGCGGCGAAGCGCGCCAGCGAACCGCTGTCGCTGAGATCGAAGATGGTTTCGTCGCTGTTATCCAGCCGCAGCGGCACGGCCAGGAAAATCAGCTGCCCCAGATGATCCGGCGTAATGGTCAGCGGTTCAGGCAGTTCGGCATGGCCTGGTATATCAAAAGGCGTGCCGTCCGGCAGCACGCCGCGCCCGGCGCGCAGCACCAGTTTGCCGTAAGAGAGCGCCTCCAGATCGATATCGTATTGCGCAAACCCCCAAAAAAAAGGCGATATCGTTGCCGCTCGCTTGTGGGCGTAATATTCAAAATAGCGTTCCTGCTGCTGAAACAGCTGCGGACGTAAAAACAGTCCTTCGCTCCAGATAACTTTATTTGTTCTCACTGGCTATTCCCTTTTATCAAGCGCGATGGCTAAGGCATCAAAATGTACCGTCAGCACGACCGCTTCTCCGGGCAACACTTTTCGCCACCAGGATCGTTTTTTATTTTTTTTATAAAGCTCCCACGTTTCACTCCATCCCGCGCGGTCGATATCCCGATAGGCGGCGACGATGCCTAATGCAACGGTATCCTTTTCCGGCGTCAGGCTGATTATTCTGTTTTCGCCAGGCTGTAATATGCCTTCATAGACTTTTTTCGCCTCCGCCTGTAAAGCCGGGTCCGCGCCATCGGTAAGCGTAAAGAAATCGCTGTTTTCAAAGTTATCCAACGATTTTAAAAGATAAAAAGTAATATCCAGCGGCGCAGGCTCTCCCTTTTCATTGGGATTAATTTCTTTTGACGCTTCCAGCCTGATAGTTAACTCCGGCTTGGGAGAGTCGCTGAAAGGGGAACGGCAGCCCGCTGACGTTAAAACCGCCAGAATAATAAGCAAACGACTAATGAATCGGGCTATGTTGATTAACTGCATGGTAAATATCACCTTAAAATCCCGAAGCCAGGCCGAAAAGCTTGTCACCCAGGGATGACAAGCTTTTGTATCGCTTAACGTATTAGCTGCTCAGGTTCGCTTTGACGTCATAGCTTGCGGAGATAACGCCAGATTTGCTGCCTTCAGAGTTCTGCATGACGTAATCCTGCGTCACTTTAGTGAAGGAGAATTTAACCAGCTCACGAGGACGGGTTTCATCCTCTGAAGATCCTGACATATCGACACGGGTAATAATGGTGTCGGTAAAGTTAATGGTTAAATATTCCAGCGGATTGCCGCCCGCTTTACGCACCACGAAGACAATGTTTTTAATATGCTTGCCCGTCAGACAGTGGCTTAATAAATTAGGGCTGGCCTTATCGGTGTAATGGGTAAAGCAGAAATCGGCCACGCTTGCCTTGCCTGAGCCGCCGCCGGATCCGCTGTGCATATTGGAATGCTGTGAAACATCCCAATGCCATTCCAGTACCTCAATTTCATTGGTATGTGCGGCATCCAGCGATTCACCTTCAATGCCGTCGATCTTAATAAACATATCTTGTGCCATGATCATTCCCTTATTCAGCACTATTAAAATCGCTACGCCTGCGCGCAGCGTATGTAGTTAAAGCAGCCTTGCGAACAATGCTGCTGTTAACAATATTAAAATCTGCGATCGTTATGCTGCGCCTTTCAACGACGGTAATTTCGCTACCATACGCAGCGAAACGGTCAGGCCTTCCAGCTGGAAATGCGGACGCAGGAAAAATTTCGCCTGGTAATAGCCTGGGTTGCCTTCCACATCCTCAACCACCACTTCCGCTGCGGCCAGCGGACGACGCGCTTTGGTTTCAAAAGTGGAATTAACCGGGTCGCCGTCGACATAATTCATTATCCAGTCGTTCAGCCATTTCTGCATTTCATCGCGTTCTTTAAATGTACCGATTTTGTCGCGCACGATGCACTTCAGATAGTGGGCAAAGCGGGAACAGGCAAACATGTAAGGCAGCCGCGCGGAAAGGTTGGCGTTTGCCGTGGCGTCCGGATCGTAATATTCCGCTGGTTTTTGTAACGACTGCGCGCCGATAAAGGCGGCATAATCGGTGTTTTTACGATGAATAAGCGGGATAAAGCCGTTTTTAGCCAGTTCCGCTTCGCGACGATCGGAGATAGCGATCTCCGTTGGGCATTTCATATCAATGCCGCCATCGTCGGTCGGGAAGGTATGGCACGGCAGGCCTTCGACCACGCCGCCGCTTTCCACGCCTCGGATCAGCGTGCACCAGCCGTAGTGTTTGAACGAGCGGTTGATATTGACCGCCATCGCATAGGCCGCGTTGGACCAGGCGTACTTGCTGTGATCGGCGCCGTCGGTGGTTTCTTCAAAATTGAAGTCGTCGACGGGATTGGTATGAATGCCATACGGCAAACGCGACAGAAAACGCGGCATTGCCAGGCCGATATAGCGTGAATCTTCCGACTGCCGCAGCGAGTTCCACGCCGCATATTCCAGATTCTGGGTAAAGATCTTGGTCAGATCGCGCGGATTAGCCAGCTCCTGCCAGGAGTCCATCTGCAGCACGGACGGTGCCGCACCGGTAATAAACGGCACGTGCGCAGACGCGGCGATTTTGCCAATGGAGGCCAGCAGATCCACGTCTGGCGCGGTGTGATCGAAATAGTAGTCGGCGACCAGGCAGCCGTAAGGTTCTCCCCCCAGCTGGCCATATTCCTCTTCATATACCTGCTTAAAGAGCGGGCTTTGATCCCAGGCGATCCCTTTAAAGCGCCGCATATTGCGCCTCAGCTCATCTTTGGAAATATCCATAAACCGCAGCTTCAGCTTTTCGTCGGTTTCGGTGTTGTAGACTAAATAATGCAGCCCGCGCCAGGCGCTTTCCAGGGACTGAAACTGTGGATGATGCAGGATCAAATTGATCTGTTCGGACAACTTGCGATCGATCTCGGCAATAAAAGCGGCAATATTTTTATAGGCGTCGTCGGCCATGGTGACCGAGCTGCTCAGCGCCTGCTCGGCCAGCGTTTTGACCGCGCTCTCTACGGCGGTTTTCGCCTGCTCCGATTTCGGTTTGAACTCCTTGCTTAACAGCGTATTAAAATCGCTGTAGCCTGCGTTGGTCGCCTGGTTCTTTTTCTCAGCTTGCATCGACATGATATCCCTCTCTCGCCTTATTCGTTCCCTAATGGGTTGCCGTCTGTTTTCACTGGTTTCGGTGCGGAAGCCAGCGCGGTCAGCAGCGATTTATCCTGTAGCACTTTCATCAGCAGACTTTCCGCGCCGGCTTTGCCGTCCATATAGGTTTGCAGATTAGCCAGCTGGGTGCGGGCATCCAGCAGCTGGGAAAGCGAATCCACTTTTTTGGCGATTTCGTCCGGTGAAAAGTCATGAATGCTTTCAAACGTCATATCGATCATCAGCTGCCCTTCCCCGGTCAGGGTATTGGGCACGGCGAAAGCCACGCGCGGTTTCATGGCTTTCATTCGCTCGTCGAAATTATCGATATCAATGCTGAGAAATTTGCGATCGGCAACCGGCGGCAAAGGCTCAATCGCCTTCCCGGACAGATCGGCTAATACGCCCATAACAAAGGGCAATTCTATTTTTTTCTCGCTGCCATAGATCTCCACGTCATATTCAATTTGTACGCGCGGCGCCCTGTTTCTGGCGATAAATTTTTGAGCACTGCCATTTCTTGAAATCATGATATCCCTTTCATCGTGCTTTATTAAAAACAGCCTATATTCACATTAATAGCGGCCTGTTAAGCGGCGCTATTACCCGTTAAAAATCCGTCCTGCCTTGCCGGATTTTCTCGCTTCTCGCCTGTTTTATCATTTATCGCGTTTTCTTCTTCCCCTTTCGGCTGAAAACGGATAACGATATTATCCCCTGCCGTTATGTAGAGACGTTGTTCGCTTAGTGATGCCTGGCTGTTTAATATCTGGCGCGCTATTTCCGGCGCGATATTTTGCTCGATAAATCGGATCAGCATTCGTGCGCCCGTTTCAGCCACGGGACACTGCCCGATAATATGCGTCACCAAATCTTCGCCATAATGCAGCGAAGCGCCATGCTGTTCGCGTAAACGCAAAGCCAGTCTGTCAAGCTGCTGCCGGACAATACGTTGTAGTGATGCTTCCTGAAGCGGCAGATAAGGCACCACGGCCAGGCGCCCTAAAAAGGCTGCCGGGAAAACTTTCAGCAGTTCAGGCTGCACCATTTTTCTGACGCTTTCGGCATCGGGTGCCGTCTCTGCATCGGCAAACAGGCTGGCGATCGTTTCGCTGCCGACGTTGCTGGTCAGCAGCAGCACCGTATTTTTAAAGTCGATTTGCCGCCCTTCGCCATCTTCCATACTGCCCTTGTCGAAGACCTGAAAAAACAGTTCATGCACGTCGGGATGCGCTTTCTCAATCTCATCCAGCAGCACTACGCTGTAGGGCTTGCGACGTACCGCTTCCGTCAGCACGCCGCCTTCGCCATAGCCCACGTAGCCCGGTGGCGATCCCTTCAGCGAGGAAACGGTATGGGCCTCCTGATACTCGCTCATATTGATGGTGATCAGATTCTGCTCGCCGCCGTAAAGCTGCCCGGCGATCGCCAGCGCGGTTTCCGTTTTCCCCACGCCGGACGGGCCAACCAGCATAAAGACGCCGACCGGCTTACGCGGATCCGCCAGCCCCGCGCGAGCCGTCTGGATGCTTTCGCTGACCTGACGCAGCGCATAGTCCTGACCGATGACGCGCCCGGCCAGCCGCTGCGGCAGTTCCAGCACGGCGCGAAGATCGTCTTTTAACATCTGTCCGACCGGGATCCCCGTCCAGTCGGCCACTATCGCGCCGATAACATCCGCATTGACCTCCGCCTGCACCAGCGGCTGCTCGTTCCGGGCCGCCTGCAGGCGCGCTTCCAGCTCCGCCAGCTCATTTTGCAGCGGCGCCATCTCTTCCTCAGCCGTAGAGGCCTCGTCCTGTAGTTTTTCACGTACCGCGACGATGGCGGCGACCAGCTCTTTTTCCCGCGTCCAGCGCTGCTCCAGCTGAAGGGAAGCCTCGGTCCGCTCGGCGATCTCCTGTCTCAGACGTTCGCCGCTGTTGGGCTGCAGTTTGCCAAATCGGCTGGCCTTTTCAACCAGGTCCAGCTCTGCGCGGGCGGCGTCCGTCCGACAGTGGAGACGTTGCAGCATGACCGGCGCCGCATGTTGCGCGACGGCCACGCGCGCGCAGGCCGTATCAAGAAGGCCTATCGCCTTATCTGGCAGCTGCCGGGCCGGAATGTAACGGTGCGACAGCCGCACGGCGGCCTGCAAAGCCTCTTCCATAATCCAGACGCCGTGATGCTTTTCCAGCACCGGCAGCAGCCCCCGCAGCATAGCGACGGCGGCTTCCTCATCCGGCTCTGCAATTTGCAGCACCTGAAAACGCCGAGTCAGCGCCGGATCCTTCTCAATATGGCGTTTAAATTCGCTCCAGGTCGTGGCGCCAATAGTGCGCAGCTGGCCCCGCGCCAGCGCAGGCTTCAACAAGTTAGCCGCGTCGCCCGTCCCGGCATTGCCCCCGGCGCCAATCAGCGTATGAACTTCATCGATAAACAGGATAACGGGCTGGGGCGAAGCGATAGCCTCATCCAGCACGGCTTTCAGCCGCGCCTCAAACTCGCCTTTCATGCTGGCGCCGGCGGCCAGGGCGACGACATCCAGCGCCAGCAGCCTGACTTTTGCCAGCGCTGGCGGCACATTACCCGCCACGATGGCCTGCGCCAGCCCCTCCACGACGGCCGTTTTCCCGACGCCAGCTTCGCCGGTCAGCAGCGGGTTGTTCTGACGGCGACGCAGCAGGATATCGGTCATGGTGCTGATTTCATGCTCGCGTCCCGTTACCGGATCGATTTTGCCTTCGCGCGCTAACGCGGTCAGATCGGTGGCATACTGCGCCAGCCCGCCGCTTTTTGTCTGGCCGCCGATAGCCGCGTTAATTTCGCCGGGCATGACGCCGGCCTCCGTCGTCGCCTCGCTGACTTCCGGCGAAGCCTGAGTGATATAGCCGAAATCGGCGGTCAAATGTTCCAGAGAGATCCGTTCAAAAGCGGAAGAGATAGCAAACAGGGCACGCCGCAGCTCCATGGTGGTCAACATGGCGATCAGCAAATGTCCGCTGCGAATACGGCTTTCGAAACATTCCAGGCTGGCATAAATCCAGGCGCGTTCGATAGCGAGTTCAATATGATATGAAAAGTCCGAAATAGTGCTGGCGCCTGCCGGCAATCGGGCCAGCGCCTGAGCGAAGCCCTGTTCCAGCGCCTGCGCATCGACCTCAAAATGGCGGGCTATCAGACGTAAATCATTTTGCTCCTGCTGCCAGATCTGATTTAGCCAATGCACCAGTTCAACATAGGGGTTGCCGCGCAGCTTACAAAGCGTGGTTGCACTTTCAATCGTTCTGAATAATGTCTCATCCAGCTTGCCGAATAAATTTTGCCTTGTAATCGCCACGTATTATTCCTCCGGGTACATTTTTCACAGGCATAAAATCACACAGACCAGAGTCTTCCGGGGAAGGAAAACAAAATATAATACCCTTGTCCACGCCGTAAAAATAAATTAAGAATACCGCCCGAACGCTATTCCTGAATAACAGACACGCTACGATTATAACCCCTTATTTAAAAAGATCTTTCCTGTCAAATAACCTGGTGACCCGGTGAAATCCCTGGCATTTCCTCACAATGGCATTGAGACTGTTTTTTTCACATGTTATAAAATCTGAAAAAAGCATAAAAACCGCTGCGTGTATTTAACGCGCTTATTAATTAATAACACCCTGTTGTTTTTCAAAAAATAACAGTTAGCTTACTAAAAAACCCTGTTCAGACGGCCAAATTAATAAAGACAAAGCCTACGTTTAAAAACAAGGATAACGGGAGCAATTGTGAATCATAAATTCCTCGATTATTACAATCAGGAACTCACTTTTATGAAAGAGTCAGCGCGTGAGTTTGCTGAAAAACATCCCAAAATTGCCGGGCGTCTGGGGATGAGAGGCATCGAAACGGCCGATCCTTATGTTGAAAGACTGATTGAAGCATTTTGCTTTTTATCTGCACGTACGCATTTAAAACTGGATGCGGAGTTCCCAAAGTTTACGCAGCGGCTTCTGGACATCGTCTACCCTAATTATAATTCGCCCACGCCCTCCATCGGCGTGGTTCAACTTGCGCCTGACCTGAAAGAAGGAGAGCTAGGCCACGGCTATCTTGTTCCCAAAAACAGTGCGTTTTATACCCGCATATTGCCTGGCGAAAATACACGCTGCGAGTTTCGCAACGGTCAGGATGTTACGCTGTGGCCAATAGAAATCGTTGAGGCTCGCCTGACTTCCGTTCCGCCGGATATTCCCAATCTGGAAAAGTACCGTATTCCTTACGCCAGGCTGAAAGGCGCTCTGCGGATCAAATTGCGTGCGCAGGGGGAACGGGTATTCTCGCAGCTGACCGGCTTCGATCGGCTGCCGCTCTATATCGACGGCGATGAGCGCATTGTTTCCCATCTTTTTGAACTTTTGCATACCAGCAATGTGGCTATGCTGGTACGGGCCGGCAACAGCAAAGCGGAAGACGTGGTCATCGCCCAGCGCTCGCTGACTTTTGAAGGGCTGCATCCCGATCAGACGCTGCTGCCGCTCTCCTGGAACATGTTTCATGGACATAACCTGATCCATGAATATTTCGCCTGTCGTCAGCGCTTTTATTTTTTTACGCTGACCCAGCTGGCCGCCGGTTTGTCCCGCAACCACAGCAACGAGGCCGAGCTGATAGTGCTGCTGGATCGGCTTCCCCAGCAGCTGATTGGCCATGTTAACGCGTCAAAGTTTTTACCGTTTTGTACGCCGGTGATTAACCTGTTTCCCAAAGTGGTGGACAGGATCGAAGTCAACCGGGCGCTAAACGCTTTCCATGTGGTTCCCGATCGCAGCCGTCCCCTTGATTACGAGGTTTTTTCCGTGCATAAGGTGCGCGGCCAGCAGGCGGAAAGCAGCGAGGAAGTGGTGTTTCAACCGCTTTATCAAACGCGTCACTGCGACTATGGCAATTTTGGCCGTTACTTCTCGCTCAATCGCGAAGCCAGAGTAAAAAGCGAGAGCAAGAGAAAATATGACACCCGCACGCCTTATCCCGGAACAGAGGTCTTCGTCTCGCTGGTCGATCAGCAGGAAGCGCCCTATGCCGACCATATTCGCTATCTTACGGTCGAAGCGATGGTCACCAACCGGGATCTGCCACGCCTGATTGCCAGAAGCGGCAGCTTTGATTTAACCCTGTCCGACGCGGTTCCTGTTCTGGGCGCGGCCTTTGTTTGCCAGCCCAGCGCGCCACGCGAGCCTTTTGCGCTGGGGGAGTCGGCCTGGCGTTTGATCCGCCAGCTTAGCTTTAACTATCTGCCGCTCTCCGATCTGGAGCACGGGCTGGGCGGGGAATCGCTGCGCAATATGCTGCGCCTGTTTTTACACAATGCCGATCGCGAGTCCAATACTCAGGTAGATAGCCTGATCGGCTGTAAAACGTTTCCGGTCACCCGGCGTCTTCCCGGTGACGGCCTGTTGATTTACGGCAGAGGCGTGCGCTGCGTGCTGACGGTAGATGAAGAAGGCTTTTCCGGCGTCAGTCCTTACCTGTTCGGTCTGGTGATGGAGAATTACCTTTCTCGCCACGCCGCTATTAATGTGTTTACCGAAACGGAGCTGCACTCGATGCAGAGGGGCGTCATCGCCAGCTGGCAGGCCCGCCCCGGCAAACGAGGCTCGTTCTGATGCGCGCTTCCTCCGTCGATATGCTGGCCGCCTGGTTTAATAACGAGCGGCCCTGGGAAGCCGGTTTTATCAGTATCATGCGCGCAATTACGGCTAAAACGCCGACGCTGCCGGTGCCCGGTACAGCGGTGCTGCATGGCCAGGAGACGTTCCGCATAGGCCAAAAAGCCTCTCTGATTTTTGCGCCGCGCGAAATCGCTTCTCTCGGCCTGGAGAATGGCCGCATCGGGATAAAACTCTTTGGCCCCGGCGTATGGGGCCCGCAGGGCGCGATGCCGCTGCATTTTTCCGAACTGGCGTACTCGCGAACGGAGGCCCAGGACAATACGCTGACCGACTTTCTCGATGTTTTTCATCATCGCGCCCTGTCGCTGTTTTATCGCGCCTGGTTTGTCGCGCAGGATACCGCCTCGCTGGACAGACCGAATGAGGAACAGTTCTCTTTTTATATTGCCAGTCTGGCAGGCATGGATCTGGCCGAGCTACACGATAAACCGCTGCCGACCCACGCCCGACTGGCTTCTTCTGCCCATTTGATCCGCGAGGCGCGCAATCCGGAAGGACTGGCGGGCGCCATCGAATATTACTTCCAGATAAAAGCCCGGCTGGAAGAGTTTGTGACCCAGTGGATCTTTCTGGATCCCGCTGATTGCTCCGTGCTGGGCAACGATGCGGCCATGCTGCTGGGCGATGGCGCAATATTAGGCAATACCGTGCGGGACAGGCAGCACAAATTCAAGCTGCTGCTCGGCCCCTTAACGCTGGATAACTATATGCGCTTCAGCCCGTGGGGATCGGATCTGCCCGTACTGCGGGAGTGGGTGCGCAATTTTACGGGGTTCGAATATGCCTGGGATGTCCAGCTGGTGCTGGCTGCCAGCGAGGTGCCGCAGGCGACGCTGGACGGCAGTCATCAGCTTGGCTACGCCGTCTGGCTGGAGAGAAAAGAGGACGTTACGCCGGTTTACGGCATGAGCTTTGAGCCGGAGCGCTATCACCCGTAGCGCCCGGACGCGATATAAAGGACAACATCGTGACGGAAAACAACAAGCATCATTACTATCGGGATCTGTTACAGCCGGTGCCCGGCGATCGGCCCTGTGGTGAAAACCTGGAATATGACGCCGCTTTTATTATGCTGCAGGCCAGGCTTCAGCCAAGGCTGGACGCGGAGTACGGCAGCTTCGTCGAGGCTGCCGAACCGGTGAACTGGGCAGAGATTGAGCGCGACTGTCAGGCGCTGCTGCAACGAAGCCGTGATATCCGGCTGGTGGTGGCGCTGATGCGCTGCCGTATCAGGCAAATCGGCATGGCGGCGCTGCATGAAGGGCTACTGATATTACGTGACTTACTGACCACTTTCCCCACGGATCTTTATCCGCAGCTGACGGAAGAAGGCGAGTTCGATCCGGTTATGCGGGCTAACGCCCTGTCCGAGCTGGATGATATCAACGGGCTGCTTGCCGATTTTCGTCAGCTGCCTCTGCCGAAAGCGGCAGGTCTGCAAATTGCCATAAAAGATTTTGAAAAAGCGCACGCCACGCCGCGTGAAGAGGGCGCGCTGCCCGAAGCGACGGCGGCGGCTTTGCTACTCGAATGGGAAGCCCGTCAGGATCAAACCCTCCTCTCACTGCAAAAAGCGCACGCCTGCCTGATGGAACTCCGCGCCATCCTGACAACCTCGCTGGGCGATGAAGCGCCGGATTTTGCGCGGTTAGGCGCCATTCTGCGGCTATTTATCAGTCAGGAAGCCACGGTTTCGCCGCTGTTGCCAGCCGTTTCTTTTGTCGCAGAAGAAACGGTAGAACAGCCGGTTCAGGCAGAAACGGCGGCAGAAAACGAAGCCGTCAGCGTCCCCCTGATTACGCCCCGCCAGACCGGTATTGCCAGCCGCGCCGATGCGCTGCTCAGGCTACAGGAGCTGCGGCTATGGTTTACCCGAATGGAACCCGGCAGCCCGGCTATCCTGCTGCTTCAGTATGCGGAGAAGACGGTGGGAAAAAGCTTTTCTCAGCTGGTAAAAATGCTGCCGCCGGAAATTATCGACAGGCTCGATAGCGACAAAGAATAGCGTAGCCTGCCGATTGCGGCAGCAAGCCGCGCCCGGCAACTCTGGCAGCACTGTTCGATCAAGGGATTTATCAACGTCAAATCACAAGGCGGCTCTATGGAAAGGAAACCAGCCATTTTTATCAGCATCGCCAGCTATCGCGATCCGGAACTGATCCCGACGCTCCGGGATTTAATTGAGAAGGCCTCCGGATGCTACAGGCTTGCCGTGGCCGTCTGCTGGCAGGATGAGGGCGACCGCCAGCGCTTTCAGCAGGCCGGCATGACGCTCTGCGCGGCAGAATCAACAGCAGAGTATGACCTCCTGACCTTGCGTTATCTGGAGACGGAAATCCGGATGATTTCCCTGCACTATTTCTTCAGTAAAGGCGCCTGCTGGGCCAGAAACCAGTGTGAAACGCTTTACCGCGAGGAAGAGTATGTGCTGCAAATCGATTCCCACTGCCGCTTTGTAGAGGGCTGGGACAGAGAAATGGTTGCCATGCTGGAAGCGCTGAAGGTGCAAAGTGAAAAGCCGGTGCTCTCCTCTTATCCGCCGGGCTATGTACCCGGCAAAGAAGAGGAAAAAACCCAGGCGATATTTCGCCTGGTTTTCAGAGGCTTTTCCAGTGAAAAAATAGTGCAGCTCACTTCGGTTGATTTTCAACAAGCGGCGCCAGTCAGAGGGAGTTATCTGGCGGGCGGCTTTATTTTCGCCGAAGGCCGTTTCGTAAAGGAGGTGCCGAACGATCCGCAAATCTTCTTCGAGGGCGAAGAGATAGCGATGGCGGCCCGGGCCTTTACCCACGGTTATGACGTCTGGCATCCGCATAAACTAGTGCTGTGGCATTTTTACGGCAGGGAAGAGGCCAGTCGAATTTGGGGCGATCATGATGACGAGGCGAAAAAATCCGGTTCCGTAGACCGTGCCTGGCACGAAAGAGACAGCCTGTCGAAAAAAAGAGTCAGAACCCTGCTGGGTATGGAGCAGGCTGAACCGGCCGATATGGGTCGCTATGGTTTGGGCAGCAGGCGTACGCTGGCTGAGTTCGAGGCCGCGCAGGGCATCTCCTTTACCAAACTTGCCGTGCTGCCAGAAGTGCTGGGAACAGAACGTGTCGCCTGGTTTCCGCCGCCCTATGGCAAGTGGCGGGAAAGATTAAGCAGCCATCAGCAAAAAACTATTGGGTTGACGCAGGAAGAGTTTACCTCGCCGCTGGCCGATATCACCTGCCTGCATATTGGTGTTTATAGCAACGCCAACGATCTGCTTTATAAAAAAATCCTGTCGGGAGAGGAAATAAATGAATGCCTGGCCGGGCATGACGGCGGAGAAATCGCAATCGATCTGGACGTGACATTTCCGATCATGTTCACGCCCGCCGCGATACGTTTTAGCGCTTATGACGATAGCGACGGGTGGAGTAAGGTTGTGGAGAAAGCCTGGTGAAAAGCACAACGCTCTACCATCGCCTGATCTGCATTGATGCCCTGCTCTCTTTTGACGGCATTATTCCTTCCCTGCCGGAATTGCAGTTAATGCTGATCGCGCTTATTGAGCGGTTCAGCAAAGCGCTGATTGCTGAAGGTGAATGCGAACAACTTAGCGATGAGCTGTGCCACGCGCTCTGCTGCTATCTGGATCGGCGAGTCGCGTTACGCCTTCGCGCCGACAATATTGCCTGGGACCGCTATGCGCTGACGCACTATTTTTACGGCTATACGGACGGCCCAATGACGTTGGGCGACAGGCTTGAACCGCTGCTGGCCGACGGCCAGGGCCAGATCTTCACCTACGCCCAGAAATTGTTTCTTGTTTCGGCCTTTACCGGCAGGAACCACGCCAGTCTGCTTTCACTCTCTGCCCCTCAGCCAGCCGCCGTTTACCAGACAGAAAAAGAGGTGGCGGCCCCGGATACCCTGCCGACGCGCTCACCGCCTCGTTTTCATCTGCCGTTGCAGCTTATTCTGCTGAGCCTGCTGCTGATCGTGCTCTGGCTGTTTTGTTCTGCCTGGCTGGAGGCGCTTTAACCATGCCAGCTTCGTTGTTAAAAAATCAGCCCGCTGCCGCCGCGCCCGCCATCCTTATTATCGGCCCCTATGCCGCAAAATGGTTTTCTGAACGGCAGCCGGAACAGGAAGACGAGCCGATAAGTTGGATCGTGGTACCGGAAGCGGAAGCGCTGCCGGAAATAGTAAAGCGGATGAGAAAGAAGAAGCATCGCCTCTATGCTTTTTTCCCCTTTTTCCCGGACGGCGAGGAAACCGACGCTCAGGCGCTGGCGAAAATCGCAGCATGGCGCTTATATGAGCAGGAGGCGCTGCCGTGCGTGCTGGGTCTCTATGCCCGTCTGAGCCATGAAAGCCAGGCCGGACAGGCAAAATGGTCCGGTAAGTTTGACCTCCGCAAGGTCGGTGAAACCACCCTCGCGCGCGAGCTGGCAAAACTACTCGCCGTCTCTGAGCCGCTCAGCTGCCACTCAATCTACCGTTACGCCATGACGGACGCGCTGCGCCTGTGGTTGGAAAGTTCGGGGATAGCCAAAGCGCTACAGGCGCTGTTCTCCGGTTCTTCGCTACGGTTAAGCGCCGTTCTGCTGGCCGATAATGGCAACGGCTTTACCCGTCATGGCGCCTGGGCGCAGTGGCTACAGCAGAAATTCGGGCTCTGTCCGGGTCTTTCTCCGGGCGTTATGCTGCCCAGCTTACCTGACGTCATCGACCCGGGCGTGCCTTATCAGCCCGACAGGCAACGCTCGGGGTTTTCATGGCGCTGGCTGCCGGTTTGCGCTGCGCTGCTGCTGGCGATGCTGCTGATCGGCTCCACCTGGTTTGAGGCTAAAAATATCGCTGCGGCGACCCGTACGCTGGCCGATTTCCGGCAAACGGAAGAGACACAGCTGCAGAAAAAAAGAGCGGTTTATCAACGACTGCGCGACCAGAAACAGCAGCTGCTGTACTGCCGCGACGCCTGGTTTAGTCGGCTATGGCGATTTTCGCGCTGTGGGGAAATGGCGGCGCGCGTCAGTGACGCCCTGCAAAATTACAATCCGTCGCCGGTTTTTATGGCGTCAGGCTCCGTCGCGCTGTTTGCCAGAGGAAGCGCCACGCTCGGGCCTGACAGCAGTAAAAATCTGGCCTGGCTGCTGCCGTTAATGCAAAACAATGCCCAAACAACTTTTGCCATCGTTGGGCATTCCGACAATACCGGCAGCCCGGAAGCCAACTACCAGCTCTCGATACGCAGGGCGAAGGCGGTTCGTGACTGGCTGGTCAGCCATGCCAACGTCCCGCCGGACAAACTTGTGATTAAAGGGATGGGCGACAGCCTGCCCGTTGCCAGTAATCAGACCGGAGAAGGCCGGGAAAGAAACAGGCGTGTGGAAATCATCCCATTGGCGGATGCAACAAATAAAACAGGTGAACCATGAGTAAAAAAAAGAGCTACATCATGTACGAAGGCACTTTTCTGACCGAGGCGCCCTTTTATGATCAGAGCATTAACGTCCTGCGTTTTCGCGATCCGGAAGCGAACGAATATACCATCCTGATTAATCGGTCATTTAAAAATGAGGGGCAAACGCTGGAAGAATTTTGCGAAACGCAAACTAATTTTATGGCCAACAGCCTGCCCGGCTATAAAAGCGAGGGCAAAATGCTGAAGAATGAAATCGGCCCGGCTAAGTTGCCGGTGATCCAGACGGCCAACTCTTTTCTGGAGAATGGACAGCCGGTTAAGCAGGTGCAGTCTACCGTCGAGCTTCCCTGGCATCCGGTAATCAATCCTGCCAGGCTAAATCTGATTGTATTTACGCTGGCTTCCTCAGCGGAATTTAATGACTTCCAGCGTAAGCATTATGTGCAAATCATCAACAGCTTTAATCCTGAAACCGTGTCGATAGTCGACAGTTAAGCTACCGCTTTATATGGCCCGCTTAAAGGCGGGCCGTAAGATAATGTTACAGGCAGAGCGTATTACCTTTTTTATTACCATATTGCGCTACAAAAGAGGCATATTTGTAAAATTCGACCCGGTTAAGCATCCCCATTTTTCTGATGGCGTTGCGGCAATGCGTACTGACGGTTTTTTTTGAACGCCCTAACATCCTGGATATATTTTCCGTATCGTAGCCCTGGCCAACCATCAGCATAACCTTGCTTTCTGTAGAAGAGAGCTGCATAAAGTCTTTTAGTCCGGTTAACTTATAATTTTCACGGCTGGCAAAGCTGGCCGCGTTAGTAGTGGCTATCAGCATGATTTTTCTAATCTTTCCGGTAATTTGCGGTATATTATCTCCACGACAGATAAAGGGAATGTGTAGCGCTGACAGGTGAGGTTCCGCCTGGCCCTTGCCGGCAATCATTTCGCGCTTATAGAAAAAAACGCTGATCATAATGTCTCTGAACACAATATCGGCTTCTTTCGTTACCGGGCTACTTGTTTCTGAAACCACTTCAAATAACCCATCCCTGAGGGTTTTCCCTGCACTTGTAATCAGCGATTCAACGCCTTTCCGGTAATATACGTTATCGCTGGAAACGATTATCTTTAGCATAATATTTCATCCTGAATATAAATTACGCAATGAGTTTCTGTTTTATGCAGTCGCGCAGGTTTTTCACAACATTAATATGCTGTAACGGCGGAGATAAACGCCGGTATCGATTTTAAAGGCACAGGAAAAGTAAAAGACGGTTTACCCGCCGATGCCGTGCGCCCATCCTTACGCAAGCTTTTTCCACCTTAAAAAGTGAGTGAAATATGAACAACCCTAAAATAATAATCGATAGCAATGGCTAAAATAGCCTATAAGATCCTGATACTTTCCACTCCGGCGGTAAAACCGGGAAGAAATAACTTGCCGAAACACATCCTTTTCTATTCCGACAGACCTGCATGGATTACGTTATCTTATTGATCCCATAATAAACAGATATAGCAGTATTTTATACAAAAATAATCCGATACCGTGAATAACAAATATTTCTCAAGGAACAGGCTCAACCTTTCTGTGTGCCTTTTATGCCGTATTACTGAAGGTTACCAACAAGTCGCTATTTTATCAAAATTCAGATCGGGCACAACAAATACGGACGGCATTTGCCTGGCGGTAAAATACCTGATGGCATATTGGCATCAAATACAGGCGAAAAAACCGTCCTTACAGGCCTGCCGCTTATCACAAAAATTTTCTACCCATCTGATAATGTTCCCGCTTTACGCAAAATAATATGATGCAGAAAATCTGTAGGTATCATTAATTATTGTTAATGGGCCGTTATCCAGCAGCATATTCCAGGCTCCTGCGGATAGCACTCGCTATATAATTTATCATATAGCGATATGCTATCTTTCGCGTGAACTTTACAGGCATCTGCATTCAGGCAGCCCGAAGGCTGCTTTTCGATCGGCAAGGTATAAAATGACAATAGCCTCACCGCCGCGCATGATGAAGCGCGCGCTTTACGTACTGATTTTGACAGGTATTCAGGCTCAGGCCGCTACCCAGGAAGAAACCCTCACTGTAGCCGCCGCGCCGGATAGCGAAGCGGCTGCGCCCGACAGGCAGGTCACGCTGGGTAACCTGGGCAAGCAGGAAATCCGCAATACGCCCTGGTCCGTGCAGCAAGTCTCCCCAACGCTGATGAAGCACCAGCAGTTAAAAAGCATCACGGATATCTATCGCTATATGCCTTCCGTGCAGGGTGACGGCGCCCGCCCGCAAACGCGTGGAATGCAGGGCAGCGTGGTACAGAACTCTATGATTGACGGCCTGAATGTCGTCTCGACTACCGATTACGCTGCCGAGCAGTTTGACCATCTGGAAGTGCTGAACGGTTTGGGTGGATCGCTTTACGGGCCGGCAAATCCGGCCGGGCTGTTTAACTTTGTGGCGAAGCGCCCCACCGATATCGCACAGCACAGCCTTACTTTTGGCGCTGGCACCGGCCTCAGCCGCCTGGTTTCCGGCGACTTCAGCGGCCCGCTGGACGACAATGACCGCCTGCGCTATCGCGCTAATTTTCTGGATGATGAGGGTGACGGCTTTGCACACGGCAGTAAAAAGCGCCGTCAGCTGTTCAGCCTGGGGCTGGACGCAACGCTAACCGATCGCACGACGTTAGAAAGCAATTTCAGTTATTACCACTATTATGAAAAAGGGCTGCCGGGCAAATTTGCGCTGGGCAATGGCCTCTCTTTCCCCGCCGCGCCGGATCCCAAAAAGACATATCTCGGACAAGACTATGCCGGTAGCGATAACCATACGCTGACCGCCAGCGTACATCTGAAGCACGATTTTGACGGGAACTGGCAGGGCGAACTGGGCGTGCTGCGGCAGATTGCCGATCGTGAATCCACGGCGGTCACGAATACTTTTACCGACCGCGCCGGTCATTATAAAACCACCACCTCCTCTTCTACAGCCAGCCGCTTTACCATTAACAGCTATATGGCGAACCTGAACGGCGAGCTGGAAACGGGCTGGCTGCATCATCAGCTTTCCACCGGCCTGCGCGGCTTTGTCTGGAAAAATTATAATCCGCTGAACGGCACCACCAGCACGCTGGGTAGCGCCTCGCTCGACGAGCCGCAATCCTTTGCCGAACCGGACTACCCGGATTTCACCCATCGCTACCACTCGGCTACCGCCACGCAGCAGGCCTTTTTGCTTAGCGATACGCTGACCTTCTCACCGCAGTGGAGCCTGCTGCTGGCCGGTAGCGAAAGCTTCCTGACTTCCGCTAACTATGCAAAAACCGGCAGCCGCAGCAGCCATTCAGATAACAGCGGCTTTAGCGGTTCGGCCAGCCTGATGTTTAAACCTGTCGAACCGCTGACGCTCTATATGAACTGGGCAGACAGCCTGCAACAGGGCGATACCGCGCCGAGCGGCTCCACGAACGCGGGCAGCATCCTGGCGCCTTATCGCAGCAAACAGCTGGAAGTGGGCAGCAAGCTGGCGATTGATAAGCTGTTGCTGACCGCCGCGCTGTTCCGGATTGACCGCCCTTTCGCTTATGCCACCGCCAGCGGCGACTATGCCGTGGACGGCAGCCAGCGCAACCGGGGGCTGGAGCTGATGGCCGACGGCGACGTTACCGACAGGCTGCATCTGTATGGCGGCATGACATGGCTCGATCCACGCCTGCGCGATACTGCCAGTCCCGCCACGAGCGGCAGGCAGATAGTGGGCCTGGCTCGCTATACGGCCAGCCTGTTCGCCGCTTACGATTTACCTTTTTTACGCGGTACGGATATTCATGGCGGCATGCACTACGTAGGACGCCGCAGTACCGATAACGCCAACGACAGCTGGACAGGAAGCTATACGACTTTCGATATCGGCAGCAGCTACACAACGCGGCTCTTCAATACGGAAACCATTTTTCGCCTGGATGTCACCAACCTGACTAATCGCCATTACTGGACGAATATCGTGCCCGGCGGCCTGAACGGCTACAGCGGCGCGGGCTATGCCAGCGCCCAGCTCGGCGAACCGCGCATGGCGCAGCTTTCTCTACAGCTGAGGTTCTGATGATAAAACCCCTGATTACGCCGCTGCTGGCGGCTCTCTTCCTGCTTTTTGCTACACCTGGCTTTGCCCGGAGCGTTATTGACGACGCCGGCAACAAGGTCGAGGTACCGCAGCAGGCCCGACGGATCGCCGACGGCTGGTATGCGCATCATTCGCTGTTGATGACCCTGGGCGCGGGCGACCGCATCGTGGCGACCGTTAATCACGCCAGCGATCGCCCCTGGATGTTTAAAATAGCGCCGTCGCTGCATCAGGCGCTGTCGGTTCATGGCCGCACGTTTAACAGCGAGGCGCTGCTGGCCGCAAAGGTCGATACAGTATTTGTAGCGGCAGAAGATGCGGATGCTGACGCTTACCGGCGGGCCGGGCTGCCGACGCTGGTCATGCACTTTGACGATTTTCCCTCTATGCAGCGCTCGCTGCTGACGACGGCCGGGGTGGTCGGCACGGCGCAGGCGCGACGGCGAGCACAAGCCTATAACGCCTGGCTCGATGCCCGGATTGCCGCTATACAGGCGAAAACCGCAGGGCTAAGCAATAGCCAGCGGCCTGGCGTTTTACATATTCAGTCCCTGCATCCGCTGAAGGTTGACGGACGCAACACGTTGATCGACACCTGGATCCGCCTGGCTGGCGGCCGCAATGTGGCGGCGGAAGTAAACGGCAATATGAAAGAAACCTCGCCGGAAAACGTGCTTTTCTGGCAGCCGGATATCATCATTATCGGCGCGGGAGCCGGAAAGCTGGCCGATTCAGACTATGCGGCGCTGTTTGCCAATCTGCAGGCGGTAAAACGCCATCAGGTCTGGCAAAATCCGGCGGGCGTGTTTCCCTGGGATCGCTACGGCACGGAAGCCGGGCTGCAAATTCAGTGGGCGGCAAAACTTCTGCATCCCGAGCTTTTCCCGCAGCTTGATATGGTCAAGGCGACGCAGGATTTTTACCGCCGCTTTTTCGATTACGCGCTAACGGTGGACCAGGCGCAGCGCATATTGCACGCGCAGGGGCCGGCATAAGCGCGGCCGTTACGGCCTGTCGGGCACGTTCCAGCTACAGTCGATTTCATCGTCGTGGCTGGAACAGTCTGCAATCGGATTATGTTGCTGAGCATGACGGTGCCCCATGCAGCCACACAGCAGTAAAAAACAGACCAGAACGCTATATTTTTTCATATTATCTTCAGAGGAAATTGCCTGAAGAAAGAATAAAAACGATAGCGTCAACGTAATGATAACGCACTGAATAATATCCAGAAATTAATAGTAAATTTACAAATATGAAGGAAATAATATTATTAATATGACTCGAATAGCTATTAATTTAATCCACTATTAACACCTGAAACCTTCCCGTTAATTATTATTTATTTCGCAAGCAACACGCTATCGTTTCGGTTTGGTTGATGCCGATAAATTTATGCTTTTTTCCCGTATGCCGGATCCCCCTGAGCGGCGGGGCTAAGCCAGTCAGCTAACCATGTGGCAAATAGCGGGTCAGGTTATCGCTTTTCTGACTCACCGGGAGGCACCCGGCGTCATGCGGACGCGTGCACAGCGCAGGCTGGAAGCCTGCGCTGTGCTGTCATCAGAGCTTGTTCAGATCGTCAATCAGCGTACGGTTAAACATAGCGGGATCTTCCATCTGCGGCGCATGTCCCATTCCTTTGAATTCGATCAGCCTGGCATGGGGGATCAGTTTCGCCGCCTCTTTGCCCAGCTCGTTATAGTGCCCTATTTTCGCTTTTACCTCCGGCGGCGCGATATCGCTGCCGATAGCGGTGGTGTCTGCCGTGCCAATCAGCAGCGTCGTCGGCACCGTCAGGTTGCCAAATTCATAATAAACCGGCTGGGTAAATATCATGTCGTAGAGCAGCGCGGAATTCCAGGCAACCAGCTTGTGGCCCGGCCCGTTATTCAGCCCCGCCAGCATAGTGACCCAGCGATCGTATTCCGGCTTCCACTGGCCGCTGTAATAGGTTTTCTGCTCATACGCCTTGATGCTTTCCGCGCTGGTTTTCAGCTCTCGCTGATACCAGTCGTCCACGCTGCGCCAGGGCACGCCCTTCGCCTTCCAGTCTTCCAGCCCGATCGGGTTGACCAACGCCAGCTTTTCTACCTGCTGTGGGTACATTAACGCATAGCGTGTAGCCAGCATCCCGCCGGTTGAATGGCCGACCAGCGTGATCTTATCAATATGCAGGCTGGCGAGCAGCTGATGCGTGTTTAACGCCAGCTGCTGGAAACTGTATTGATAGTAAGCAGGCTTGGTTGAGGTGCAAAAGCCGATCTGATCCGGCGCAATTACCCGATAGCCCGCATGACGCAGCGCCTCTATGGCATCCTGCCAGGTCACGCCGCAGAAGTTTTTGCCGTGCATCAGCACTACCGTCCGCCCGTTCGCTTTCCCTGCCGGTCGCGCGTCAATGTAGCCCATAGAAAGCGGCTGCTGTTGTGATGAAAAATTAAACTTTTCAATTGGATAAGGGAAATCGAAGCCCTGTAGCTCTACGCCATACTGCGGCGTATTGTCGGCAGCCACTGCGCTAAAGGTCAGCAGCGCGGCTGCGAGCAGCCCTGTTTTAGCCTTTTTTAACACCTTAACTCTCCTCATTAACGTTCAAAGCGAAACGATGACTTCTGAGCTTAGCGGTTAATCGTCCCGATAAGGCGTGCAGCCCTTGCTGTACAACGCCACAGCGCTTAGCAAAAAGAGCTACGCCTGTGGCGAATTCTCCACGGGTGAGTAAAGTTAATTTGTTACCATGTGTTCAAAGGGAAAACAAATGTTAAACAATGCGGGTTGGCTGGTGTCACTGCTGTGGCTAAGCCTCTGTTGCCGACTGGAGCCGGAAGCGCCAGCACGGTCGAGCTTCTTTATGAGCGCGTGACAGGTTTTGTAAATATTTGCCTGTGGAAATAAGTGGTTAAGCCGTTTCCACAGGCAAGTCAGCTTTAGCCAGCGTGGGTGTCAGCAGTAAAATCAATCACCATACGGCCTTTGATTTTCCCTTCCAGCATTTCGTCGAAAATTTCATTAATCTCCTCAAGAGAACGTTTGGTGACTTTCGGCACCACTTTTCCCTCTGCCGCGAACTGAAAAGCCTCAGCCAGATCTTCACGCGTGCCCACCAGCGAGCCGACCACCTGAATACCGTCCAGAACGAGACGTGGGATATTCAGACTCATCGACTCCGGCGGCAGGCCAACGGCCACGATACGGCCACCGGCACGCATGGCGTCTACCGCCGAATTAAATGCCGCTTTGGCTACTGCCGTTACCACTGCCGCATGCGCGCCGCCCGTTTTTTCCTGAATGATCTTCGCCGCATCCTCCTTCAGCGAGTTGATAACTAAGTCGGCGCCCATTTCTTTGGCGAAAGCCAGCTGCGCATCGTTTACGTCCACGGCGATGACTTTGGCATTAAAAACATTTTTGGCATATTGCAGCGCCAGATTGCCCAGTCCGCCCAGGCCGTAAATTGCCAGCCACTTGCCTGGCTGAATGCCAGAAACCTTTACCGCTTTATAGGTGGTGACGCCCGCGCAGGTTACGCTGCTGGCCGCTGCCGGATCCAGCCCGTCCGGCACTTTCACCGCGTAGTCCGCTACCACGATACACTCTTCCGCCATGCCGCCGTCGGCGGTAAAACCGGCATTTAATACGTTGCGGCACAGGGTTTCATTGCCCGTCGTGCAGTATTCGCAGTGGCCGCAGCCTTTATAAAACCACGCCACGCTGGCCCTGTCGCCCACCTTCAATGAGGTCACGCCAGGCCCGACCTCGCTGACGACGCCGACGCCTTCATGGCCGAGCACCACGCCGGTACGATCGCCAAAATCCCCATTTTTAACGTGCAGATCCGTGTGGCAGACACCGCAGCATTCCATTTTTAACAGCGCTTCGCCATGCGCCAGCGCGCGCAGCTTTTTCTCAACGATATCGACAGTATGATTCTTGTTGACCACGGCAGCTTTCATTGTGCTTTCCTCTTCGGTTGGGTTTTTAACTATATAAACATTTTCACCGCTGACTTTGATTTAACGCCATAAAATCAACCACAGATCGCAACAAATCTTGCCTGGCAAAGCCTGAATGGCTAATTCAATAAAATTGAAACGCCATTTTATTAAATTAGTGAAGCCGCCCGCCGCTATCTTCTTTTCTTCGCCACCGCCTTATATCGGCTGGCAAAATCGCAAAGGTTTTCTGGACGTCATAACTCTAACGTACTTCCTCTCCCGACATACAGCCGGGCTGTGCATGTTGGTTACTCAGGATGAACATTATGACAATACGTAAACCAGGAACGCTTAATTATCTCGCCTATGGATCAGGGGATTTTCTGGGTGCCGGTACGATGGCATTAACATCTGCCTGGCTGCTTTACTTTTACACCACCTTCTGCGGCCTCAGCCCTATTGAAGCCACCTCTATTTTCGCCATGGCGCGCATTGTGGATGGCGTGGTCAGCCCGCTAATGGGCTACTTAACCGACCACTTCGGCTCTACCCGACTCGGCAAACGCTTCGGCCGCCGTAAATTCTTTATCCTTCTGGGCATTCCCCTTGTGTTCAGCTACAGCCTGATGTGGGTCGGCGACATGACCTACGTCTACTACCTGCTGACCTACCTCTTTTTTGAAGTGGTCTACACCTCGATTCTGGTGCCTTATGAAACCCTGGTGCCGGAGATGACCGACGACTTTAAAGAGAAAACCAAATTCTCCGGCGCACGCATCGCGCTGGCGCAGCTTTCCGCTATTCTGGCCGCTTTCCTGCCGGGTATCCTGCTGGCTTATTTCGGCAAGGATAATCCGCTCTCTTTCTTCTATTCCAGCCTGGTCTTTTCCGTGCTGTGCGCCATCGTGCTGACGCTGGTTTATCGCTATACCTGGGAGCGCCCGGCCGAGAAAAAATCCGCCGCCGCGCTGGCAGCCGAGCAGCAGAAGCTGACGCTGGGGCAAAGCCTTGGCCGCCTGAAAACCGAGCTGTTATCTACGCTGCGCATCCGTATCTTCCGTCAGCATCTGGGCATGTATCTGGGCGGCTATATCGCGCAGGACGTTTTTAACGCCGTGTTTACCTACTACGTGGTATTTGTGCTGATGCAGCAGGCCACCGTGGCTTCCAACCTGATGGGCACGATGGCGATCCTCCAGTTTGTTGCCGTGATCGGCATGATCCCGCTCTGTATCCGTATTGGGCCGGCGCCCGCCTACCGCATCGTGGTGGCGCTGTTTGCGCTCAGTACGCTTTCCTACGGCGTGCTTTATTACAGCGGCATGAGCGATGTCTTCTCGCTGCTGCTGCTGATCTCCGCTATCGCTGGCCTGGGCCGCGGCGGCATTAACTACGTGCCGTGGAATATCTATACCTACATTGCGGACGTGGACGAGGTGATTACCGGTCAGCGTCGCGAAGGCATTTTCGCCGGGATCATGACCCTGACGCGTAAGGCTTCGCAGGCTGGTGCCGTCATGCTGGTCGGCATCCTGATGCAGCTTTCCGGTTTTGTGGCGGGCAGCACCGAGCAGGCCGAAAACGTCAGTCATGCGATCCTGATGATCATGTGCGGCGGCACGATCCTGGTCCTGTGCATGGGCTTCCTGATCTCCCTGCGCTTCAAGCTGAATTTGACCACGCACAAAATCCTGCGTGACGAAACCGAGAAAATGCGCATAGCGGGCGGCGTCGTCCCTGACAGCATCACGCCGCAGGCTCGCGCTACCGTCGAGATGCTGGCCGGAATGCCTTACGAATCGCTGTGGGGCAATAACAACATTGGTTACCTGAATCGGCATAAGCCAGCGGCCGGCACTCTGCCCGCTCAGACCACAAAAGCGGCGCCCGGCGACAATTTAACGCATTCATAGTCAACTTAAGATCCACGAGGACAGAGCAATTATGGTCGTATACCCAGTAAAACACAGCCCACTCCTGCGCCAGCCGGAAAGGTTTATCTCCAGCCAGGAGCTGCATCAGCTGATCAACAAACTGGTGGACAATTTGGTGAATATTACCGACGAAACCGGCGAGTTTTTACTGAGGCTTGACGATGGCCGGGTGATTGATACCAAAGGCTGGGCAGGATGGGAATGGACGCACGGCATCGGCCTGTACGGCATTCATCAGTATTACCGCCAAACCGGGGACGATCGGCTGCGAGCCATCATTGATAACTGGTTCAACGACCGTTTTGCTGAAGGTTCCACCACCCGTAACGTGAACACGGTTTGCCCGTTTCTGACGCTGGCATACCGCTATGAGGAAACCCGCGATCCACGCTGGCTGCCCTACCTGGAAAGCTGGGCAGACTGGATTATGCATGATATGCCGCGTACCGATATGAGGGGTTTGCAGCACATCACGCTGGCGGAAGAGAACCATCAGCAGCTGTGGGATGACACGCTGATGATGACCGTGCTGCCGCTGGCAAAAATCGGCAAGCTGCTGAACCGCGCGGACTATATCGAAGAAGCCAAGTATCAGTTTATGTTGCATATCCAGCATCTGATGGATAAGGAAACCGGGCTGTGGTTCCACGGCTGGACGTTCGATGGTCACCATAATTTTGCTAACGCTCGCTGGGCGCGCGGCAACAGCTGGCTGACCATCGTTATTCCGGAATTCGTTGAGCTGCTTGAGCTGCCGGAAGGTGATGCGACCCGGCGCTATCTGCAACAGGTGCTTTCCCGCCAGCTGGAGGCGCTGGAAAAATGTCAGGACGAAAGCGGCCTGTGGCATACGCTGCTGGACGATCCCAACTCCTATCTTGAAGCCTCCGCAACGGCTGGCTTCGCCTTCGGCATGTTAAAAGCCGCGCGTCGCCGCTGTGCCGATCCTCGCTATATAGCGGTGGCGGAAAAGGCGATTAAAGGATTGATCTCCCGCATCAATAAGGACGGAGAGCTGACACAGGTTTCCTTTGGCACCGGCATGGGTAAAGACCTCGATTTCTACCGCCAGATACCGCTGACCTCCATGCCTTATGGCCAGGCGATGGCGATCCTGTGTCTGGTGGAATACCTGCACGTCTATCTATAAATAAGGAAACTGCATGATTCTTGACGATTTTTCTCTACAGGGAAAGGTGGCCGTGGTCACCGGTTGTAATACCGGCTTAGGGAAAAGTATGGCAGTGGCTCTGGCACAGGCGGGCTGTGACATCGTGGCGATTAATCGCCGCGATCCCGCCGATACCGCGGCGGAAGTCGGCGCAACGGGAAGACGCTTTCTCAGCTTGCAAGCCGATCTCGGCCGTCAGGATCGGCTGTCATCACTGTTGGAACGTGCGGTAGAAGAGATGGGGCATATCGATATCCTGGTCAACAACGCGGGTTTGATCCGCCGCGAAGACGCGCTGAACTTCAGCGAACAGGATTGGGATGACGTGATGAACGTCAATATCAAGACGCTGTTCTTTTTATCGCAGCTGGCCGCCCGTCAGTTCATTAAGCAAGGGAGCGGCGGCAAGATTATCAATATTGCCTCGATGCTCTCTTTCCAGGGTGGCGTGCGCGTGCCTTCCTATACCGCGTCGAAAAGCGCGGTGATGGGGCTGACGCGTCAGCTGGCCAACGAGTGGGCGAAATACGGCATCAACGTTAACGCGCTGGCGCCGGGTTATATGGTCACTAACAACACGGAGCAGCTACGCAGCGATGAAGAGCGCAGTGCGGAAATTCTGGCGCGTATCCCGGCTGGCCGCTGGGGTACGCCGCAGGATTTAATGGGTCCGGTGATTTTTCTGGCATCAAAAGCCGCTGACTACATCAACGGCTATACCCTTGCGGTAGATGGCGGCTGGCTGGCGCGCTGATGCGCCATCGGCCTCTCAATGACTGAATACTGGAGAACAAAGATGAATATTGCACTGATGATGGAAAACAGCCAGGCGGCGAAAAACGCCGTGGTGCTGGAGCAGTTACAGGCCGTAGCGGCGCAGAATAAAGACGCGGTGTTTAACGTCGGCATGAGCGACGAGAACGATCATCATCTGACCTATATCCACTTAGGCATTATGGCCAGCATTCTGCTGAACGCAAAGGCGGTAGATTTCGTGGTCACCGGCTGCGGCACCGGTCAGGGCGCGCTGATGTCGTTAAATATCCATCCTGGCGTGGTTTGCGGCTACTGCCTCGATCCGGCGGATGCGTTTCTGTTTGCGCAAATCAATAACGGCAACGCGCTGTCGCTGGCCTTTGCCAAAGGCTTTGGCTGGGGCGCCGAGCTGAACGTGCGCTATATGTTTGAAAAGGCCTTTACCGGCCGCCGGGGCGAAGGCTATCCCGTCGAGCGTAAAGAGCCGCAGGTACGCAACGCCGGTATCCTCAATCAGGTAAAAAGCGCGGTAATCAAAGATAACTATCTGGATACGCTGCGCGCAATTGACCCGGAACTGGTGAAAACCGCCGTCGGCGGCGAACGCTTCCAGAAATGCCTGTTTGAACAGGGCAAAGATGCAGAAATCATTGCCTGGGTTAAGCAGCTATTACAGAAATAAAAACGTTGGTGGTCGGCTTCGGCTGACCATCTTTTTTTTACCCGCCCGGCTCCTGTCGTTTGCACTGCCCTGCTTATCCACACGGCGCATTTTCGCTATAAAAACCCTGCCTTTATCTCAGCTTATTAAAGAAACGCTCGAATAATATAAATCATGTTATTCATCTTTATTATTGCCGTTAATAATAAATAATTAACGCAGTACTTATAATAAAGAATGCTTATTGACGTGATCTATATCAATCCTCTGGCATAGCCTTTTCCCATCGCTGCGAACGTTTAATATGCGTTTATTAGCTTCTGGTATTTTAGCTTTATTAAAAACACAAATACTACGGAGATAATTAATGAAGGCTGGATTAATTGGTTTGATGATTGCCGGCGTGCTTACCAGCTCGGCGGCTTTTGCTCAGGAGAGTACTTCCTGCGTTAAAATGACCGAGCAGGAAGTTGCCTCTATGTTCGATCGCTGGAACGATTCGCTAAAAACAGGCGATGCCAACACCGTTTCGCAGAACTATCTGTCAGATGCCGTGCTGCTGCCAACGCTGTCGAACAAAGCTCGCCTGACGGACGAAGAGCGCGTTGATTATTTTAAAAAATTCCTGGCGAAGAAGCCGGTTGGCCATATCGACAGCCGTACCGTTCGCATCGGCTGTAATAAAGCTATCGATACCGGCACCTATACCTTTACCTTTGGCGATGGTTCTAAAGCCGCCGCGCGTTATACCTTTACCTATGCATGGGACGGACAGAAATGGCTTATTTCAAGCCATCATTCCTCCGCCATGCCCGAAGGTTAAGATTGCTGTCTCCACGGTTGAGATCGTGGAGACTTTTGCACCTCCTTCTTATTCCTCCCGCTAAAACTATTCAGGCGCCATAAAACACCGTTCCCGGTGATGGTTACTAAAATCGCCTTTCTGACCATGTAGAAGACGCTGCACTACCAGCCAGCTTTCCTGCCCGGGACTGGTGATAGCGGGCGACGATCGCGTCAATCCGCTGCCGCAGGGCATTGCGCTGTTTGATATCGTGGCGGCGGCAGAGAAAAAGCTGCATGTAGAAGCGGAGGCAAAACGTTACGCTCGCTACAGCGGCCCGCGCTTCGATCACCTCATCGCGCAGCAGATCGACTGGTACAGAGCCTGGCTCTGAATTAAAGTATTTACTCTTCAGGCGTACGGTGCCGGCCCGCTACGGAAGCGCTATCCTTAACGGGCCATGCCGAACCGGCCGAACGTAAATCCTTGTTAAGGAGCAAATATGAAAAAAATAATGCTGCTGCTTGCCGCTCTGGCGGTAACTGGCGCAGCGCAGGCTGCAGACTCAGACGATCCGGCCCAGGGCTATATCGCTAACCTTTGTACGCTGGTGACGCAGGATAAAGCAGCCGACTCGGCGGATGGCTATATCACCAAGCTGAAAGCGCTGCACATGCGCGGCCAGTCGCCTTCCGCGCAGGAAAAACCGGACTTTGACGAAGACGAAGCCCGAACCGTGGTTGCTGCCTGGATGAATCTGAGCGAAGACCAGAAGAAGCAGGCCAGCCAGAATATGGAAGCCTGTCAGAGCGCTACGCTGGACGAGTACCAGAGCCAGGATTAATGGCCTTTCGCCCTGCTGGCTGTGACGCAGTCAGCAGCGGCGGCTTCTTTTTGACTGCGTGGCGTCATCAAAATCGGCGGGCGGCAGAGAACACAGGCGTAGCAAGCCAAAGCGGTCATTGTCATCAGCAGACCGGAAGCGATTGAAAAGCGAAGAGCGTGTTAGCGAGCTGAAAACGATTGAAACGTGGGATAAGCGAAGACGGGTTTAGCGAGTCGAAAGCGGGATAAGTGAAGAAGCTTTTAGCGAGTCAAAAACGGGATAAGCGAAGAAGGTTTTAGCGAGTCGAAAACGGGATAAGCGAAGAAAATTTTAGCGGGGTAACAGGTGATAACCATCGGTCTTTCCCTGACCGCGGCTATCGAGGGTTTCGGGCCGGAGCCATTAATACATAGCGCCTGGCGGTACGTGTTTAAATGTTTCAACATAGCTACGGAACACGTAATTGATAACTTTTTTCATTTTTTGCACCTGAAATTCAACTTTTATTGATAGAACGCAAAAAAAGTATACAAGAAGCGCACTTTCCAGGCAAATAAATTTGAAGCAGATCACATAATTCGCAAGATTATGCGAAAGCGAACCTAAACAAAAGCTAAACGAGACGGGTAAACCCGGTCTTTTGTCTGCACCTTTACAGGATGCCCAGGTGCTCAACCAGGATACTGGTGCCAATGCCAATCAGCACCACGCCGCCGAAAATCTCCGCCCACTTGCCCATCACCGGGCCAAGAAAACGGCCTAACAGGATGCCCGCCGAAGCCATTACCAGCGTCGAAGCGCCAATCGCCAGCGCGGTCGTCACAATATTCACCTGCAGGAAAGCCAGGCCGACGCCGACGGCCATGGCATCCAGACTGGTCGCGACGGCGGTCATCGCCAGCAGCCAGAATCCGTGACGCTGGGGCGCTTCGCACTCTTCATCCTTTTTACGGAAACCTTCCAGAATCATGCGGCCGCCAAGCACCAGCAGCAGCGTAAAAGCGACCCAGTGATCCCATGCCATTACGTAGCGGCTGGCTGCAATGCCTACGCCCCAACCAATCAGTGGCGTCAGCGCTTCAATCGCGCCGAAAATCAGGCCGATGCGCAGCGCTTCTCTCAGACCCGGACGCTGCAGGCTTGCGCCTTTGCCAATCGCGGCGGCAAAAGCATCCATCGACATGCCGAAGGCCAGAATAAGGGTTGCATATAGGTTCATTGTGGTTATACCGGTCTGGCGGTTATCTTCTCGCCCAGACATCAAAAGAACGGTTCTTGTTGAAGAAACAAGCCCCTCAGGCTTAATGTGCGTGCATCCTACCACGCGATTGCGCGTATAAAAAGACAATAAAATCAGGTGTTTAAGTATAGCCTTGGCTATACTTTTTAACGAATGCTAATTTCGCGCAAAAAAGAGGCGCAAAAACACTAAAGGAATTACCGGGTTATGATGAGCGACCTTTCAGCCGGTGGGGAATTACGCGCGATAAAAATCGCCAAAAAGCGCCGAAAAAATTCCCTGCGCGTGCAAGGTTGAACCCGCCAGCCGTTTACCGGAAAATGGCCGTCACTGACCGAGACGGAACCGCTATGAACAATCCTTTTCTGACCTTTTTAATGCCGATGAGCACGCTGATGCTGGGCTTTCTCTCCGCGCTGCTGCTGCCCGCGCCCTGGTTTGGCGTGGAGCTGACGCGCCGCCTGACTACGCTGTTTCATCTCAGCGATGTCGGCCAGCTCTATACGCTGGTGTTCTGCCTGTGGTTTTTACTATTAGGCGCGCTGGAATACTATGTGATTCGCTTTATTTATCTGCGGTTTATCAAGGTATAAACAAACTTTTGCCGGCCCTCCACGCGGGTTCCGGATCAGGTTGACGACGGCGCGGCAGGCTTCGTTTACAGCTTCTGCCAACCGCGCCCGGCTCTATACCTGCTCCTTTTCAGTGGCCGAAGATCATCAGCAGGCCGCTGGACAGGATAACTAACGCAACAAAGAACAGCACGATAGCAGTGATGGCGTTGTTATATTTCATCTTTCCTCCTCAGAACCACTGGCCGAAACGGCGGATATAAAGGCGCTTCATTCCCTGCGTCACCAGGCAATAACCCAGCAGCGTCGCTACCAGCCACGGGAAGTAAGTCCAGGGCAGCGGCGTCAGCCCAACCGCTTCGCCCAGCGGTGAAAAGGGGATGGCGATCCCCAGCGCCATCACCAGCCCCGTCATCAGCATCACCGGCAGCGCCGCGCGGCTCTGGATAAAAGGGATCTTCTGCGTGCGCAGCATATGCACCACCAGCGTTTGCGACAGCAGACCTTCGACAAACCAGCCTGACTGGAACAGCGCCTGATGCTCCACGCTGTTGGCGGCAAAAACGTGCCACATCAGCAGAAAGGTGGTGACGTCAAACAGCGAAGACGTCGGGCCCATCCACAGCATAAAGCGGCCGATATTCCTTGCGTCCCACTTACGCGGCTTGCGCAGGAACGCCTTATCCATTTTGTCCCAGGGCAGCGCCAGCTGGGAAAGGTCATACATCAGGTTCTGGATCAGCAATTGGATAGCCAGCATGGGCAAAAAAGGCAGGAATGCGCTGGCGATCAGCACGGAAAAAACGTTGCCGAAGTTGGAGCTGGCGGTCATATTCAGGTACTTAATAATGTTGCCGAAAGTCTCGCGGCCTTTGATAACGCCCTGCTCCAGCACCATCAGGTTTTTTTCCAGCAGAATAATATCGGCAGACTCTTTCGCAATATCCGTAGCGCTGTCGACGGAAATCCCGACATCCGCCTCCCGTAACGCTGGCGCATCGTTGATGCCGTCGCCCAGGAAGCCGACCGTATGGCCGTTTTGTTGCAGCATATTCAGCACGCGGGATTTTTGCAGCGGCGTCAGGCGGCAAAAAATGGTGCGTGAGTCCGCCAGCGTCGCCAGTTCGCGGTCATCCAGCCGCTCGATTTCGCTGCCACACAGCGGCTCTCCTGGCTCCAGCCCGACATCGCGGCAAATCTTACTGGTGATAATGGCGTTATCGCCGGTCAGCACTTTTACCGTTACGCCGTGCTCGTGCAGGGCGGCAATCGCTTCTCTGGCGCTCTCTTTGGGCGGATCAAGGAAGGTCAGCAGGCCGCAAAGCGTCAAATCCCGCTCATCATCCTTGTGCAGCGGCAGCGTTAGCGGCATATCGCTCAGATCGCGCTCGCCGATAAGCAGTACGCGAAAACCCTGCTGATTCCAGCGCGCCGCCTGTTGGCTCCACTGCTGACGCGCGGCCTCATCCAGCGGACGCCGTTCGCGTCCGTCCTGCCAGTGCGTGGCGACAGACAGCATTTCGCCCGCCGCGCCCTTGCAGATCAGTTTCTGCCGATCGTGTTCGTCCGCCACCACAATGGACAAACGGCGGCGTTCAAAATCAAACGGCAGCTCGTCGATTTTGCGATAGCGATGCAGCCCGCTAACCACCCATTTTCCCTGGCTGAAGCTCAGGATCGCCCTGTCCATCAGGTTTTTTACGCCGGTCTGATGGCGGCTGTTCAGCCAGGCCAGCTGCAAAACCCGATCGCTGCTGTGCCCGTGCGCGTCAAGATGCTGCGCCAGGATAATGCGATCCTGGGTCAGCGTGCCGGTTTTATCGGTACACAGCACGTCCATCGCGCCAAAATTCTGAATAGCGTTAAGCCGCTTCACCACCACTTTGCGCCGCGACAGGGCAATGGCGCCTTTCGCCAGATTAGAGCTGACAATCATCGGCAGCATCTCCGGCGTCAGGCCAACCGCCACGGCCAGCGCGAACAGCGTGGCGTCTGCCCAGTCGCCTTTGGTAAAGCCGTTGATAAACAACACCACGGGCACCATCGCCAGCATAAAGCGCACCAGCAGCCAGCTGACGCTGTTTACGCCGCGATCGAAAGCGGTTTGTGGCCGGCTGCCGGTCACGGATTTTGCCAGCGAGCCAAACCAGGTACGGTTGCCTGTCGCGACTACGACGGCGGTAGCCGTACCGCTGGCGACGCTGGTGCCCATCAGGCAGATATCGGGCCTGTTCAGCAGATCGTCATCTGGCTGGCACCGATCTGACGCGGCATGTTTTTCTACCGGCACCGCTTCGCCGCTTAGCGAAGCCTGGCTGATAAACAAATCTTTAGCGGTCAGCAGGCGCACATCTGCCGGCACCATGTCGCCAGCCGACAGAAAGATCACGTCGCCGGGCACCACGTCCTGTAGCGCAACTTCCATTCTGACCGGCGCGGCGTTTTCGCTACTGCGGCGAATAGCGGTTGCCGTCGTGCGTACCAGCGATTTCAGCGCTTCCGCCGCTTTATTGGTGCGGTACTCCTGCCAGAAACGCAGCAGGCCGCTGAGCGCCACCATGGTCAGCATGATGATAATGCCGGTAAGATCGGTCTCTTCGCCCTGCCGCAGCGGCAGCAGGTAATCCGTGAAAAAGCTGATGGCGGCCAGCACGATCAGGATCCAGATAAAGGGGTTATTAAAGGCCTGGATCAGCTGGATCAGCGCGTGCGGCGCCTGAGCCGTGGCGACCTCATTTTTGCCATATTCCAACAGGCGCTCGCTGGCATCAGCGGCGGTCAAACCATTGCGTTGGGTGTGCAGACGAGCCAGCGTGCTGTCCAGGCTCAGTTTTATTTCTTGTGCGATAGCCAGATCGCGGGAGCGGGATTTTTTCATGTGCCTAATCCTTTATTTTTATTCAGGCGCAGAGAAGCGACCCTGCGCATGAGGATTTGATTTTTGGGGTCAGGATTGGGCGAGGCGGGGAAGAGGAAAAGAGGACGTTACGGGAAGCGTGTACGCTTAACTCTGCCTGTTTGCCATCGCCCGTCGCTGGTCGGAGGTTCTTTCATCGTTAATCCTTGCCCGGCGGCTGCGCGGGAGAAAAAAGTTATGACGGGGACGTAATGCTCAGGAGAGAGAAAAACAGTGCCCACCGGTTATCGGCAAGCAAACGGCGTAGCCTGCCTTATGAGTTAAAACGTAAAGGATGACTGTCCAATTATTGGCTCCGTTAAGGAAATCGCCGCCACTATAATCCCGCTTACCGGGGAAGTAAACCCAGACGGCGGCGAGCGAATTTTTCAGCGTAAACAATTATTTTTCATTTATAATCAATAGATTAAACTAATTTATAACCGTAACTAACCGCTGAGTTAATCTAAACCCTGACTCAACGAGTGCGATTTAATGGGTCACTTGGTGGGTACGGCACACCAGCGCGAATGATGACGATCAACGCTATCGTCCTGATTTCCTCTATACTTCCTGCGCAAATTTGCCAACGGGAACAGCCATGCTACAACGCACACGATTCTGGATAAGACGCCTGGTGTTACTGGTTGTCCTGCTGGCCTTCCTGCTGCTGGCGCTGCGTGTTGCCGTTACCGAGCGCGGGCCAGCCCTGGAGCCGTGGCATACCTGGCTGCCTGCCGAAATGAGCGACCGTCAGATGGACCGCAGCGACTGGTCCGCCTATTTGCGCAATGAGCAGCAGATCTTTGCCCGGATGAAAATCGACGTCAGACCGTCGGAAGACAGCGCGGATAGCTATAACCGTTATGCGGAGAAAAGCCCGGTTTATCCGGCGCGTTTCGCCACGGACTGGAACCGTTCTTATCAGCTATTGCCGCAGGGAAAGCCTCGCGGTGCGGTGGTGCTTTTGCACGGGCTGACGGATTCGCCCTATAGCCTGCGACATTTCGCCGCAGATTATCAGCAGCATGGTTATGTGGTGGTCGCCATCCGGCTGCCGGGTCACGGCACCGTCCCGGCGGCGCTGACCCAAACCGAATGGGAAGACTGGCTGGCGGCCACCAGGCTGGCGGTGCGGGAAGCCCATCGGCGCATTCCGGCGGGCGCGCCGCTGCAAATAATGGGCTTTTCCAACGGCGGCGCGCTGGCGATGAAATATACGCTGGACGCGCTGGAAGATCCCTCGCTGCCCGTGCCGAACCGGCTAATTTTGATTTCGCCGATGATTGGCGTCAGCAGCTATGCGCGCTACGCGGGCCTGGCCGGGTTGCCTTCTCTGCTGCCCGCGTTTGCCCGTTCGGCCTGGCTGAGCATCCTGCCGGAGTTCAATCCCTTTAAATACAACTCCTTTCCGGTAAAAGCGGCGCGGCAGTCGTGGCTGCTGACCAGCGCGCTGCAAAGTCAGCTGCACCGCGATCGCGCCAGCCGTTTGCTGGACAAACTGCCGCCGGTGCTGACCTTCCAGTCGGTGGCCGATGCGACGGTCAGCACGCCCGCCGTGGTGCGCGGCCTCTATAATCTGTTGCCCGCTAACGGCAGCGAGCTGGTGCTTTTCGACGTTAATCGTTCGGTGGCGCTTTCTCCGCTGATGCGTCCCACGGCGCTGCACGCGGCGGATAATCTGCTGCCGGCGACGCCGCGCAATTACGCCGTTACGCTGGTGACCAACGCGGCGCCGACCAGCAACGATGCCGTTGCCCGCACCACGCCCGCGGGCAGCAAGGTGACCACCAGCGTGCCGCTGGGCGTCCGCTATCCGGCGGACGTCTATTCCCTCTCGCACGTGGCGCTGCCCTTTCCGTTCAGCGATTCGCTGTATGGCCGTCAGCCCGACCGGCCGAACGAGTTTGGCGTCAGCTTTGGCGTCCTGACGCCGCGCGGCGAGCGCAGCGTGCTGATGGTCAGCCTGGATATGCTGATGCGCCAGGCCTCCAATCCGTTCTGGTTCTGGATGCAGCAGCGCGTTAATCAGACGCTGTGAGGCCTGCCGTCGCCAGGAGGCCTGCCGTCGCTGAGCAGCAGCGCCAGCCGTTCGCCGCCCGGCGTCTGCTCCAGCGCTATCTTCACCACGATGGTCAGCGGCACGGAGAGCAGCATCCCGACCAGCCCCAGCAGCCAGCCCCAAAAAATCAGCGACAGAAAAACCACCAGCGTGGACAGGCCCAGCCCGCGCCCCATCCAGCGCGGCTCCAGCATATTGCCAATCACCAGATTAATCAGCAGATAGCCGACGGCCACCACCACACTTTCCCAACTGCCATTAAAGATTAAAGCCTGGATCACAGGCGGAACGGCGGCGATAACCGAGCCGATATTGGGGATGTAGTTCAGCGCAAAGGCCAGCACGCTCCACAGCAGCGCAAAGCGCACGCCCATCAGCCACAGCAGCAGCCAGACCACCACGCCGGTCAGCAGGCTGATAGCGGTTTTCAGGATCAGGTAGCGGCTTACGCTGTCGAGCGCCTGCTGGATAGCCGCCATGCCATCGCCGGGTCGGCTGAGGATCCGCCGTAGCTTTCCCGGCAGCAGCGGCGCTTCGAACAGCATAAACACCACCGTCATCAGCAGCAGAAAGATGCCGCTGATGGCGCCGGAAAGCTGCGATACCAGGCGACTGACCAGGTTGATGGCCGCGTTAGGATCGGCCAGCGCCATCGCTTCGCCAAAAGAGAACGGCACGCCAAAACGCGCCATCAGCTGCCGCGTCTCTTCCTGCCAGGCAAGCATCACCAGCCGGTATTGCGGCAGCGTGCGGGCAAAGTCGTTGAGCATTGCCGCCAGCGTGGTCAGCAGCAGAACGCTTGCCAGCACGATAATGCCGATAATCAGCGCAACGGCCAGCAGCCTCGGCAGGCCAATCCGCTGCAACAACATCACCAGCGGATTGAGGATGACCGCCACAAACAGCGCCAGAATAAAGGGCACCACGATATCGGCCCCCGCCCGGATGCCCGCAAAAATAATGACCAACATGCCCAGCATCACAACGGCTTTCAATGCCCTGTCATGGTGGGCCATTAACGCGTTCCCCGGGGCCGTTTGCGCCACTCCCGCAGGCGCTGAATATGCAGCCAGAGCGCGGGAATAAATAAAATGCCAAACAGCGTGGCCGCCAGCATGCCGCTAAAGACCGTGATGCCGATAATCCGGCGGCTGGCCGCGCCGGCGCCGCTGGCCATCACCAGCGGCAGCACGCCGACGATAAAGGAAATGGCGGTCATCATGACCGCACGAAAACGCTGGCTGGCGGCCTGCTTCGCGGCCTGGCCGATCGGCACGCCGCTGGCGCGGCGATCGCGGGCAAACTCGACCAGTAGAATGGCGTTTTTGGCGGCCAGGCCCATCAGCAACACCAGCCCAATCTGCGCATAGACATCGTTGGTAAAGCCCATCAGATGCAGGCCGGCTACGGCGCCTGCGGCGGCGAAAACCACCGACAGCATTACCGCCAGCGGCACGCTCCAGCTTTCATACTGCGCCACCATAAACAGCCAGGCGAACAGCACCGCCGCCAGATAGATCAGCACGGCCTGATTGCCGGTTTGCTGCTCCTGATACGACATGCCGCTCCAGCTGTATTCGTAGCCTTCCGGCAGATGCTGCGCCAGCACTTCGGTCATCGCCTGCATCGCCTGCCCTGAGCTGACGCCCTGCGCGCCGCCGCCGCCGATCGCCAGCGACGGAAACTGGTTGTACTGCATGATGTAAGGCGCGCCGAGCGACGGCTTCAGCGTAACCAGCTGGTTCAGCCTGACCTGCGCGCCCGTGTCGCTACGCACGGTCAGCGCCAGCAGCTGCTCGCTGTGCTGACGAAAGCGCATCTCATTTTGCACCTGTACCCGAAACTGGCGGCCGTTCCGGGTAAAGTCGCCTGCCTCGCTGCCGCCGAACGCGGTTTGCAATACGGCAACAATTCGACTGACCGGCACCTGCATCAGCGCGGCCCGCTCGCGGTCGATGGTCAGGCTCATTTCCGGCACCGTCGCGCTGAACGTGGTAAATACCCGGCTAAGCTGAGGATGCTGGTTCGCCGCCGTAATCACGGCGTGGGCAGCCTGCGCCAGCGCCTGCGGCGACTGTCCTTCCAGCGCCTGAATACGCAGATCGAAACCGGCAGCGTTGCCCAGACCGCTGACCGGCGGCGGCACGAAAGCCATAATGGTGGCGGCAGGAATGGCGGCCAGCTGCTGCTGAAGCAGCGGCAAAAGCTGCGCGATGGATGGACGCTCGTGCCACGCTTTCAGCAGCACAATGCCGAAGCCGCTGTCGGGCGAATTACCGCCGCCCAGCAGGCTGAAACCGGTGATTTTGATCACGTCCGCCACCGCCGGATTTTTCTTCACGACCTGGTACATCTGCTCCATCACCTGCTGCGTTCTGGGCAGCGCCGCGCCTTCCGGCAGCTGAACGTTGATAAACAGGTAGCCCTCATCTTCCTGCGGCAGAAAGCCATCGGGCAGCTGCTGATAGCTCATCCAGGTCACGACGCCTGCCGCCAGGATCACCGCAGCCGTGGTGATGGAGTAGCGATTAATTTTTTGCGTCAGCGCGACATAGCCGTCACGCGTCCGGTTGATAAAACGGTTGAGGCTCGCCAGCGGCCCTGTCGTCGGCACGACGCGCCGCCGCAGCAGACAGGCGCAAAGCGCGGGCGTCAGCGTCAGCGCGCAAACGCTGGACAGCACCATCGACGCCGACAGCGTGACGGCGAACTGCCGATAAAGTTCGCCCACGATGCCGGGCAGCACGGCAGTCGGCACAAACACCGCCAGCAGCACCAGCGTAGTGGCGATAACCGGCCCGGCAATCTGCCCAAGCGCCTTGCGCGTCGCCTCAGCGGGCGACAGCAGCGGCTCCTCCATCATCAGGCGCTCGACGTTTTCCACCACGACGATGGCGTCGTCCACCACGATAGTCAGCGCCAGGATAATGGCGAACAGGCTCAGCGTGTTGGCCGAGTAGCCTGCCGCCAGCAGCACGGCAAAGGTGCCCAGCAGCGAAACGGGAATGGTCAACGCCACGATAAATGTCGCGCGCAGGCTTTGTAAAAACAGCCAGACCACCGCCAGCACCACCACCAGCGTGACAAGCAGCGAAAACGCGATCTCATGCAGCGTGGCGGTCACGGGCGTAGTGGCGTCAAACTTGATCTGATACGCCATATCCTGTGGGAAAACCCGCGCCTGCTCCGCCATTTCGGCCCGCACCGCTTTCGCCACGCTAAGCGCATTGGCGGCCGGAGCGGGATAGACCATCAGAAAAACGCCCGGCGTATTGTTCAGCGCGGCGTTAATCTGATAATTCTGCGCGCCCAGCTCGGTGCTGGCGATATCGCCAATACGTACCATGCCGCCGCGTGCGTTGCTGCGCAGTACAATCTGCGCAAAGGCTTCCGGCGTCAGCAGCCTGCCCTGGCCGCTGACGGTTAGTACGGTTTGCTGGGTCGCAGGCGTTGGCGCGGCGCCAATTTGCCCGGCGGCGGCCTGCACGTTTTGCTGCCTTAGTGCCTGCATCACGTCATCGGTCGTGATGTTTAACGCCTCCATGCGGTGCGGATCGAGCCAGATACGCATACTGTAATCGCGCGCGCCAAAGACCTGCACGTCGCCTACGCCATGGATACGCGCCAGCGCGTCGCGCAGACGCACCGAGGCGTAGTTGCTGAGAGAGAGCGCATCAAGCCTGTTGCCCGGCGACAGCACGCTGATGCTCATCAGAATATTGCTGGCCCGTTTCCGCACGGCGATGCCGTTTTGATTGACCTCAGCGGGCAGGCGGGTGCTGATTTGCGACAGCCGATTCTGCACTTCCACCGCCGCCATATCGGGGTCGGTGCCGCTGGCGAAGGTAATGCTCAGCTGATAGCTGCCGTTATTGCTGCTGGTGGACTCCATGTAAAGCATATTGCTGACGCCGTTGAGCTGCGCCTCGACCGGCCCGCCCACCGCTTCGGCCACGTCGCGGGCGCTGGCGCCGGGATAGATCGCCGACACGCTAATCACAGGCGGCGTGATCTGCGGAAACTGTTCAACCGGGATCGCTTGCAATGCCATCGCGCCGGTCAGCGTGATAATCAGCGCAATCACCATGGCGAATTTAGGCCGCCTGATAAAAAAGTTCAGCATAGGCTTCCTTATAACGCTTCGCTGGCGGCGACCTGCATACCCGGCCTGACGCGCTGCGTGCCCGCAACGATAACCCGATCGCCTGCGGCAAGGCCGGCGGTGATGATATAGCGCTGTCCAATCTGCGCGCCGACTTCAACAGGGACTTGCTCTACGTGCTGCTGCCGATCCACCCGAAACACGAAGTAGCCGCCGCTGTCCTGCTGTAGCGCCGGCGCGGGCAGCAACAGCCGTTCCTGCGCCGGCGGCTGAAGCTGCACCTCCACCATGCCGCCCGGCAGCAGCAGGTGCTGCGGATTGGCGAAGGCCAGGCTTACGGCCACGGTGCCGGTTTGGTTATCAATATGATTATCCAGCGCAAAGAAACGGCCGCTGTAAGGGTAAGCAGCGCCATTGGCCAGCTGAATGCGGGCCGTTATCGCCTCGTTCGCCTGCTGCATATCGCCCTTCAGCGTTTTCTGCCAGTCGGCCAGATAGTCGCGCTCGTTGATGGCTATCACCACGTGCACGGGATTGAGCTGCTTCAGCCTGACCAGCGCGCCGCGGGCAGGATTAACCAATGCGCCTTCGTGAATAGCGCTGTGGCCTGCGCGTCCGCTAATCGGCGCGGCGATGCGGGTGAAAGCCACGTTCAGCCGCTGGGTCTGTAAAAGCGCTTCGGCCTCTTTCTGCGCGGCGCGCGCCCTGTCGCGCTCGGCCAGGGCGTTATCCAGCTCGGACTGACTGACCGCCGTCCCCACGCCCAGCCGCTGCAGACGCGCAAGGTGCAGCTGTGCTTGCCGGGCCTGCGCCGCCGCCTGATTGACCTGTGCCTGGCTGCGCGCCAGCGCGGCGTGATGCTCTGCCGGATCGAGATCAAACAGCGGCTGCCCTTCGCGGATATTTTCACCGTTTTTGAAATAGCGTTTGACGATAACGCCTTCGGTTCTCGCCATCACGTCAACCTGCCGGAGCGCCTCAACGCGCCCCAGGTAGCGGCGAGGATGGGCAATTTTTTCGCGGGTAAGCGTGGTCACAGTCACGGCAGGCGGCGGCGCAGCGGTAACCGTAAAGGTAAACAGCAGCAGCGGTAAAAGGCGCGTCAGCGCGCGGGTGGGAGTCAGTGGCATCCGGGCAAAACCTTCCAGAAATTCAGCGGGGAAAAGTGTCAGGAAGTTTATTGACCAGGCCGTCTGACGAGCTGTTTTCGATCAGGAAAAAGCCGAATGACGGCAGAAAAGCGGGGTTGATTTAAGGTTGATTTAACCGGCGCCGACATGCTTTGTAACCGCCCGACGGCGCGTACCCTGAATGCCGCCCTCAGCCGAAAATGCCGCCGGGTGCGCAAAAAGCAGGCTGGCGCAGGCATTTTTACCTGAAGAGATACTTTTTATCGCATCTTTGCTGGTGGATCTTGCCATGAAAAGGGCGTTTCGCCCGGCTATCAGCCAGCGCCGACGCTATCTTACGCACGATCCTCTTTTCCGCGCCTGCACCCCGGCTGGCCACCATTGAACGAACGGGATCCAGTGCGTAAGATTCCTTTTCACGTATTAAAAATAAGAAACAATTATGCAAGCCTCCATCGCACCATCGCTCGACGCCGAACAGGACACCCAGCCCGTCAATTCACGCGGCAAAGTGGTGATCGCTTCGCTGGTCGGCACCGCTATCGAATTTTTCGATTTCTATATTTACGCCACCGCGGCGGTAATCGTTTTCCCGCATATTTTCTTCCCGCAGGGCGATGCCACCGTCGCAACGCTACAGTCGCTGGCAACGTTCGCCATCGCCTTTATTGCGCGCCCCATCGGCTCCGCGCTTTTTGGTCACTTCGGCGACCGCGCGGGCCGTAAAGTCACGCTGGTCGCGTCGCTGCTGACGATGGGCATTTCCACCGTAGTTATCGGCCTGCTGCCGGGCTACGAAACTATCGGCGTCTTTGCGCCGCTGCTGCTGGCGCTGGCGCGTTTTGGACAGGGCCTGGGGCTGGGCGGCGAATGGGGCGGCGCGGCGCTGCTGGCGACCGAAAACGCCCCGGCGAAAAAACGCGCGCTGTACGGCTCCTTTCCGCAGCTTGGCGCGCCCATCGGTTTCTTTTTCGCTAACGGCACTTTCCTGCTGCTCTCGTGGCTGTTAACCGATGAGCAGTTTATGCAGTGGGGCTGGCGCGTGCCTTTTATTCTCTCTGCGGTGCTGGTGCTGATCGGGCTGTACGTGCGCGTTTCGCTCAATGAGTCGCCGGTTTTCGCTAAAGTTAAAAAAGAGAAAAAGCAGGTCAAAATCCCTATCGGCACGCTGCTGTCGAAGCATATGAAGGCGACCATTCTGGGCACCTTTATCATGCTGGCGACCTATACGCTGTTCTATATCATGACCGTCTATTCCATGACCTATGGCACCACGCCTGCGCCAAACGGCTTAGGCTTCCCGCGTAATACCATGCTGTGGATGCTGATGCTGGCGGTGATCGGCTTTGGCGTAATGGTGCCGATTGCGGGCCTGCTGGCCGACCGTTTTGGTCGCCGCAAGACGATGATTGTGATTACGCTGATGATTATCGCCTTTGCGCTGATTTTCCCTTCGATGCTGGGTTCCGGCAGCCAGTGGATGGTGATGGCTTTTCTGCTGTGCGGCTTAAGCGTGATGGGGCTGACCTTCGGTCCGATGGGCGCGCTGCTGCCGGAGCTGTTTCCGACCGAGGTGCGTTACACGGGCGCGTCGTTCTCTTATAACCTGTCGTCGATTCTGGGCGCTTCGGTCGCGCCTTATATCGCGACCTGGCTGGCACACAACTATGGCCTGTTCTACGTGGGGCTCTATCTGGCGGCGATGGCCTGTCTGACGCTGTTCGCGCTGCTCGCCAGCCGGGAAACCCGCCACGAGTCGCTGTTCGACTAATCCGGCTCGTGATGCTGAACCGGCCCTCGGCAGTTTGGCAAAAAAAAGCCTGGCGCAATCGCCGGGCTTTTTTTATTTCTTTTTCATCTGCTGCAGGACGTTAACGCACTGGTTCTGCTCATTATCGCTGGGCGAAATCAGCGCCAGCAGCGCGGCGGCAGGCGCTACTACCGCCCCCAAAGCTACGGCCGCAGCGCCACGGGCAATCAGCGGCCCGGCTTTTACGCCCGCGTCGGGATTTTTAAAGGTACCCTTGACGTAAAGCGGTGAACGCAGCGTGACGATACGCATTCCTTTACTCTCTGGATTAATCGAGAGATCCAGCCGTTCGTTAGCAAAGTTCGTGGTGCCGGTGATGTTGATCACCGCGTTCTCCGTATCGAAGACAAAGAGTTTGGTCGAGGCCACCCCGTTCGCCACGTTCAGATCGGCCGCCGCGCAATTGATACGCACTTCGTCATCGCCGAACAGCTTGCCAACCACATAGTTACCTACGTTAAGACCGACGATTTCCATCAGGCCACGGCTGATCACGCCGTCATTCATCAACAGTTTTACGCTGCCATCGCTGGTCGCCAGAATATCGGCAACGGAGTTGCCCGTACCGCTCAGCGTGGCGTCACCGTTGATCTGTCCCATGCTGCTTTGCATCGACTCTACGCTGGAAAACAGCTGCTTCAGCTTCAGATTACGCGCGTGAAGATCGGCGCGCGCCCGCATCGGCGAACGGTCGCCTTCCATGCGGATGGTTGAATTAAGGCTGCCACCCGCCACGCCGAAACGCAGCGGATCCAGCAGCAGATTGCCGTTTTTCAGCACCAGATGCGTATAGAGATCGCTGATGGGCAGGGAATCGCTGTGTTCGATACGCTTGCCGCTAAACTTCACGTCGGCGTCCATTACGTCCCAGTTTTTGGTATCGAATCTGTCGTGCGGCAGCACCCGATCCGCAGGCTGATTAGGTGCCTCGCCTCTTTTCGCCTTCGCCTGCTCGGTTTTATCACTGCCCTTACCGGATTTAACGCCGATCAGCGGCCCCAGATCGGCCATGCGCAGCTGGCGTGATTCCAGCGAGCCTTCCAGTTTAGGGCGCGGCTTCACCTGGCTGTAGGTCAGCGAGCCGTGAATATCGCTGTCGCCGATATGGCCGTTAAAATCGTTGTAATGAAAGACCGGGCCGCCTTTCTGTTGAAAACGGGCAATCAGATGGCCGTCGGTTTCATAAGGAGGCGTATCCGGCAGCAGCACGCCGGTCAGGCCATACAGGTTCGCCAGCGTATCGCCGGAGAAGCGCAGGCGGATATTCAGCCCGCCCAGGTTCATTGGATCCTGGAGGCTGCCCGCCACCTGCACGCGCGTGGTGCCGTTACGCACATCGGCCTGAATGGGGAACGGATTGGTTTTGCTGCGCAGCGAGAGCATGCCGCCGAGTTTACCATCGCCGGTCAGCTTCTCATCGTTATAGGTCCCGGCCGCTTTCCAGCCGAAAACAAAGTCTGATGCGCCCTTCTGACCCGCTTCATCCTTGCCGCCTGCAATCTGCGCGTAGGGAACGGGCTTGCCCAACGGATTAACCGTCACCTGCACGTCCGCCTTGTTGATGGCGTCACGGTAAGCGATTTTTGCCTGATCGAACAGGATGTTGTCCATGCGGAAAGTCCACGCGGAAGGCTGCGCATCGGACGAGGCGCTGTCGCTGGCGGCCAGGTCAAACGTCCAGTTATTTTTGCCCTTCGCCGTCTGGATCAGACGCGCATCGGGCTGCTCCAGCTTGATCCACGGGATAAAGATTTCTTTATGCAGCAGCGCCAGCGGAGAGAGCGTTGCGTCCACGCGCTGTAAATGCACCATCGTAATATCGTCAATAGCAGGCGGGTTGCCCAGCAGGATATCCTGCGCGTGCACGTGCGGCCACGGCACCCAGCTGCGCCAGCCCGGCTCGTCGCGATTACGCTCCCAGGCAACGCCCAGATCGCCGCGGATGGCGAAAGGACGATTCAGCTCTGTGGAGACTTTCTGGTTGATAGTTGGCTTCAGGCGGTTCCAGTTAAATGTCGCGATAACTACCACTACCACCACAACCAGCAACAAAAAAATCCCGACAATCCAGCTAATTACTTTTCCTGTGCGCGACACTGTTTATCTCCTTGTTCGCTTCGTCTCCTGTAAAGATAGACGAGCAGAGAGAAAACGGTATTACGCCAGCTTTAGCGGCAGCGTTTCCAGCCGATCAAATGGCATAGGGTGCGCGAAATAATAGCCCTGCGCCGCGCAGGCGAACGAGTTCTTTACCTGATGCCACTCCTCCAGCGTCTCGACGCCTTCTACAATCACGCCTTTGCAGTAGCGGTTGATCAGCGCCAGCAGCATATTGAACAGGCTGCGGCCCTCTTCCGATTTTCTCAGCAGGATAAACAGCTCGCGCGCCAGCTTGATATAGTCATATTTCAGCTCCGATAGCGCAGAAAAATTCGCCATGCCCGAGCCGAAATCGTCCAGCCACAGCGGCCCCAGCTCCGGGATCTGTGCGACCAGCGCTTCCTGCGGCAGCACCTGATGTTCCACCAGTTCAAAACGCACCCACGGACAGCGCGCGATAAGCTGGCGAACCAGCGGATTGTGCTGGACGGCCTGTAGCGTCGGGCCATCAATATTGACCGAGGCCACCATGCCGCCTTCGATAAATTTTGTTTTCCACTTCTCCAGCAGTTCCAGCTGCTCGCGAACAATCAGCATCCGCTCCGTAGCGTCAAGCGCGGCAAAATAGGACTCCGGCGATACTCTCTGGCCCGGCGCGGAAGGATGAAACACCGCAGTGAGCAGCTCAATTGCCATCAGGCTGCCGGTTACCCGGTAGATCGGCTGAAACGTGTAGGTGCGCTGGCATTCTCGCCAGTAAAGACGCTCCTGCTGCTGCTGTTTCACGACAGTTGAGGGAGGAAGCCGGTGTCTGATGTTCTTCAGCACCATATTAAGATCCTTGTTATTTTTGAGGCCGTAATGGGTGGGGCTTCTGCAATCAGTATCGGCATTCGCCTGGATAACTTTATCGCGTTCTTTGCGGCTAAAGCGGCTCGTGAGGCCTGCGCTAAAAAAATAAAACAGCGTTTTAAAATATTGACTGCGGCGGTCAGCACGGCGAAACTGGGGCAAAAAAACGTAGCGAGCGGAATATCATGACCAGGAAAAATATCGCCGTTATCGGCGAATGTATGATTGAGCTGTCCCAAAAAGAACAGGGCCTGTGCCGCGGTTTTGGCGGCGATACGCTGAATACGGCGGTCTATCTTGCCCGTCAGACCAGCCAGCTGGCCGTCCATTACGTCACCGCGCTGGGCACGGATACGTTCAGTAGCGATATGCTGGCGGCCTGGCAACAGGAAAAAGTGCAGACCGGGCTTGTCCAGCGCATGGAGAACAAACTGCCCGGCCTTTACGTGATAGAAACCGACGCCCACGGCGAGCGGACTTTCTATTACTGGCGCAATGATGCGGCCGCGCGCTTCTGGCTGGAAGGCCCGCGCGCCGAGGAAATTTGCCAGCAGCTGGCGCAGTTCGACTATCTCTATCTGAGCGGCATCAGCCTGGCCATCCTGACGCCAGCGGGTCGCGAAAAGCTGATAACGCTGCTGGCGCGCTGCCGCAGCAACGGCGGCAAGGTTATTTTCGACAACAATTATCGTCCCCGGCTGTGGGCTTCCGTGGCAGAGGCGCAGGCCGCTTACCGGTCAATGCTGGCCGTGACCGACATCGCCTTCCTGACGCTGGACGACGAGCATTTGCTGTGGGGCGAAACCGGCGTGGAAGGCGTCATTGCCAGAACGCATGAAGCCGGGGTGTCAGAGGTCGTTATCAAGCGCGGGGCAGAAGCCTGTCTGGTTTCCGTAGCCGGCGAACCGATTGTGGAAGTGCCTGCGCAGGCGCTTCCCGCCAGCCGTATTGTGGACACCACCGCAGCCGGTGACTCGTTTAGTGCCGGCTATCTGGCGGTACGCCTGAACGGCGGCGACGCGGCAGAGGCAGCAAGAAGAGGCCATTTGACGGCCAGCACGGTGATCCAGCATCGCGGCGCGATTATCCCGCTCTCCGCCATGCCTGATGTACCTGCCTGACGCCTGTTCCCCCGCGCCGCAAAACGCGGCGCGGCGGATTTAACAGGCCGGATGCAGGAACGATATCGCGCTTGAATGCCTTAAGTATAAAGGGCCGCTGCCACGCGGCAGATATCACATTGAACGTCCTGAAGCCGTACATCGTTCTGCAGGAAAATATGTTTTACGCCTCACCCCCTTGCCGGGGAACAGCATGTGTCACAGGGATGGGTTTCTTATTCAGGGTGATAATGGCAAAGGAACTGCATCCACAGGCTGTATTGTCTCACTTATAATCGGCAAAAAATTGCGGACAGCAGGGATCAGGAGCTAATCGTACAATGAGAAATAGTCTCTAACAGCGTTATTTATCTTTACACATGGGTTTGCGGGCGCCAGCCTGCCTTGATATAAACAGGAGCAATGGGATCAGTATGACCGATGCCCTGATTGAAGATTCAGGTATCAAGGAGAGCGATATTCTTTTGCAGCAAACTAAACTGACCCTCGTCAGTGCGAATAAAGTGACGCCTGAGCTGGCAGAGCTTCTGGCCAGGAAAAGCTATAATTCAGAAAGCGAGCACTTTACCCCGATTGAAAAATACAAGGAAATTTTTCTGCAGAGCAATGCTCAGAATATTATTGTCCAGTATGATTATATTAATCATAACAATAAACACAACATCACTTTAGCGTCACTTCTGATCGATGACGACGAATGCTCCGTGAAGTTTAACGGCTATATTATAGTAAAACGTGAGCTTTAACCGATCACAGCCAGCATCCGCCGGGGAAAAAGCTACACCCTATTATTTCAATTTCGCTCGCTAAACTTTAGCGTTATATTCACGCCTGCATAAGAACGAAATTAACCTCTGGGGATCGGGTGCTGTAGCTCCCTTTAACGCGCTGAGGCAACAGGCAGCAAAGAAGCAAACGGGTAACAGGCAACAGCAACAGCAACAGCAACAGCAACAGCAACAGCAACAGCAACAGGTAACAGGTAACAGGTAACAGGTAACAGGTAACAGGTAACAGGTAACAGG
>NZ_JARUWZ010000025.1:0-74068 GCF_030433775.1 Erwinia sp. PsM31
GGCGTACCAGCTGCGGTGCGTGCGCGTCCGGAAGTAGGGCTGTTTCCCATATCCCGCGCTGGCGTACCAGCTGCGGTGCGTGCGCGTCCGGAAGTAGGGCTGTTTCCCATATCCCGCGCCGGCGTACCAGCTGCGGTGCGTGCGCGTCCGGAAGTAGGGCTGTTTCCCATATCAGCCTGCAATAGCTAAAGTAGGGGCTATTCCCATACTGGCCTTTATTGCGCTGAACTGGCAGTACCTGGCAGAAAATGTAGGGGCGATTCCCATACCGGCCTACACGGCGCTGCACTTGTTAAATCCGGCAGAAAAATTAGCGGGAATTTCTAGGCCGGCCTGCATACTGTTAATACAGTGAAACTAAACGCCTCAGTAGTGTAATACTGCACAATAATGATAATTACATTAAAAATGCAATTGTCGGAAAATTCATAGCCACTTTATGACTATTTTATTTCCTTCATTGTTATTGATTGTTAAAAATTAATACCCTCAAGTTAATAATAAAATTCATCTGTCGGTAGTTGCTACCAACGCCTGATTAAATCTTAACTTTCATCGCGAAATCTATTCAATGAATCTATGATTTCTTTGTTTTTCTTATAAAATCCGTACATGGGGTATGTGGCAACTGTTACTAATATAGGAACTAAAAGTACAATGGATGTGATAAACATTCCTATAGCTACTACAACATCCTTTTCGGGAACCGTAAAAGAACAAAAGAAAAAGATGTAGTAAGTAGCCAGAAATGTAATTAAAAATCCAGCGCCTTCATTCCTCTTTTTAATATACTTGCTCTTGTTAAGTTTGAATGTTACCTCTTTATTTTCATTTGCGGTGTTATTAGTTTCTTGATCAATGCAGTGTGCAAGTCTCTTAATTCTCGACTTTTGAATATCAGTAACATCATTACAGCTTAGTATTTTCAAATGCTGCCGCGCCAAAAGGGGGTCTCTTATTCCTGTTGCCTCAAGTAGAATCAGATTTCTTATTTCCTTGTCAATCGCTTTTATCTCATAGGGTTCCATTTCTATCGCTGCGCAAAGTGGCTTTATATCTTTAAAAACAGATATCCTCTCATTTGTAAGCTTTTTAAATCTTGCAGAAAAATTAAGAGCCATTGCAGCTGCTGGTAATATAAAGCTTATTCCTCTTAACCATTCAATATTCACGGTTCCTCCTGTGATTGATTTTTGTTGTATATATTAATTGCAAATCTAACGTTTGACATTTCTACAGATTGATTGATATATTTTCAACTGTTCTATGTCGTCGATGACGACCACCAATGGTCCGGTAGCTTGAGAGGATCGCCTTCGGGTAGCTACAAGAAACACTCCCGCAGCCTGAAAGGGAGAACGCAAAAGCGTGGTAAATCTGCTCACCTTTGGAAGCGGATATCGTCTTTAACAGCGCATCTATGTCGCAGACGATGAAGGTTTATATACACATCTCAGCCACGGCTTTTACATACGCCAGGCATCTCACGAACGGCATAGCTTATGCTGCTTCGCACACTTCCGTTATGAAGCTTTTCAGGTGTACGGCCTGAGCTGCATCCGACTTTTGCTATGACGCATAAGCCCATTTGGAACATTTGGGCGCTTGCGGAAGACGCATTAGGAGCATGAAGCTGCGCGGCGTCACTTTGGTTCGAGTGAAACGAGAACAAAGTGACGCGCGCAGCGCATAACGTCCAAACCCACGTACAGTGCGGTTTTCAACGGGCCGGTACAATCTGACGTGCACGTAGTACGTGTTTTCAGAACAACTCTGGCTATTTATTAACCACAACGCGGCACTGACGAACGAAACGTCAGGGGCGTTTAACTAGAAGGAGAATGATCGACTCGGTATCGATGGCGACATCAGGAAACTGATGTACGGAGGCAGACTGACTCACGTCAGCACGGCGCAAGCCGCAAACAGGTCAGAGACCTGGGGAAGCCTCGCAAGAACTCAACATTTCGCCGCCCCGATGCACAGATACCAGTTGAGCCGCAGGAAGCGCAAAGGCAACCACGCCGTCGGGGAAGAGATGTAAGCGCACAGAGTTACAGAACGGTCAGCACAGGCGTGCTGAATGTTCTGGATTCTGGCAGAGGTGAATATGTCCAATAAATTAAGTAAACAACTCGTGACGCTGGCACGCCAGGGCGGAGGAAGTTTTAAAACTGTTTCAGATCGTTCTAAGATTGCCAGCCGCTTTTCGGAGCGACTAGCAACCCTTAATATTCAGATTCGGGACGTAAGCCATGTTAAAACAAAGCATATCGAGAATTATATAAGAAGCCGACAGGAAGAGAATATATCTTCCCGAACGCTGCAGAATGAAATGGCTGCTATTCGGTCTGTGCTTTCACAGGGAGGCAGAAATATCCTTGCTAATCCCTCGCATGAAAAGTTAAGCAATGAGGCGCTGAATATTTCAGGGGCGAGCAGGGAAGGGAAGAAAATTGCAATTACTGATGAAAGACTGGCCGAAATCGTGGCTGCTGTCTCGCTCAAAGATGAAGGAGTGGCGATCGGTGTTCAGCTTGCAAGATATATAGGTCTTCGTGCAGAAGAAGTTGTCCAGTCAGCAAAATCCCTGAAAACCTGGAAGCAAACTTTAGCTGCCGGTGAAAATAAAATAAGCGTTGTTTTTGGATCAAAAGGTGGGCGGGCACGGGACGTCACAATATTTGAGCGTGAGAAAGTCATGCACTTATTGAATCAAGCCATTTCTTATGCAAATGAAAATAATGGAAGACTGATTAATAAACCTACCCTTCATCAGTCGCTCGACCGTTTTCATAATGTTCTAAGAGAAAATGGTATGACCGGCGTTAATGCCCCGCACAGCCTGCGATATGCTTATGCTCGTGACGCTGTTAATTTTCATGTTGAAAATGGAATGAGTCGTAAGGAGGCTGAGGCGCTTGTTTCAATGGATCTTGGGCATGGCGACGGGCGGGGTGCATATGTTGCCCGCGTATATAATCGAATGATCAATGATGAATAATATTTTCTTGAACAATAAGTACAATAAACGTTATTATTAAACTGTTTCGCACGTTGTCTTCGGACAACCACCAATGGTCTCGTAGCTTGAGATGACCGCCTTCGGGTAGCTACAAACGAACACTTCCAAAGCCTGCAAGGAAGTACACGTAAAGTGTGGTACATCTGCTCACCTCTGGAAGCAGATATCGTCAGTTTTCGCTCCTAATGCGTGACGATCGAGGTTTCTTAACTATCCGGCTTCGGCCTTTGTCCTTCGGGGAAACATTCCCGATCGGGCTAATGTTTCTCCATTTATCGTGAGAAACTATACCTATGATGAATCTATCAACAACTCTGTCCGATATGCTGAGATTAGCTGAATTCGAGAGCGAATTGCTCACTGCATTAGCTTATAAAAAACTCGGCATAGATGATCCTAATCATGAAGTGCATATCGATAGTGAAATCGCTATTTTCACCTTCGAGTACGGAATTGATATAGGACATTTTCTTGCCCCGGCCTGTGCAGATTTGGTGTGCTCAATACAAACTCTCGCACAGGAAATAAACGGGGTACATGTAGTTTCTTAACTATCCGGCTTCGGCCTTACGTCCTTCGGGAAAACATTCCCGAGCGGGCTCATGTTTCTCCCGTTTTCAGGAGAAATCATGTCACTTATCCGTTCGTTTCTTACTGAGCTCAGCAAACCGTTTGATTTGGCCCGTTCTGCCACAACTCGCGTTGTTTCAGACTGTCCCCGACTCAAAGCTGCTATCAGAAGAACGCCCTGGCTTGCCTCACCCTCCGGTCTGCATGAATACCGCTCCCACGTCTGGTTTGACGATCGTCGTTACCACGCCATTGTTATGGCCCGTAAGATGATCGACGGACAGCCGTCGGAAGCATTTGTGCACAGCCGTCACGGTGAGTTTCATACGTTCAGAGCGGCCCGTAAAACGGCGCAAATGGCAACGTCAGCACTGGCGACACTTACCGTCTTAACGGGTCAGGACTGATTACTTTCTTAACCATCCATCCGCTCAGCGGACCCCCTCGGGAAACATCTTTCCCGACAGGGCAGGTGTTTCCCGTTTTACAGGAGAAACACCATGATTACCCTTTTATTACCAACCTCCCTTTCCATAAAAGGCATCTTTTCAGCAGCCTTCGCTACAGCTTTATCCCTGAGGGATCGCGTTGCGGCCGGCAAAAGAAAAGAAGAGTGGATAACGAACCGGACTGGCTCACTCAGCTTTAAGGTTCAGGTTCATCAGTTACCTTCAGGAAAATGGACGGCCGGCATACTTACTCGTTCCGGCACGTTTTACGGTAATCACCGGTTTGGTTCTTTGAAAAAGCCGGATGAGGTATTCCGCTCTTACCGTCAGGCTCGCCGTTTTGCACTGAAGCTGGCGAATCAGATGGCAAACCTGCGTTATGCATATCAGTAAAGGGACGTGGAATATGACTATTTCAACAAACCTGGCAGATATGCTGCAGTTAGCTAAATACGAGTGCGACATGCTTACGGCATTAGCCTATCAGCGATTTGGTCTGGACGATCTTGACGAGCAGGTGCACCTATACGGTGAGCTGCCCTTCACGATAGCTGTTCAGATCAACGTCATATACAACCTTGAGTTCGGTATGGTTCAGGATCGTTTTCTCAGTTCTGGCTGTGCTGATTTGGTTGACTCCATCCGTGCCATGAGCATCAGGCTTGACCGCTCTTTGCATGAACGGATTTCCTTAAATGGACGTTCTGAAGGCTTGGGCGATCTGGCAATTGGCCGATTAGAATCTTTCTAATCTGACTTAACCCTGTGGGGATTTATTCCCCATCAGGGGGATAAATCCCCTTTTTTTGAGGATTTATCATGACACCAATCTCCGTACCGCCCCAACACGTTACCTATACCGTGAAGCAGAGCGGATGGATATCCCCTAGCCAGTGGCACAGTTTTACCCTGGCGGTCACTGAAGCATTCTGGCTGTTACCGGTACATCTCCGTCCGTGCTCGCCAACTGACGGTACACGTCTGGAACGTGCATCTTTGATGTTTACTCACCCTGATGCTTTTGAATTCGTTGGAAAAGACGAAGGGAATTACATATCTCAAAGCGTGATGTTTACCCGGGATACGAGCCCTGATTTGCGTATTGAAACGGAAGGTCAGCCCATCGACTTTTTCACGCGGATTGCGCTGCTAATGCTGTATCACCATTGCTCAGGCTGCTTTGAGATAACGTCATCAGCCGGCGGCGTCAGCTGGGCGCTTCCTGTTCGCTGGGCAATACGACACCAACTGATTGATGGCAGTGATGCTCCTCAGTCTTTCAGCATGGAAGGTTTCATTACCGGCGCAGCTGATGAACTGCTTATCAGAAGCGTTTCCGGAGGTGAACGTCCGTTTACGACGGCTGACTGGGGACTGGTTTCAGAACTTGAGTTCACACTCGAAGAACAGAAAACCCGCAAACGCTGATCCGGCAATCGATTTAACTTAACCCAACGGGGATTTACCTCCCTGTGGGCGGTAAATCCCCGTTTTTAATGGAGATTCACCATGACACATATACCAACCGAGCATCTGGTCCTTCCAGGCGTCTACCAGTTTGAGCAGGGAGCGTCCATAAATGATGAACAGTGGTTCAGATTTACCGACGCAGTTAAAGAAGCATTCTGGCTTCTTCCCGCTCAGCTCCGGCCTTATAAACAGCTGGGTTTTGACATGAACCGCGCGTCAGAACTTTTTGATGACGAGGGTTCAGTCACGTTTAACCACAAGGACGGTGAAGGCTACTGCCTCAATCCGTTTTACCTCAGGCAGACGCTTTCGGATAATTTTCGGCCGTACCGCAAAGTGGAGAGCCAGCGATGCAAACAGGATTTATTCGTGCGCATCGTGCTGGTTCTTCTGCATAACCTATGCCCGGACAGCTATCACATAACCAGTTCCTGTCCACAAAACTGGCTTTTCGCGCAGCGATGGCTGGCATGGAATATGGATATGTTCACCAAAGCACCTGAAAAAATACCGGCATCGTTTGTTATACCTGGCGCAATTGAACACCTGCTGCTGGTAAAAACCTCCGGTCCCGGTAAGCAGGTCACCACTGAAGAGTGGGAAGCTATATCAGGCATTGAGTTCTGGCTTGCTCAGCAGCACAACGACTGACCTATACCTATCCTTCCGGTGTTTGCTCTCCGTAAGGAGACAGATCCCGCTATTACAGCAGGTGATCCAATGTTTACTTTCAACAGCGACGCGCTCGCGCAGCTGTTTCATGAAACCTACCATCAGGCTATGTCAGTCAGGCTTGTTATCTGTTCGCAGGAAGGTTTGTTCCTGGAATTCAGGAACGGATTACCAGGTCAGCTTTTCTACCGCAAAGAGCGCATTTATGCCCTGGAATACAGCGGAGGGAGTGCCGACCCGGGCGTGCAGGTCGAACTGAATTTTGGTCAGATCTCTGAGACGTACGCTCTCACTGTAGATGACCCTACCTTTTTCAGTCCCATAACGCCTGCAGACAAGGTGGTTGTTCTGTCTGTCCGTTCAACCTATCAGCTGAAGCGTAAAACCATCAGCTGGCTCAGTCAGCATAAACTCGGGCTGTTCCGTGAACGGATGGACCTGATGAGGACTGCGGATTTTTGTGACTGCAGTTGCGACGAAGAGCGGGCCCGGTGGTTCGGTTCGGCAGCTTCAATGCTTGAAGAAGCAATGTTTACTGACAGTAAGCGGCATGACCACCACGATTTTTATCATTCCAGGCGGCAACTCCGGTCGCGACTAAACAGCATAACCGCCGACGGAAAGATCATTTCTCCGGTGCGTTAAAAACTTACCCTGACGGGCGTATTTCTCGCCCATCAGGGGAGGGATACGCCCTTTTTTTACTGAAGGAGTATCCCGTGAAGAAACCAGTCAAAGCGCGTCGCGCCAAGAAAACAGAAACCGTCGATCTTTATCAGAAGGTAACGGATCGCATCGTGCAGGCACTTGAGAAAGGCGTCGCGCCATGGAAAAAACCGTGGCGCACGACACAGAAGTACGCCGCAGCAGGCCCGCTGCCGGTCAATGCATCGACGGGGCGCGCCTACAGCGGTGTTAACGTTCTGCTTCTCTGGCTTGAGGCCGAAGAGAAGGGGTACAAAACGGATCGCTGGGTGACGTACAAACAGGCTCAGGACATGGGCGGCCAGGTTCGCAAGGGTGAAACCTGCGCGCAGGCCGTTATCTTCAAGCCTTTTGAAAAACAGGCTGAAGACCTCAGTGGAAACCTGCGTTTCGACGCCGAAGGTAATCCGCTGATGGAGTCGCGGGTGATGATAAAGCCCAACTTCCTGTTTAACGTCGATCAGTGTGACGGGTTACCCGAATCTGCTGTTGATATACCGCATGCCTCTCCTGATGAAGATGAGCAGGGCGGGCTTCACTGGCCGACCGAACAGCGAATAATGGAACTGATCGATGCCGCAGGCGTGGCTATCAGCATTCGTTTACAGGATCGCGCCTACTACAGCCCTGGCACAGACAGAATTGTGATGCCGGAGGCGAAGCAATTTTTTACCGAGGCCGATTACTGGTCCACGCTGCTGCATGAGATGGTGCATGCATCAGGCCATGAGAAACGACTCAACCGCGAAGGCATAACCAAATCATCCAGAAAGTTTGGCGATCCGGTTTATGCATTTGAGGAGCTGATAGCTGAAATGGGCAGCGCGTTTCTCTGCGCCCAGCTTGGCGTTTATGGTGAGGTCCAGCATGAAAGCTATATCGACTCCTGGCTGAAGGCGCTTAAAGAGGACAAAAAAGCCCTTTTTCGTGCCTGCCGGCACGCGAGAGAAGCGTCAGATTTTTTACTGCAGTCAACTGAAAAAGCGGCCCAGGCTGCTTAATTAAACAAACCGGTAGCGCTCACTTCGCGCGCTGCCATCCCGTGAGGGCATTATTCCTCACGGGATGATGCCCTCTTTTTTTACCTGAGAGGAAATCAACCATGTCTGACTGGTGCAGAAATCATTTTGAAATTACCGGTAAATCTCCGCTTCTGGCCGTTGCGGAGGAATGGATAAAAGGCGAAACAGAGCCTCTTTACCGTCATGCCGTTATGCAGAGCATAAAAATTTTCCTTGCTGGCTATAGCGGCCTGCTCCGCCCCGTTAAAACGGCATCTTTTTCACCCTTCCCGGAGCTTATAAAATTTGGGGTCGGGCAGAATACGCTGGCTAATCAGGCATATGAACAGTGGCTGGAATATCTGAAAAAAGACGTACCCCTGGACGGTCATCATATCCGGTCGATAAATCGTGTTTATCATCAGTCGGGTATTGGCGCCATAAAGTGGGAAAGCATTCCAGAGTTGTCGCGCAGACATATTGGCAGGCTTATGGAAGATCGGTATGCCGACTGGTTTGGTGTAGCGTCCCTTTCGCGAGACATTGACTTTGCGTTGTGCTGGGAAAAACTCGGGCAGTTTCCCGAACGATCTCAGCCCTGCGATCTGCTGCAGATTATTCCCAGCCGGCTTGCGGCTGAGATAAACGGGAGCGGTGGATTGTTGGCCGGTATGTCTACGGCAACCAGTCTTTACTGTCGGCTGTACGGAATGGAATGGCCCGCCGGCCATAACGTCCGCTTTCAGCGTGAAGGGATAAACAGCATAAAGCTGTCCTTCGACTCACCCTGGTTTCCGCCGTCTGGTGAATCAGTGGCCGCACTATCGGCAATGTTCGATTGCGAGGTTCGTCACTGGTACAGCGAGCCCGCCCATGAACTTGAAGGTTTCGATTGTTACGATCGGGGGCAACACGTCAGCAGTGGCGAAGTCACTATCGACGAGCTGGCCGCGGAAGTAGAAGAGGTAGTCGTTCCTGATAATGTGGATGAACCTGAAGCCGTGAACAGCGCGCAGTCATCGTTCGCCGCTTTATAACGCTGCCTGAACCATAACGCCTCCTCGGAGGCGTTTTTATTGTCTGGTATTTGGAAAAAAGCTGAAGAAGAAAATATTAAATTTCAACATTCAGTTTATGGTCGTTTATCCCCCTCAAAACCGGCAGCCTTGTGACACCCAATTGTCAGAGGTTGCCGAGCTATGTCTTTTAATCAGACTCCCGAGCAGGAAAGAATCATTACGTGGACGGGAAACAAGCTTGTTGTGGGTGCTTTTGCCGGAACCGGAAAAACATCAACGCTTGAAGCGTTCGCAAGAGCGAACCCAGAGCGGCGAATGCTGTATCTGGCATATAATCGTGCCATCCGGGATGAGGCTGAACGCCGTTTTCCTTTCAATGTTGAATGCAAAACGTCGCATCAGCTTGCCTGGTCCCAGTTCGGTCGTTTCTTTCAGCATCGACTTACTACGTCTCTTCGCATAACCGACGTTGCAAAGCTGTTGAACTCACGATACTGGCCTCTTGCAAAAGCATGCCTCACTTCGCTGAATAACTTCCTCTACAGTGCTGATTTAGCTCCGAGTCTTGCTCATTTGCCTGATGAAAACGATCGTAGCGGCCTTGATGCTGGCAAAATTTTGGGTGCCGTACAGGTTTTATGGCGAGAAATGAGCTGCTCTGACTCCCGCTTTCCCGTTACACACGATACCTATCTGAAACTATTCCAGCTTTCAACTCCAGATCTTAGTTTGAAATGGGATCTCATCCTTTTTGATGAGGCTCAGGATGCTAATCCTGTGACCAGTCATTTTGTGCTTAATCAGAGATGTAGCGTCATTCTGGTCGGTGACCAGTATCAACAGATTTACCGTTTCAGGGGGGCTGAAAATGCTCTTAATGCAAATGAGCTGGCAGACGCAGATCGACTCTGGCTAACAAACAGCTTTAGGTTCGGACCGGCTGTAGCAGAAGTGGCAAATGCATTATTGAGAGAGGCAGGAGAAAAACGGAAAGTCACTGGCTGCGGTGGTGAAGACAGTATTGCTGATACGCTTCCGGAGAATGCAGAACATCACTGTGTGATCAGCAGAACGATAGCCGGCGTTATTTGGGCAGCGCTTACGGCAAGCCTTGCAGGAAAAAGAGTCTTATGGATAGGCGGTATCGAAGGATATAGGGTCGAGGATCTGGAGGATTTATATTGGTTCTCAGTTGATATGCCTGAGCGAATGCAAAAGTCGCTGCTTACCAAAGATTACAGGGATTTTGAGGAGTACAAAGCGATAGCAAAAGCTACAAAAGATGCAGATATGGGGCAGGCTATAAAGCTGCTGGAAATGTACTTTCCACTTCCGCAGAAACTCGTAATTTTGAAGCGACAGATAGCACATAACGAAAGCGACGCGGATTTAACAGTAGTAACGGCTCATCGCAGTAAGGGCCTGGAATGGGATACGGTCGTTCTTAACGACGATTTTAATGACATCAATAATCCGCTGATAAGCGCAGAAGATAGAAGAGATGAGCTGAACTTGCTCTACGTTGCAGCGACACGGGCCAGAAAAATGCTGATTCTCAATGAAATAGTCAGGCAAGTCGTCAAACAAACGCCATAAATCCCTCTGTATAGCTCTTACGAACCAACACCAACTTCTCAGGATTTCAGTATGTTAAACAAGCTGAAAAATTTATTTTCAGGTAAGGATGCAGCTGAAGACAGTTCAGCAAAAAAATCTCCTTCAGGATACTTTACACCTTCCACAGGCGCTGAGCTGCTGGCTTTGCCACACAGAAAAAAGCTTTTAAAACAGCTCTGGGATAACACTTCGCTTCCTGAAAATGTGTATGAAAGACTTTATCTGGAACCCCTCAGAACGCTCGCGCAAACTACCCAGAATGTCCCAGCCACTTCAACTGGAGAATGGAGCTCAGAAGGCGGATATCTTGATTTGACGATCAAGTTTACAGCCTACAGCGTCAGATTAGCGAAGGGGTATATGTTTCCACCCGGAGCTGCTCCTGAGGAGCAGGCGGCGCAAAATTCTTTATGGAATGCTGTGATTTTTTGGGCGGCGTTATTCCATCATCTGCCATTACTGGCTCACTACGAAGGCGAGCTTTTGGATGGTAGTTCCTGGCCTCCCGGGGTTAAAGCACCAGACAGTATTTTCAGGTTCCGGAATATTGCTAAAGATGCCGGCAATGCCAGTGGACAGCCATTAGCAACATTTATCGCCGCCCGACTTTTGCCGCAAGACGGAGTTTTATGGCTTTCTTCCAAACCTGCTGCTTTTAAGGCTATGACTCTTCTGATGCATCAGGGAGTAAGTGGAATACCTTTAATTGAGGAGATCATTGCAAAGGCAAGGGAACTGGTGGGCTCACCTGAACTGCATGCTCCAGGTGTTTTAAACCACACACTGGCGACAGCAGAAAGTCATCCTTCTACTAAGGAGACATCGCCGATTCCAGGCTTAGAAGATACGCTAAGTCTGACAGCTTCAGGAGCGAGTCTGGAACCTGCAATTGATGAAAGCATTGCGAAGAGCCACGAACTCGGCTCGACATCTTCAGGGGAGGATCTATCTGCTAATCCAGAACTTGCAGATAATCTGGACGCTTTGCTCTCATCAGCTTTACCACATTCTGAAACTGACCTAAATCTGGTCCCAGATAAACTGCAACAAGGCATAGAAAATACAGAGCCAGAGCAAAAGGTGTCGGAGGACACTGCTCAGGTTCAGGAGGACGACACCGCTCTTTTACTTAGCATGTTTGCTGTTGATAAAGACAAGGATGACAAAGGATTAGACACAGACCACCATGCTGAAATGCCTATTCACGCATCCGCTTTTTCGGAAAATTCGCAGGAGTCAAAACTGGAGCCAGTACCTCTCGTAAAGGAGGCATACCTAGCCGTTGATCCTACAGTAAAAAGCAATAATTTAGACTTGGAAGATACTGTTACCCAGGGGGAAGAACTGGAAATTTGCGTTAAGGAAAAATTAAATGATGAAAATCTTATATCAGTCATTGAAGAACCAAAAAATAATATAACTGACATTAATGATTTAGGTCCCCAGTTTATTTCATGGCTATCAGAGGGGATTGAAAGGGGAGACCTGAGTATTAATGAGAATGAAAGCTTAGTGCATACAGTAAGTGGATTCTTATTCGTATCGTTACCTGACACCATATTCAAATTTATCAATTCTAACTCTCTTGAAGTAGATAAAAGGAAAGTACAATCAGCAATAGAGAAAATGAATATTTTACATTCTAAAAATGACAATCGTTTTTTTAGGGCTCGTATATATGAAGAGGTTGAATTTCAGGGGAAGTTTAAGAAAAAAAGCGGTTATATGTTGAAGTCTTCAAAGGTATTAGGGAAGAGTGAATTTACCAGCGGGGATGGAAAATATATATTTATAGATGTTTAGTTAATAGGGAATCCGAAAGGATTCCCTTAATATCAATTAGCGAGAGCGTTTTTTACGACATCAGGGACAGACGGGCGCCCTTTAACAAGGCAGGTTGCTACAAATACAGCCTCTGCATACACTGAACCATTTACTAATATCTGCTGAACGAAATTGATACGGTTCTTTTTTTCATTTTCCGCAACGGAGCATGTGACCTGCATTTCATCAGCTTTTTGCAGGCTTTTCTTGAATTTCATCGTGTACTCAAGAATCATGTGAATTCTACCTTCAGTGAATTCCTGCTCCAGATCCAGACCAAGCTCATCTTTCATAAACGCATGGCGCGTCCATTCCATATAGAATGGATAGTAAAGTCCGTCAACAACACCTTGAAAATCAACATGTTTTTCGTCAACAGTAAAATCTTTAGTAAACATTATAAATCCTTAAAATAATTCAGAAGCGCAAAGCGCATTGGGAGCATCAAATTTTCGAACTCCTTTTGCGATGTGTCTTCTCCAGTGCAGACATTGAGGGCCATACTTACATTGTCCTCAATGCCGTAAATAAAGCTTATGCCATGATAAATATTATGCTCGCGACGCTGTTTGTCGATAATGTTATCTTTGTCAATCTTAAGGGCTTCATCCCATATAACTGTGCTAACATCACCCTTCCGAATCTTGGTTAATTCGATACCTATTTTTATCAGAAGACTGTCTTTGTATTTACCTTCATAATAAAACTTGTTATCCCAGTCTGCGTAACCATTGCTCTGATGAGCACAGATCAGATTATTCTCTACAAGTAAGGTAGATACGTATGTGGTTCGCTCAAATTTATCTAAAAAATTAATTACCTCGTTACTACAACGATGGAAGTTAATTTTTATTTCTTTTGAATCCACTTTATTCTCCGACACTCTATTACGTTCTCTTTTTTTACATTTATAATTTCTTTGCCTTGAATCTGAATTGTATCTTCATCCAAAACTAAGATAACCCCTATCTTTATGCCATCAACATGCCTGATGTAACACAACTTACCATTATTAGGGTCGATATTTATCTCATTAGATACAATGCAGAACTCTCCGAAATTTACATACGGCTCACCATAGACGCCGCCAATTTGTATCAGCTCAACATCAGCCAGCTGCCGGCTTGCAAGAATAAAAAGAGTGTCTTCGTCTAGCGTGGTGTATTCAGCAAACTGAGGAGGAAATCCTTCGCCAGTTAAGATCCATTCCGTTTCAACATGAAGCCCATGCTTGTTGAAAAATTCAACAATCACATTGAGTGCCTGGATTTTTTTGACAGGAAAAGCACTGCCGGCTTCCCAGCGTGTGTAAGAAGTGTAAGACAGGTCCAGTTTTTTTTCATGAACATAGGCAACTAACTCTTGAGGAGAAGTGCCGGTTGCAGCTCTACAGCATTTAAGCCGCTTCCCAATCGTATCTAACATGCACACACCATGAGGCTAATTAATTTTATGATTTTAAAGGAAATTTATAAGCATTAAAGGTAAATAAAAAACAATCGAACGCAAAATAATTGCGTTTTTTTCATTAGTAATGTTAATATGTAAACTCTAAAGTTATTTAGTGTTTAACATTATCATAATATTGCTCTTTCTTAACACAAACCTGTTTGAGCGAGGGTTAGCGCGGTTTACATGGCAGCGCATTAAAATTTCAGGGGCTCAGTTCGTTTTCATATGGAATTTTATTTATGGCTAATTCCACAACAAAACTTAACAAGGAGTCAGTAGCTATGCCCTCGCTCGAAAACGATAAAAAATTAGCCCCTCTGGTTTACATAGGTCCCGCAAGACGAGTCAAAACCGAGCAGGCTGCTATGTCAGTCGGCTCCGCGTTCGGAAGAGTTATGACGTCATCAAAGCTCGTACAAGGCCTGATCGACCGTTATTTAGATACTTACGTGAATGAAATAACGGCCCGCAAAACTAAATAATCTGATTGTTTACTTCTTTATATCTACTTGACGGTAGAGGGGAATTTCATGCCTGAAAAAGCTACTGATATACCTTTTTCGACTGAGGCGGAACAGTGCGTGCTTGGTGCGCTGATGCTGGAAAATGATCGATGGGATGACGTCAATCTACTGCTGAAGAAGGAAGATTTTTTCATTTCCGGGCATCGCGCCATTTATATGGCTATGTCTACATTGTCTGCCGCGTCCCAGCCTTTTGATCTGATCACGCTTAGCGAGAAGCTGGAACGCAGTAATGATCTTGAGCGCTGTGGCGGTTTCGCTTATCTGGCGGAACTCTCTAAAAATACCCCTTCAGCTGCCAACATTATGGGCTATGCCGCCGTCATGGTGGAGAAAAGTCGTTTACGGGAGCTGCTTGTGGTTGGCAATGCCATTCTTGCCGACGTGCATCACCATCGCCTTAGCGCGCCGGAGGTTGCTGAGCATGCTGAAAATGCCCTTTTCAAACTAAGTGAGCAGGGCGTTTTTCAGAATGCAAAAGAGCTCGAAGTAACGGAAGCGCTGGACTTACTGCTTAGCAAACTTGAATCAGCTACAGGATCAGACAATTTTATAACCGGCACTCCAACAGGTATGGCAGCGCTGGATTACATGTCCTGCGGACTTCAGCCAGGGGATCTGATTTTGCTGGCCGCCAGGCCATCAATGGGTAAAACCTCTATGGCGCTGAGCTGGTGCATTGGCGCATTGCTGGGACGACCGAAACAAAGTGTTTTCATTTTCAGTATTGAAATGCCTACCGAACAGCTGATGATGCGGCTGCTTTCCATGCGTAGCAAGGTAGAGCTTAGTCGTCTGCGCAGCGGTGATCTTGGTGACACTGAATGGAATCTCATTAGTAAAGGGGCTCACGAACTGGCCGAATGGCGCAATCGACTTATCATCGATGATAACAGCGCCCAAACCCCGGCAACGCTTCGTACCCGTGCGCGCCGTTATATCCGTAAGTACGGGCAGCCTTCACTCATCATGGTCGATTATCTGCAGCTGGTACGTTGTCCTGGCATGGAGAACCGCACGCAGGAAATCGCCGAGATTTCACGTTCTCTTAAGGCATTGGGCAAAGAACTCGGCTGCCCGGTGCTTGCGCTCTCCCAGCTTAATCGTCAGGTAGAACAACGCGCTGATAAACGCCCTAATAATGGCGATCTTCGTGATTCCGGCGCGCTTGAGCAGGATGCTGACCTGATTAGCTTTATCTACAGAGATGAGGTTTATAACGCCGACACTAACTGTGCAGGGCAGGCAGAGATCATCATCAGTAAACAGCGCCAGGGGCCAACCGGAACCCTGAAAGTGCAGTTTGATGGAAAATATACGCTGTTTTCTGAGTACCCTGAAGGCAGTTATGACCTCGGATACGATGACAGGAAGCAGTCCCGATGAAAAAAATCCTGCCTGAAGGTTCAATTGCTGGAGTAGAAAGCACGCTTACGCGGGTGTTTACGCTTGATCAGTTACGTCCTAATCCTGACGATCCGCGCAAAACGCGTAATCCTCGCTTCGATTATATAAAAGAGTCAATCAGGGCTCGCGGACTTGCCTCCGTGCCGATTGTTACTCGTGACCCACGCCTTCCCGATGGGATATGGACGTTCAGTGACGGGGGTAACACCCGGTATGCAATTCTTAAAGAGCTTTGGGAAGAAACGGGTGAAAGCCGGTTCAATGAGATTTTATGCGCCATTAAACCCTGGCCTGGCAGATTAAATTGCCTGGTTGGTCATCTGGCCGAAAATGAAGGGCGCGGGTCACTGACGTTTATCGATAAAGCGTTTGGCGTGCAGAATGTCCGAAAAATTCACGAGGAAACGGTTGGTCGAAAGGCAACCTTACGTGAGCTGTCAGCTATTCTGGCGAAGGAAGGTCTGCCCGTTCACTATTCCACAATAAGTCGGATGGAAGACACTCTAAAGCATCTTTTTCCCTGGATGCCGACCCTGCTGACATCCGGTTTTAAACGAGAAAGTATCAACCAGCTTCTGTCGCTCAGGCAAAGTGCCGAAAAAGTATGGGACAACTGCTGCCTTAATAAAGGCATTGAGCCTGTTAAAACCTTCGCAGAGGTGTACGGCGGGTGTTGCCAAAAATTCGACGATCCTGAAAGCTGGTCTCAGGACATGTTCCTTGACGAGCTTATTGGTGATCTGACTGATGCGCTGCCTGATGATGAAATGGACTATGACCGTTGGCTGCTGGAACTTCGAGACGCCAGAAAACCAATGTTGCACGCTGGGGATCTTGAGCAGGAGGTCTTGCATCAACCTCAAGCGTCAGTCGTGCCAATTGTTGGGGCCAATGATGAGGCAGTTGCTCATATGGCAGAAACAGAGATTGAACCAATCGCTGCTGATATACCGCGAAATAACGAACTCCACATTACAGAAGAGAAGACTCCCTCTAAAACCTCTGATTTGCTTGATGATATTCAAAGCGAGTCATCTCCGGTTGTACATGCAGAAGTCGCTTCATCAGCGTTTGAAACACATACTGCAACTGATGGACAATCACCTCAGTCTGCTGACTTCACTGCAAACAACCAATCAGATGTTTCTTTCTGGCAAATAAATGCCCTTCAGGACGATATCGAACATCTGCAAAGCATGGCCTATCGACTGTGCTGGGATATCAGCGAAGCGTTAGGCTGTGCTGAAGGTTTCGAGCCGGCGAGCGAAGACGAAAACGCCCCAGGTTATCGTATGGCATCTGCAGAAACTTCACATCCGGCTGCACTACTTCTGGCTTCGCTCACTGGCACCGGTGCTGACACCGTGAATATGGAGCTCGTTGTAAATCTGCTGATCGGTACATCTGAATCTCATCCTCCTTTACTCAATGACGATATGACCCTGACGTTATTTCGCCTGGTCAGGGTGCTTCGTCGCCTCCGCGAACTGCAGCGACAGGCCGCTGCTCCGACTTATGCCTTAACAACTGAAGGGTTGCACAATGAACACTAATTTATCCCGCGCTGCTAACGGTTTTCTGCTCGATCTCGTTATGGAGCTTAAAAATGGTTTCATTCGTCGCTGTGACAAAATGGGGTTGACTGGGGAGGAAATCGCCGCACTCAAGGATATGACGATCGAGGATATTCACTACATCTGTAACAGTGAGGTTTCTGTGCTGTCGTTCCAGATAAACCATGAAAACCTCAGCCGGCTGCTGAATCAGGCGCGGACAGAGCAGACACGGCTTAAAAGGCTCGATCGTGCCCTGGCCTTGGGTGGCTCAATTGCGCTGCTGTCCCACTTCTTTGGCCTACCAAGCAGCGAAGTTGCTACCCGCCGCCGCATTGCCGGCATAAAAGTTCGTGCCGGTCGTGGAACGGTCATATCTGACGATGAGAGCGCCCGGCTCTGGTCGATTTGGGATAATAGCGGCAAGACGGTCTCCTGCGACACGGAAGAAGGTCTTGAAATCATGTTGCTTGCGGCTGAGGAAATGAACATTCCGCTTACCGCCGTCTGGAATACGATCCGTAAATGGGAAAGTGAAAAGCTGACCGCTGCGAGTCGAAGAATGGCATAAGAGCCTGCCCGCGGCTTGAGACAGAGCGGGCATGAACATTCACTGTAATAAGTAAGCTAAGGGACTCATCGTGAAGCTAAATGAAATTATCCCGGGTCTGAAAGCGCCGGCTACGGCTCCATCTGCCATTTGCAACAAGGCCGCCAGAGCGGTACGCGGTTTTTATAAGGGGGAGCGTAACTTTAAGCGGCTCCATGAAAATCAGACTGGTTATTACAAAATAGATATTGGCCCCTTCTGGCGCTTACTCAGCAGAGATGAAGGCCAGACCTGGATAATGATGAATCATGAAAGATACAACACTGCGATTCGTAACTGAACGCGAGAGAGACTGCTTAGCGGTACGCTTCCAGGCGTAGCGCTAAGTGTTTTTTATAGCCACGATCCGCATAAGGGAGAGTAATGAAGCTTCCGGATGACAGCCTGATTAGCCACGCTGTCAAAAAAATGAATGACCGCCTGCAGGCGCGTGAGTCGGGAGAGCAAAACAACTTTGCGCGCGGCGGGCTGCTGTTTATGGGTAACGTGCATGATGCACTTCCCCGACGATTGTTGCTGGATACCCGGTTATCTCCTCTCGATAAAATGGCCTGGATAATTATTCGCCTGCACGCCCAGCATAACGATGGCGCGGTATTTCCTTCTTATGATGATCTGCAGCTTCAGCTGGCAACGCCGGGCAAAGGTAAAGCCTCCAGAGAAACCATCAGCCGGGTATTGCTTATGCTGCGCATTACCGGCTGGCTGAGCCTGTGTAAGCGTGTTCGAGATGATAAAGGACGAATAAGGGGAAATATTTATGCGCAGCATGACGAACCTCTGGCATTTGCAGATGCCGAGTTACTTGATCCTCGCTGGCTTCAGACGGTAGCGGAGGCGTGCTTTAGCAGCAATAAGACAATAAGCCAGACGGCAAAAACCATTATCAACGATGTTTGCCTTGATCCCGCCATGCGTCATCACCGAAGTCACCTGGCGGTTATAGAAGGGCGGCTGGGGGCAGCGCAAAACCCCTCTGACATGAAAAATCGTATGCAGCTAATGCATCCCGGTTCGGAATCCGAACCCGGTGACAAAGGCTATAAAATATTACCGGATTCGGATTCCGAACCCGGTGAAAAAGCCCCTGGAAACAACAGAGTTCGGGAACCGAACAGTTACGTACGTATTGTTAATAACAATACTAAAAATACATACGTACAGCAGGCATCTGCTCTGCCGGAGAAATTTGCCAGCCTGCTCAGTGAGCAAGACCGTAAAATGCTGAGCGCACAGCTTCAGGCGCTTCAGCCAGAACAGGCACAGCTGGTTTTGCAAAACCTCGCCAGGGCCATGAAAGAAGGCACTCTGCAAAATCCGGTGGGATGGATGCTGACCGTGCTCAAGAAAGCGCGAAAGGGCGAGCTTTACCAGCCGCAGAGGGAATCCATCGCTAAACCTGTACCCGCCCGGCCTGAGTACCGGCCAGTCCAGTCCGAACGGCCTTTGCGCCGGCAGGTCACTAATGACGCCCGCGTGCGGGACATCATTCAGCGTGTGCGATCTCACATTCATTCTGACCGCTCTGACAATGACTAAGTCAGCTTCCGGATGAGAGTGTGAGGCGCTCAGTGTTGCACGCTGCAGCAAAGTACAAAAAGTAAGCAGTGTTGCAGTCTGCAACAAAGTACGAAAAGTGAGCAGTGTTGCAGCCTGCAACAAAGTACGAAACGTAAGCAGCACTCCGCTGCGCGACACCTTTTTCTGCGGAAATTTTCTGTTTCCAAATACTGATTTTGAATTGTTCATTCGCTCCTCAGGAATGAGGATGCCCCTTCAGCATAATCGATGCCTTTGCCTAACAGGAGACAGCTATGGCCGAACAAACCCCCCCTCAGGCCGCACCACGCCGCTCGGGAGCCCTGCAGTCATCACTTTCCATCGACCTGCATTCACACTACGCCATTCGCCTGTGGGAAGGCCGGCGCCGGGATGAAATACCGAATCAGGGTAAAAAAAGACCAGAAATTATCGGTATGCCGCAGGCTATCTCGCGTGCAGGGTTGGCCGGGCGTGATTCTGCCGCCGGCAACCCTTATGCCGATCAGGTTCTCGTACGTCTTGAGGATGCGCTGAAAGCCGCTACCGACCGGGTACATGAAACCATTGAAAAGGTTGAACGCGTCCTTTCGGCTATCCCGGCAGGTATCAATCTGTCTGACGTCTCATCCGTTGAGCCCCTGAATCTGGATGTCTTCAGCCGATCGCCTCTTGGCTACCGCTGCGTGTGGCTTCTGGTGCACTTTGACCAGCTAGCCCTCAAGGTTTTCCAGGCATTCCATTACGGTCTGATTTCGCTGTCGGAACGTGATCAGTACCTTAACGTTGGTGGTCACGCCGTGCGTCAGGTCTATGGCGTCATTCAGGGATACAAAACCGTGCCGGTGACCTATGACGATATCCGCAATAACACCGCCCGGAGCATCGCCGCTGCTGAAAAGCTTGGCAAAATTGATCCGGCCATCCTTTCCGGTGAAAAGCGATCCTCTTTTTCCCCGCTTCTGACAACCCCTGCTGAGAATGTCTGACATGAAAAAAATACTAATTACCGGCGCCGTCTGCGCACTTCTTACCGGCTGTGCCGGCACCGACCTGGCCGCCATAAACAAGAACATCAGCGATACCGCTTTCAGCGTCAGTAAAACCCTACGTGGCGGTGGCGAAGATCCAGGCAATGGCATGCCTGTAATGACAAAAGCGTCAACTGGGGTAACCGAAAGTGTCAACCGCGAATTCAGCCTGCCGGTTGACATCGATACCGCAGCCGCCCGTCTCAAGCGACACTACGGCTATGTCACCCCTGATGAGATCGCCCATATTCGCAATAAAGACCGTAACAGCCGCTGGGCCGCTGCCGCGATAGAAGACAGCCATCCGGTCTGGGAAGCTGTACAGGGCAGTTCTTACCGAATGGGCAGTGATGTAGGTGACAACGATCATATGGAGATTGAGCTGGAAAAAAACGGGGCCGGCACGCGCGCTTATGTCACATACCGGTCGCCGTCGGCATCGCACCTGACCGGCAACGCATTTGAAAAGCTGATGACGGAAGTTAAGCAAGTCGCATCAGGCAAGGTCCGTTAATCCGGGAGGTCAGCTGTGCAGCTTTATCTTTGTGAAAAACCGTCACAGGCAAAGGATATCGCCAGAGTGCTGGGCGTCAGCCAGCGCGGGCAGGGATATATCTCAGGCGAGAACGTCACCGTCACCTGGGCGGTGGGGCATCTGCTGGAAACTGCCACGCCCGAGGCTTACGGTGAACAGTTCGGGCGGCCATGGCGGGCAAACGTGCTGCCGGTGATCCCCGAAACCTGGCAGATGGTGGTTAAGAAAGAAACGGCAGATCAGTTTGCCGTGATTAAAAAGCTGCTGAAAAAAGCCCGCGAGGTAGTGATCGCCACCGACGCAGATCGCGAAGGCGAAGTGATTGCCCGGGAACTGATGACGTACTGCGGCTACCGTGGCGCTATTCGCCGCCTGTGGCTGTCTGCGCTGGACGAGGGCAGCATTCGGCAGGCGCTACAGAACATGCTGCCCGGCGAGAAAACCGAAAAACTCTATCAGGCGGGCGTCGGCCGTTCGCAGGCCGACTGGCTTATCGGGATGAATCTGACGCGCCTGTACACCCTGAAGGCCGGCGAGGTCGGCCATGCGGAGATGTTTTCTGTGGGGCGGGTACAGACGCCGACACTCGCTATAGTGGTTAACCGCGACAATGAGATCGCGAACTTCACCCCCAAACCCTGGTGGCAGGTCAGGGCACAGCTGGAAAAAGACGGCGTGACTTTTCACGCCGAGTGGGTCGGCGCAGAACAATACTGCGACGAGGAAAAGCGCTGCATCAATCAGCCGATTGCCAATGCCGTTCTGCAGCTCTGCCAGAAAACCGGATCGGCTATCGTTCTGACCGCGGAGAAGAAGCGGGAAAAAACGCCCGCCCCGCTGTGCTTCGATCTCGGCACGCTTCAGCAGGTGTGCTCCCGAAAGTGGGGTATGGGGGCCAGCCAGGTACTGACCATCGCACAGGCGCTTTATGAAACCCACAAGGCGACAACCTATCCGCGTACCGACTGCGGCTACCTGCCGCTGTCCATGCGGGACGAGGTGGCGGACGTTCTCCGGGCTGTTCTGGCATCCGACCCTTCGGTCGGTCCGGCGCTGTCGGGCCTGGACAAAAGCTTTATGTCCCGGGTATGGAACGATAAAAAAATCACCGCTCACCATGCGATCATTCCCACGCGCCAGGCATTTGACCTGGCGCGCCTCAGCTCAGACGAGCTGAAGGTTTATCAGCTTATTCGTCAGCACTATCTGGCGCAGTTTATGCCGCTGCAGGAATCTGACGTCACCGGCGCGACGTTTAACCTGGGAAACCAGCTGTTCCGGACGCGCGGACGCGTTACCGTGGTGCCCGGCTGGAAAACGCTGTTCAGCGGCCTGCAGGACGACGACGAGGCGGAAGGCGAAGAGGACGCACCGGCCAGCCTGCCGCCGCTCGACAAAGGCGATGTATGCCGCGTGAAGGGCGGGACTGTAAAAGACAACGTGACGAAAGCGCCCGCGCCCATGACCGAGGGCACGCTGATTGCGGCCATGAAAAACGCGGCCAGCCTGGTCAGCGATCCCCAGCTCAAAAAGGTGCTGCGGGAAAACGCCGGGCTGGGTACGGAGGCCACGCGCAGCGGCGTGCTGGAAACGCTTTTCAAGCGTCGATACCTGGAGAAAAAAGGGAAACACATTCACTCCACTCAGATGGCCCGCGAGCTGATCGCCGCGCTACCGGAGACGCTGACCAGCCCCGGCATGACAGCTCTCTGGGAGCAGGCGCTGGACGATATCGCGCAGGGGAAATCGGGTCTGCACGGCTTTATGCAAAAACAGGCGCAGTGGACGCGTCACCTGATTGAAAAGGGGCGCGCGCAGCCGTTTCACGTCACAGTGCCGGTCGGTCCAGACTGTCCACTCTGCGGCAAGGCGATGCGTCAGCGAACGGGTAAAGAGGGCACGTTCTGGGGCTGCGTTCAGTACCCGGAATGCAAGGGGATCGTTGGTGAGGCCAACCGCAAAACAAAACGCCGGGCCGCCGGGAAGCGCAGGAGCAGCGGGCCAAAAGCCCCGGGCGTTTTACAGGTGGACGGTTGACATTGCGAACGCGCGGCCTAAAAATAAAAGGGCTTATCCGTCGTCTCTGACGACCACCAATGATTCATCAGCCTGAGAGAATCGCCTTCGGGTGGCTGAACAGAAAGCTCCTGTAGCCTGAAAGAGAGCGCACACTGTGTGGTACATCTGCGCACCTTTGGAAGCAGATATCGTCAACATATGGCACCTACTGCCTGACGATCAGGGTTTATTCAACTAACCAGACAGTCAGACTCACCTGAATCTGACTCCCCGACGGGAAGACTTCTCCCGTCCGGGCCGAAGTTTTCTCCGTCGATTTTTTTTGACCCCCGGAGATAACATCATGTCTGTAAACAACGCGCAGTCCGCCACCACCACTTCCGCCGCCAGCCGCAACGATTACTTTAACCTGACCATAAAAGGCCTGGGTTACCTGAGTAACGTCCGGCAGGTTAACGCGCAGTCCGGCACCTTCATCAGCTGCGTGATCAACGCGCTGTCCGGCCCGAGTGACAGTCCTTCCTACGTTCGTTTTGACGTAACGGTTGCTGGCAAAGAAGCCAGTAGCCTGATTAACCGCTGCCAGAAGGCGGTTGATGAGGACAAGAAGGTGCTGATCGGGTTTTCTCTGAGCAACCCGTCAACCGACATTTTTCAGCTGAAAAACGGTGAGCACGCCGGCGAAAGCCGCGTCAGCCTGAAGGCCCGACTGATCAAGGTAGACTGGATTAAAATCGGTCAGGACATGGTCTACAAACCGGAACGCAGCGATGCGCCGCCGGCACAGAGTGGCTCAGAGCAGGCACCGTCCTACGCTGACAATTCGTTCTGATTTTACCCTCCCAAATCTGCCCTTTCACGGGCAGTTTTACGGCGTTTGCAGGGTTTTGACTGCCGCTGTAATCTCCACCATAATTCCCTAAAGGTTACTGACGATGCCTGTCATACTTCGGCTGAACGGTTTTCGGTTCTTTTTCTACTCCAACGAAGGCAATCCGCGTGAACCCGCGCATATCCACGTTTCCAAATCTGGCGCTGAAGCTAAGTTCTGGCTTGAACCCGTGGTGGCGCTGGCAAGAAATGACGGATTTGACTCACGGACCCTTAAAGAGCTGTTTGTACTGGTGAAGCTACACAAAACGACACTACTGGAGGCCTGGAATGACTATTTCAGCTAGAGACGTCCGGTTCGATGACTCCACCATGTGGGTTGAACTCACGGACGATCGCACGCTTGGCGTACCGCTGTCCTGGTTTCCGCGGCTGCTTGACGCCACGCCCGAGCAGCGCAACGACTACGAACTATCTCCCCGTGGCATACACTGGGACGCCCTTGACGAAGACATCTCCGTTGAGGGGCTGATACAGGGGCGCGGTGACATCACGCACCCTCCTCATCAGGTCGCCTGACGCGCCCTGCCTGAACGCTGACCCCGGTCGGCGTTTTTTTTTGGATCCGGAAAAAGAGTTGTTCGTGGAAGCCCGCTGAAGAGTTCCGCACAGTGATGCCTGTTCTGTCACCTACAGGAATCTTCAGATGAAACTACACGCCCTCGCCGCCGTTCTGCCCTTGGTGCTGCTGACGGGATGCGCCACGCCGCCCCAGAAGCTGCAGGAGCGGGCGCCCGTCCAGCCGACACCGTCGGTCAGCGTCTCCCGCAACGTCCAGACTCCGGCCGACGATCCCTACGGGCGCGCGCCGGAGGTGGTGCGCTACGACCGTTACCTTCTGGTCAGCACCGACCCGCAGGCAGCCCAGCAGGATCCGCTTTCCCAGATTATCGACATCCGCATTCCCCCGTCCGTACAGCCCACGGTCGCCGACGCCATGCGCTATGCCCTGAAGCAGTCCGGTTACTCGCTCTGTCAGACCGGCCCGGCCAACGGCGTGCTATACCGGCAGCCGCTGCCGGCGGTGCAGTTTCAGCTCGGCCCGATGCGTCTGCGCACCGCGCTACAGGTAATGGCCGGCGCGGCCTGGCAGCTTGAGGTGGACGACGTGCAGCGCGTGGTGTGCCACAGCCTTCGCGCCGGTTATCAGCTTCCGGCCACCCAGCTGTCGCCGCGCACCGCCACACTGCCTGAGGCGTCCGGCAACACCATTTCCCCGCCGGTGATTCAGGGCCAGCCCGTACGCGGAGGGTTTCTGACAAAATGAGCAATCCCGCCCTTGATGAAGACGATTTCGCCGGTGAAGTGCAGCAGAAGCCACGCAAAGGCGCGGCGATTCTGCGCCGACTGCCGCTTTATGGCGGCCTCGCGGTGGCGCTGGCCGTGGCCGGCCTGACGTTTGTTTCCCTTAAAAGCGTGAGCGCGCTCGATCAGCGTCTCGCCCACGTCGAAAAACAGCAAAACGTGGTGTATTCGCAGGCGCTGACCCAGTCCGATCTTACGCCCCTGCAGGACAGCCTGAAGGCGTACGGTGGAGATCTGAAACGGCAGCAGCAGCAGATCGCCGCCCTGCAGGCCGCGCTGAAGCAGGACCGGAGCGGCCCGGCGCTTGTCGCCCTGCAGCAGGCCGTCGGCGATCTCAGCGCCGCCCGGCAGAGCATGCTGGCGCAGCTGTCCGGGCTCGACGCGCAGCTGAACGCGCTCCAGGACAAGACGAAAGAGACGCCTCACGCCAATACCCCGCCCGCCGTAAAAAAGCAGGCACCCGCTAAGCCACATCGTGCCGCCCATAAAGTGGCACGCCGGGCGCCGTTTGTGTTGACCGGCGTGGAAAAGCGGGGCACCACGTCCTTTGCCGCTGTAGCCCCGCAGGGCTTCAGCGACCTGTCGCAGATCCGCCTTATCGGCGAAGGCCAGTCCGTGCAGGGCTGGACGCTAATCGGCGCCGGATACGGACAGGCGCAGTTTCGGGTAAACGGGCACGCAACCACCGTTAACGTTCACTAACGGAGTCGAAATGAAGATAAAAGCACTGATTCTGTTGCTACTTACCTGCGGCGGCACCGCGTATGCGAGTATCCAGACCACTGACAGCCAGGGCCAGGCTACGGACGCGCAGCACACCGGGCAAAGCGCGGTTCAGAATCTGCAGCAGCAGGCGGGGCAGTGGGGGCTGAACCAGCAGGACTATCAGCGCTATCAGCAGCTGATGAACGGCCCCCGGGGCACGCAGTCGCCCGGCCTCGATCCACTCTCCACGCTCGGCATCGAGGCGCGCAGCGCCGAAGAGCGCCGTCAGTACGCCGAGAAGTGGGTGAAGCAGGAGTTTGCCCGCACGCAGAAAGAAATGGAATTTCAGCGCGAGGTAAACAGCGCCTGGCAGCGGCTGTACCCCAACACGCTGGCCGTTAACATGGGCAACGCCGCGGGCATTGCTCACGACACCGGCGGGCGACTGGCGCTGTTCGTGAAGTCTGCCGGATGCGCGCAGTGCGACGCGAGACTGTCCGCCGTGCTGGCCGACAAGCGTCCGGTCGATATCTATCTGGTTGATAGTCAGGGCAACGACGACGCGCTGCGCAGCTGGGCCAAAGCGCATCACATCCCTCTGGACAGAGTACGCAGCCGTGAGATCACGCTCAATCACGACGGTGGCCGCTGGATGCGGTTCGGCAACGGCATGATGCCCGTGGTGCTGCAGCAGGGGGAAAACGGATGGCAACTCGCGGCATACTGACCGGCGCTGCCCTGCTGCTGCTGGCGTCGGCAAACTGCTGGTCATCTGGTATGCAGACCGTGCCCGACGGCTATACAAAGGTGGCGCGCCAGCACGGCGTGCCACCGGAGGCGCTGTATTCGGTTGCCCTGCAGGAATCCTCCCGCACGCTGGCTCAGGGCGTACGTCCCTGGCCCTGGACGCTGAACGTGGCGGGAAAGGGGTATCGCTACAAAACCCGGCTTGAGGCCTGGCAGTCGCTGCAGGTGTTCATGAAGACCCATTCCCTGAAGCGCATTGACGTGGGCATTGCGCAGGTCAACCTGGGCTGGAACGGCGATTACTTCACGTCCACCTGGGAAGCGCTGGATCCGTACACCAACCTCAACGCCGCCGCCGTTATCCTGCGCGCATGCTGGGACCGCAAGCCCGGCAGCTGGCTGGACGCCGCCGGCTGCTATCACCATCCCGCCGGCGGACAGGCCGCCGCGCGCTACCGTTCCTTTATCAGAACAAAGCTTGCCACGCTGCAGTCGCCGCCTTCACAGCCGGCCCCGGCTCCGGTGCAGCTGGCGGACAACGCCCCTGTGCCAGCATCTACTTCCAACACCGGATTCGTCTGGATTGAACCCAGGAGCCCGAGACCATGAAAAACGTCCGCTTTCTTGCTATGCCCTTTATCCTGCTGTCGCTATCGTCCCAAGCGGAGCTGAACGTGCTGGCCGACCTTGGCGGACAGAGCACGCAGGCCATCTTTGACGCGGTTAACCGGCAGGACTCGCCGGCACCCGTCTCCGCGCCGCCCGTTCAGGGCGAAGCCGCAATGCTGCCTGTTACCACGCCGGAAATGTCGCCGGGCGCGGTCAGCCCGCGCGACCTGCAGCTGCCCGGCATCGGCGCGCTGTTCATCATCGGAGACGATCACGTATCCCGGTCCTGGCTGCAGCATAACGCGCAACGCCTGTCGGCCAGAGGCGCTGTGGGGCTTGTCGTGAACGTGGATAGCCAGGACGCCCTAGACGGGCTGCGCGGCCTGGCGCCCGGCATGACCCTTGCCCCGGCCTCCGGTTCGGATCTGGCGCGCCGCCTGCAGCTGACGCATTACCCAGTGCTTATCACCGATGGCGGGCTTACCCAAGAGCCCGCGCCATGATGGGCACGCCCCAAACCGTTGCCCTGCTGCTGTCGGTCAATCCTCTGCTGGCCGCCGGGCTTGTCGTCCTGCTTATCGTCGTCGCGTGGCTGTTTCGCCGGGAGACGGCCACCGCCCGTCGGCACCGTCGTTATCGCGCCACCGCAGCGCGCGTGCATCAGCGCCTGCGCGAACTGAACGGCGACGGCCAGCGGATGAGCTATCTGCGCAAAATAAATCCCTACGTTTTTGAGGAGCTGCTGCTGCTTGCCTTTGAGCGGCAGGGGCTCAAGGTCGAGCGCAATGCGTCCTACAGCGGTGACGGCGGCCTGGACGGCAAAGTGTTTATCAACGGCGAGTGCTGGCTGATACAGGCCAAACGCTATAGCCGGGCCATTTCTCCCGGGCATGTCCGAGATTTTGATGCGCTGCTCTCCCGCGCCGGCCAGCGCGGCTTTTTTATCCATACCGGCAGAACCGGGCAGATGAGCCAAGCCGTCTGCCGTACCTCTTCCCGGCTTAAGATCATCAGTGGGCAAAACCTGCTGAGGCTGCTGTCCGGCATTTCACTGAAGGAATGGTCCTATGAGTAACCGCTACGTTATAGAAGCGCTGCTGCGCCCGGCCGTTGAGCTGAACACGGCCGCCGTGGCGGGCACCGCCGCCGTGGTGTGCGTCACCGCGCCCTGGGCGGTCGCCCTTGCCCCCTCCGTCAGCTACGTTACGGCAGGCGGCTTTGCCGTGCTGTCCATCGTGCGGGCCCGTCAGGGCATGCAGGTGATCCGCTACCGGCGCAACCTGCGCCGGCTGCCGCGTTACGTGATGACCTCCCGGCAGATCCCACTGAGTAAGCGACGGCTCTTTATAGGCAGGGGATTTCGGTGGACGCAGACGCATACCCAGCGCCTGCGCGACACGCTGCGCCCCGAGGTCGCCCACTATCTGCAGCCGTCCAGGCTGTACCAGCTGGCACGCCGCGCCGAGGAGGCCACGGAAAAGCGGCTGCCCGCGCTGAGCAAATTGCTGAATGCCGACTCTGTTCTGAATCCGGTCCGCCCGCTGCCACCGGTCGGCGGTAACCCGGCCATACACGGCATCGAACCTAACGAAATCGACGTCACGCTGGATCTACGCGAGCGCGTGGGGCACACGGTGGTCTACGGCACGACACGCGTGGGTAAAACCCGGCTGGCCGAGCTGCTGATCACTCAGGACATCCGGCGCGGCGACACCACGATCGTGTTTGATCCGAAAGGGGACGCTGACCTGCTCAAGCGCGTGTGGGCAGAGGCGCACCGCGCCGGTCGTGGCGACGAGCTGACCATCTTCCACCTCGGGTGGCCCGACATATCGGCCCGCTATAACGCCGTGGGGCGCTTCGGGCGCGTTTCCGAGGTGGCGTCGCGTGTGGCCGGTCAGCTAAGCGGCGAAGGCAACAGCGCCGCATTCCGGGAGTTCGCCTGGCGGTTCGTGAACATCGTGGCGCGGGCGCTCGTTGCACTAGGAGAACGGCCGGACTACACGCTGATCACGCGCTACGTGAATAACATCGCCGACCTGTACCTGCGCTACGCGGTGAAAGTCATTACAGACAAGCTTCCCGACCTGAGCAAGCAGATCGAAAACAACCTCAAACTTTTTGGTGATGATGACGTGCCCCGCAACATGCAGGGACAGCCGGATGCCGTGCGCATCTGGGCGTATGAGGTGGCGTTGAGCTCCGAACTGGGACAGCAGCTGTACGACCCGATACTGGACGGCCTGCGCTCTGCCGTGCGCTACGATCGGACCTACTTTGACAAGATAGTGGCATCCCTGCTGCCACTGCTGGAGAAGCTGACCACGGGCAAAACCGCCGAGCTGCTGTCGCCCGACTACCTCAACATGGGCGACCCGCGTCCGATCTTTGACTGGGAGCAGGTGATCCGTAAAAAAGGCGTTGTGTACATCGGCCTGGACGCGCTGAGCGACAGCGAGATAGGCAGCGCCGTGGGTAACAGCATGTTTGCCGATCTGGTGAGTGTGGCCGGCCACATTTACAAGCACGGTATCAACGCGGGCCTGCCAGGGGCGGACGATCGCAAAAATCCGATTAACCTTCACTGTGATGAGTTCAACGAGCTTATGGGCGATGAGTTTATTCCCCTGATTAACAAGGGCGGCGGCGCAGGGATGCAGGTCACAGCCTACACACAGACGTCCTCTGATATTGAGGCGCGTATCGGCAGTGCGGCCAAAACCTCCCAGGTGCAGGGTAACTTTAACAACCTCATCATGCTGCGCGTGCGCGAGAACCGGACGGCAGAGCTGCTGACCACCCAGCTGCCGCAGGTGGAAATCTACAGCAAAACGCTGGTCTCCGGGCACCAGGATTCAGCAGACGTCACCGTTAATCACGACTTTACCTCCAGCACGCAGGACCGCGTCGGCACGATCAAGGTGCCGCTGCTGGAGCCGTCGGATATTGTATCGCTGCCGAAGGGCCAGGCGTTTGCCCTGCTTGAGGGTGGGCAGCTCTGGAAAATCCGCATGCCGCTGCCGGCCGGTGACGCCGCCGACGAGCACATGCCGGACGATATTACCCGCCTGGCCGAAGAGATGCGCCGGAACTACCACAGCAGCGAAGGGTGGTGGAACGGCGGCGCGGCCGGTCACGGTGCCCTGAAAGGAGAAGACAATGGCTGAACCCCGTCGTAACGTCACGCCACAGAACCCACAACAGCAGCCGATTCCGCCGCGCGAGCACGGGCTGATTTACAACCTGGTCTGGGGCTGGCCGTGGAAGCTGGTCGGCATGATCCTGGCTTCTCTGTTCCTGAGCCTGATTGTGGAATACATCGGTATCGCGTTCTTCTGGCCGGAAATGGGCGCCGCACATAGCCAGCAGGTGATGACCACGGAAATGGGCTACCTGTCGTCGGATTTCACCCGCAGCCTTCTGCTCTCGGAACCTTCAGTTACCGTCACGCACTGGATCACTTTTGCCTATCAGTGGGCCTTTGTTGACAGCGGTTTCGTTGGCTGGGTGCAGTCGATGTATGAATCGGAAATGAACAGCGGCAACGAAATTTCCCGCCAGCTGAAATCGGCCAGCGGCTGGCTCGCTGGCTACCTGCAGCAGTATCTGCTTGCCAGCGTCTGGGTGGCCGTGGTGACGCTCATTCGGGTTACGATACTGACGCTCTCCATCCCGCTGTTTGTGCTGGTCATTGCCGTGGCCGTGGTAGAGGGGCTGGGACGCCGCGACCTGCGTCGCTACGGGGCGGGGTATGAATCGTCGTTTTTATACCACCGCGCAAAAAGGCTGATTAAGCCGGCGGTATACATACCGGCAATGGCGTACCTGTCATGGCCGTCGGCGGTCTATCCCAACCTGTTGCTGCTACCCGCGGCCATCATGCTGGGGCTTGCCATTACGGTAACCACAGCGTCCTTTAAAAAGTACCTCTGATCTCCCCTGGCCCGCAAAAGCGGGCCTTTCACTTGTTCAGGTCACTTACCTTCTTTCATTAATTTTTATCCTTAGTGAAATCTGGTGCTTCCATGCCGCTAAAGCGGCATTCAGGGGCTGACTGCTCGCTGCGTACTAGCTTGGTTCATTTTATGCCTGCGTTGAATGTCTGCTTTGTGCCAGAAGCAAACATTGGTTGAATTAAAAGTAGCTCCTAAAGGGTAACGACTGTGCTCAGTTGCCGCCTGAATTTACTGTTTCTGCACATTTTCCAGTGAGCCAGACCTGAACACTGCAGCCCACAAACATGGCTGTCCCGCTGGGAGCCAGGTGAGAATCCTCAAACAATACGCTCTGGTGCCAATCCGCTCCTGACCATCGGAACCAAGTGTAAAAATAACGACATCAATGTTTTTCGTCACATCAGTTAACGTTTCAGGCAGAGAAAAATCACCATAAAAAATATCAGCGCCATGAGGAAGCTATTTCACTTTGCGCCGTTTCCTGACTAAAGCCACAGGTTGATGTCCCAATTCAATGGCTGTTTTATGACATGAAGACCCATACTTCCTGTCGCTCCAGTAACGAGTATTTTCATAATAAACCTCAATATATTAAAGGCTTATTTCGACATGCTCAGAATATCAATTATCATATTTTTCAGTAATGGGGTTAAAATGATTGTGTCTATGACCACCTTTCATGAGTGCTCTGTGGAGGGAATACCTGATTAAGGAAATCGCCAATGCTCAAAGAAAACTTCAATGAACTCCAGATCTTTCTTGTTGTGGCAAGGGAGCGAAGTTTTACTAAAGCTGCCGGCAAACTCGGCGTGTCCCAGTCAGCACTTAGCCACGCGATAAAATCACTGGAAGAGCGCTTAAACATCCGTCTTTTGACCCGAACAACCAGAAGCGTTGCCCCTACAGAAGCTGGTGAGAGAATTATCGCCTGCCTTGAACCCCGTATTGCCGATCTTGAGCAGGAGTTGGAGTCGCTTATTCAGCTGAATGGCACGGCTTCAGGCAATATCCGTTTATCTGCAGGAGAGCATGCTGCACGCAGTCTGGTATGGCCAAAGTTAAAACCTTTCCTCCAGAAATATCCCGAAATCCATGTCGATCTGGTTGTTGATAATGGTTTTGTCGATATTGTCGATGGGCGTTTTGATGCCGGGGTTCGCCTTGGTGAAAGCGTTGCTAAAGACATGATTGCCGTAAGGATTGGTCCGGATATGAGAATGGCAGTTGTTGGTGCACCCTCCTATTTTGCAGCTAACCCTGTGCCTGAAACCCCGCATCAACTCCAGAATCATAGATGCATCAATATGCGCTTACCGACGACCGGTGGTCTTTATCACTGGGAGTTCGAGAAGGATGGAAAGCCGCTGCGTGTGAGGGTTGAAGGACAAGTCACGTTTAACCTGCTGGCAGAAAGGATCGACGCTGTTTTATCTGGCTTTGGTCTGGCCTGCGTGCCTGAGAATATGATTCAGGATCACGTAAAGTCAGGGAAACTTATTCAGATTCTGCAGGAATGGTGTCCCACCTTCCCCGGATATTACCTTTATTACCCAAGCCGAAGACAGCATCCGCCCGCTTTTGCGCTGATGATAGACGCGCTTCGTTACTCAGAGTAACGGGTCCGCAGTTTGATGCAGACCCGCTTGAGTCTTAACGACCTACACGAGCCAGATGCTCTGGCGAGTAACGCTCACCGACGATTTGTATCGTTTCAAGCGCCTGTGTGATCTGAAGCGAATCATCCTTTGAAAGGATAATCTCAGCTGCTCCCAGGTTCTCCTCCAGACGGTGCAGTTTGGTGGTGCCCGGGATAGGCACTATCCAGGGTTTTTGTGCCAGCAACCATGCCAGTGCGATTTGCGCCGATGTTGCCCCTTTTTCTGCAGCCAGTTCACCCAGTAAAGCGACCAGTTTTTCATTGGCTTCAAGCGCCTGCGCGGCGAAACGCGGCACGGTGCTGCGGTAATCATCCTGACCAAAAGTCGCACCAGGCTTAATTGCTCCCGTAAGGAAGCCTTTGCCCAGTGGGCTGAATGGTACAAAACCAATGCCCAGCTCCTCAAGCAATGGCAGGATCTCCTGTTCAGGCTCACGCCACCACATGGAATATTCACTTTGCAGGGCAGTAACAGGTTGTACCGCATGCGCTCGACGAATAGTTTGAGCGCCAGCTTCGGAAAGGCCGAAATGTTTGACCTTGCCTTCAGCAATCAGGTCTTTCACCGTTCCCGCGACATCTTCAATAGGCACATCCGGATCGACACGGTGTTGATACAGCAGATCAATAACATCTGTTTTGAGACGACGTAAAGACCCTTCAACAGCTTCGCGGATATGCTCAGGACGGCTGTTTAAGATTTGCTGCTTATTGTCATCGCCGAAGGTAAAGCCAAATTTGGTCGCAATAACGACGCGATCGCGGAAGGGCTTTAAGGCTTCGCCGACAACTTCTTCATTTACAAACGGGCCATACAATTCAGCCGTATCGAAGAAGGTAACGCCATGTTCGACCGCAGCACGAATGAGTTCGATAGCCTGACGGGTATCTGTTGCCGGACCATAGGCGTGGCTGAGCCCCATGCAACCGAGTCCCAGAGCTGACACTTCCAGCCCGGATTTACCCAGGTAACGTTTCTGCATTGAATTAATCTCTCTTTTGCGTGATTTAAACGTCAAGTTTGCGGCCAGTCAGCCATTCCACCATCGCAGGGTCACGATGCGAGAAGAAGGCACTGGTGGCGGTATCAAGGGCGGCAATCTGCAGCATATCTTCTGAACTGAGTTCAAAATCAAGGATATTGATATTTTCTTCCATACGTTCTTTTCGTACAGATTTTGCCAGTGAAACAATGCCACGCTGGAAGATCCAGCGCAGGACAACCTGACCCACGCTTTTGCCGTACTTTTCACCAATTGCAGTCAGAACAGGATGCTGAAACAGGCCATTTCTCCCTTCTGCAAAAGGGGCCCATGCTTCAGGCTGAACACCACGACTTTGCATCCATGGCACAGCATGCAGTTGCTGATTGAAGGGGTTAACTTCAATCTGGTTTACCGCAGGGGCAACCTTATTGAAGGCCATAAGGTCGGCAAGCCTGTCAGGATGAAAGTTGCTTACGCCAATGGCGCGAATTTTGCCGGCCTGTTGCATTTCTTCCATGGCACGCCATGCGCCATGGACATCGCCGTAAGGCTGGTGAATCAGATACAGGTCAACGTAGTCCAGCTGCAGCCGATTCAGTGAACGTTCAAACTGCGCTTTCGCACCTTCGTAGCTGGTATCCTGCAACCAGAGCTTGGTTGTCACAAAGAGTTCTTCACGTGCGATGCCGATCTGTTTCAGTGCGTTCCCTACCTGAGTTTCGTTCTGGTAGGAGGCCGCAGTATCTATCAGTCGATACCCCGTATCGATAGCATCAATGACAGCTCTCTCGCATTCAGCGGCATCTGACATCTGAAACACACCAAAACCCAGCAGGGGCATTTCCATACCGTTGTTCAGTTTTACAGTTTGCATGACGTTATCCTTCAGCTGTTGTATGAGAAAAGCATAACGCAAAGTGATTTATCCGATTAGATAGGGCAATGAGCTAGGGTTAATTAATTTAATTCATTAATCGTGACTGAACTCAGGCTTCGCTCGCTCACTGCCTACTGCAAATTTTTTTCTTTCAGAAACTGGCTGACTAAATCAGCGATTTGCACATTATTCAGGTCAGAGAACGGGAAGTGGGTATTACCTTTGATTCCCGCTTCAGGCAGATGCGTCACTGTCACATCTCCGCCATGTTTGTTCACCACATCGCGCCACTCGCGGGCCATAGCCAGACGTACTCGCCAGCTGTCCTGAGCCGGCATAGCTACAGGCTTATCCGGTATGTTATCGCCATAAATAATCAGGATGGGGATTTTAGTCAGCGCCATAAACTGTTCCATCGGAACAGGTTCACCTTTCAGCGTGTCAAATGCGCTTGGCATTGGTGCAGGTAATTCTTTCTCCGGGAAAACAAAACTGCTACCCGGTTCGAAGGCGACAATGGCTTTGACCTTGCTGTTTTTCATTGCAGTGTACCAGCCGGGACCACCGCCCTGAGAGTGAGTGAAGAGAATAGCCGGACCAGATTTATCCACTACGGCGGACATGGCATCAGATATTACATTGATATCAAATGGCCCGGTATTCGGGGTCATCTGGCGGAAATACTGATTCAGGGCTTCTTTATCGTGAGAGAACTGGACGCCTTTAAAATAGTCTGGCCAGACACCTACACGGAACTGATTGAACCACATCTGCTCATCCGGCTTCGGCGTTACAGTGCCTTCTGCCGTTGTGCGTCCCGCACTGCCCCGACGCGGTTGGTCAACCAGATACGTTGAGAATCCACGACGCAGGAATATGTTCTGGAATCCTTCACGACCGTCCGGCGTACTTTCCCAGGTACGCGAAAACTGGCCTGCGCCATGCAACATGACCAGGGGATATTTATGAGGATTCTCCGGGATCTGGTAGAACACTGATGCATGATCGCCATGATAAGTCTGACCGGCGGAATCCAGCGGCTTCGTTGCGTCAAACTTCCCGGGAGCGGTGATGACAGTACCACCGGCAGAAAAGCTTCCCTGGTCCTTAATGACCAGAGGCGCGGCATAAATGGACTGAGTCACCAGACCACCTGCCATCACGCAAATGACCAGCGTTTTTAAGATTGTTTTCAAGATTACGTCCTCTGTTACGTTTGGCGTTCAATCATATCTGAGTTGTCAGAGAGGATTATTTGGCCCCCTGTGATTACCCTTATCTGAGAGTTTTATGAGTACGCATAATCAGCTGCGTATCGTCTCTAACCAGCTCGTTACCGTTTCCGTGGTTCTTCGTTCCTGATCACATTCAATGACCAGAGGTTTTTCCCGATGCGCATCCGGGGCAAGGCTTGCAAGAATATCGTCGCTGTCACCTTTGCCGTAACCGCCATGGGTAATGAAAGGTATAAGCAACTTCTCCGCCAGGTTATGGCCGCTCAGAAAGGTCTGCACTGCGGGCGGCACGCTGGTTCCCCAGACGGGGAAACCTAAATAGACAGTTTCGTAGCGTCCCATATCGGGCACGCTATTCTTTAAAGCCGGTTTTATTCCCCGGGCTCGCTCATTTTTCGCCTGCTCAACGGTCTTAAAATAGTCTTCCGGATAAGGTGCAGCCGGTTCGATTTCAAACAGATCGGTTTTCAGGCTTCGGTGAATGACACCCGCAATGACCCGTGTATTGCCGCTACGGGAAAAATACGCCACCAGAATACGGCTGTTGCCCTGAACATTAGCAGTTCCGGGCGCCGCCGATGCCAGTGAAACGTTCGCCAGCGTGAGCCCGGCAAGTGCGGTGATTAACATTCTGCGGTTAGGATCATGCTCCATAACCCACTCCTAATTGTTTGCGAGCGCCTGTTGCAGCGCCTTTTCAGCACGCATGGCGGCATCATTTTCGTCATGTTCACGCAGAACCTGTACCAGCTGGCGCAGCTGCGCTGCCGTCAGGCCGACCCGCATGCTGGCTCGCGTATGCGATAACAGCTGGGCTTCAACGCCTGGTGTGGCCGCCAGTGCGCCGACCGTTGCCAGCTCGCGGCTTTGCCAGTCGAGGTTATCGCGGGCAAAAATGTCGCCGAACAGGTGGGTTTGCAGGAACTGATTAATGGCCGGGGCAAAATCAAAAAGTGGCCCCTGGACGGGTGCCCCTGAGATTCTGGTCTGATTAGCGGTGCCGATCTGACGAAGTTCATCACCGACAGGGATGGGAGAAGCAGGTTCTGCACCCTCAACATCTTTAATACCGCGTTGCTTTCGCGCTTCAACAACCTTCATCAGTGCACTGAGGGCATTAAGGCTGCGAGGAAAACCCGTATAAGCATAGAGCTGCACGAGAATTTCTTTGGCCTCGTTTATTGTGAGTCCTGCATCCAGTCCCTGATTCAGTGCACGGTCCAGCTTATCCATCTGACTGCTGGCCATTGATGCTGCAATCAAAGGGATAGCCTGCTGACGGGTCGTCAGCGCTTCTGAAACGGTTTTTTCCTGGTTCATTTCTGAGGTTCCTTTCGCCGCTGACGCAACGTTTGTCAGGAGACCAAAACCAGCGGTGAGAAGTACCGCTGCCATCAATGCTTTAATGGGCATGGTATTGTTCATCTGTCACCGTCTCCATCCAGTTAGCGCTTTTGCCATCGACGATCCCCGTAATCGCCAGATGCGTCATGGCGCTGTCAGGCGAAGCACCATGCCAGTGCCTGACGCCAGGAGGGCAGGAGACGACATCACCAGGGCGGATTACCTGCACAGGCTGACCTTCCTGCTGCGTGAGCCCGACGCCGGCAGTGACAATGAGTCGCTGACCTGCCGGATGCGTATGCCAGGCGGAGCGGGCACCCGGCTCGAAGGTGACGTAAGCGCCTGATACTCTCATGTTGTTATCAGGTCTGAAGAGAGGATCAACCCGGACGCGCCCGGTAAAATTCTCCGCAGGTCCATATACTGCGGCCTGACTTCCAGCTGGAGCAATCTGAGCTGAGGTATTTTGCTCCGCAGCCCAGGATGGGACAGTAAAAAGAGGCAGTAACAGCCCGATGTAGCGTAAATGTCTGATCATGCAAAGCGTCCTTATCAGTCATGAGGTGGAAAGCCTGCGATGATTCTAGCGAGAGTGGCATGTCGTCAGGCTGACGATCTCCTGACAATTGTGTCAGTTAAATGTATTCCGGATTCCACCTCAGGAAGAACATCACAGAACGCTTTTCCGGGTTGCATTGCAAAGTTCAGTCCAAACGTGTTGACGCCACTTTCACTGCGCGCAAAGACATCTCCCCGGTGCATAATGGCGACGGCTCGTACGATAGAAAGACCCAACCCATGATGGGTATCACTGTTGGCTCTGGAGATGTCGACCCGATAGAACCGTTCGAAAAGTCGACGTAAATGCTCTGCTGCAATGGGCTCTCCCGGATTTGATACCTCAACACAGGCGTAATTCTTTTTTTCGCTCAGCCTGACGGTCACCGTGCTTGCCGGAGGTGAATGCCTTGCACTGTTTTCCAGTAAATTAGCCAGGGAGCGGTGAAATAACCGCCGGTCAATATGCGCAATGACATCGCCCTCAACGTCCAGTGAAAGCTGTTTTTCAGCAAACGAGGGTTCGACATATTCCGCTGTTTTGAGGGTTTCTTCCCGCAGGGAGACCCGGGCAAGCTGAGAAGCATGTTCACCTGCGTGAGCATGTGACAGAAAAAGCATGTCGTTAACGATCGATGTCATACGTTCAAGCTCCTCGAGATTAGAACCGAGTAACTCTTCCAGTTCATCATGCGACCGCCGGCGTGACAGCCCCAGTTGCGTCTGGCCAATAAGATTTGTCAGCGGCGTTCGGAGTTCATGGGCCACATCCGCATTAAAACTTTCGAGTTGTCTCCACGCTATCTCCTGACGCTCCAGCACGCCGTTAAATGACGAGGCGAGTTGCTGCAACTCTTCGGGTAATCTCGTGGTATCAAGGCGTTGGCCGTGGTCTCCAGGGGCGAGTTGTTGCGCCTGTTTGCTAAGGGCGCCTACCGGACGCAGGCCGATTTTTGAGACCATATAACCCAGTAAAGCGACAACAAAGACACCCAGTGCGGTAATAATCAGCAGAGTGCGGGTGAACGCATTGAGTGTGCCCATATACGGTGTGGAGTCGATGGCAACGACATAGCGCAACTCAGGTCTTTCACCATTTTGGGGGATAGTTTTCACTAACAGGAAAAGTGAACAAGCTCCGTCGGATGCGCCGGGCATTTTATTGAAGCCTTCCTGTAAAGAAGACCACCCGACTCCCACTGGCGGTGTACCACCGATACTGAACCGTGGATCATCACTGACAATCCAGTAGCGAACGCGCTCACCTTCGGAATTGGTCAGAACGGTGAACTTACTGGCAAGCACTGACCAGCCGTCAGCTGAGGTTCGGGCGGTGATCCACGGGCTCATTAATGATTCCCGAAACAGCAGCTCGTTGTGCATTTGCTTTTGCAGGGATTCATGTAATGAGCTTCTTAGCAGGATGCCGATAACAGAAACAATCAGAAGTGCCGATAATGCAAACATCAATGCCAGATGGACTGAGATGGCGCGCTTTATCATGCTTATCCCCTTCATTTATACTGGCCTTACTTCCAGAACGTACCCCATCCCGCGCACGGTATGGAGTAACTTAATGTCGAACGGGGCATCAATTTTTGCCCTCAGACGTTTAATGGCAACCTCAACTACGTTGGCATCACTGTCAAAATTCATGTCCCATATCTGTTCAGCGATCATCATCTTTGACAGAATCTCGCCCTGATGACGGGCCAGAAAGCTCAGCAGAGCAAATTCCTTCGCGGTCAGTTCAAGTCGCGTTCCGGCACGAAACACCCTGCGAGCCAGCAGGTCGAGTTGCAGATCGTGAATCTGTAATTGCGTGATGTCGGCACCATCTGTTGACCGGCGACGTACCAGAGCCTGAATACGAGCTACCAGTTCGATAAGCGAGAACGGTTTGGGGAGATAGTCATCTGCGCCAAGCCTGAGTCCTTTGACGCGCTCATCGACCGAGCCCCGTGCAGATAACATCAGTACGGGGGTCTGTTTACTGGCGCGTATGCCTTCAAGTACCCGGTAGCCATCCATCCCCGGCAGCATCACATCAAGAATTATCGCGTCGTAGTCGAACTCCAGCGCGTAATGAAGACCTTCTGCACCCTCTGCAGAAACATCCACCGTAAAACCCGATTCACCCAGCGCACGACTGAGATAGGTTGACGTTTTTTCTTCATCTTCGACTAACAACAGGCGCATGACGGGGACTTCCTCTTAACTTTTCAGCGGAGCTTCAACATCTGAATAAACCTGAACGGCATCCGGCAGCCGTTGCCCCCGGACGGTGATAGCGTCCAGTGAACCGGTCAGCTCGGTCATCTCAGCATGTGTCAGCGAGACGGCAGCAGAAGCCGTGTTCTGCAGCATATGGTCTTTATTTGTGGTTCCCGGGATCGGGACTATCCAGGGTTTACGTGCCATCAGCCATGCCAGCGCAATCTGACCCGGTGCGGCGTCTTTTCTTATCGCCCAGGTTTTCAGTAACTCAACCAGCTGTAAGTTATGCGGGAGGTTGTCGGGGGAGAAGCGGGTTTCTATGGCGCGTATATCACCTGCAGCAAATCGGGTTTTTTCATCAATCCAGCCTGTTAAAAACTGTACGCCTAGTGGGCTCCAAGGCACAAATCCAATCCCCAGCTCCTCACAGAGCGGAAGCACATGTTTTTCTGGTCCTCGCCAGAGCATGGAATATTCACTTTGTACGGCAGTGACAGGTAATGCCGCATGCGCCCGCTTCAGCGTATTGATGCCCATTTCGGACAGACCCCAGTGCAGGACTTTCCCCTGCTCCATTAAATCCTTTATGACACCGGCGACGTCTTCGATCGGAACCTGAGGATCGACCCGGTGCTGATAGAGTAAATCGATGCGATCGGTACGCAGGCGCTTAAGCATGTTTTCTACTACCAGCCTGATATGCTCCGGTCGGCTATTGAGGCCAGGCAGGCGTTTACCTGTCTGCTGATCAATATTCCAGCCAAACTTGGTGGCGATAACGATTTTATCCCGGAAAGGGCCAACGCCTTCCCCGAGGATTTTCTCTACTTCAAAGGGTCCGTACGCTTCTGCTGCGTCAAAGAACGTTACACCCTCATCAAATGCCCGGCGGATAACCTTCACCATCTCAGGACGCCACGGGACAGAGGTATCATATTTACGGCTCATGTTCTGCACGCCCAGGCCAAGGGCAGAAACGTCGAGATTACCGAGTTTGCGTCTGCTCATTGCCGCAACGCGCTGGCTACTGTGTCCCGTTGAATCGACCTGAAAGGATTTCCCCGCCGCCGTTGCCTGAGGAACAATTGATGCGGCGGCAATACCGGCCCCGGCGAATAACAGCTTACGTCGTGTGGGCATTGCAGGGTTGTTTTGACTTTTCATGGACCATTCCTTTTCGAAGCAAATTGAATATGAATCCCATTTAACCAGAGAACATTCTGCTCCCTGATTGCCAACATAATGCTGACGGCTGGCTGACAGCCCTGTCAGAAAAGGTTGCCTGCCAGATAACGCTTCCTGACAAAAATGTTATGTCTCTGTCACGATGCTGACAGCCCCCCGCTCCTAATCTGGGACTGCATATTTGATACCGCAGCCTGCAGAGCCGGGCTGACACGCATCGGGAGAGATCATGAAATTCACGCTTATAAGCGCAATACTGCTCACGGCAATAGCCGGAGCGACTTCAGTCAATGCGGCTGACTACAAAAAAAACCCCTTTACGCTCGCTTATGACGGTGCCATCACTGAGAACGTCAAAGGCAAGGTCAACATCCATCCGGTAAAATACGATCTGCATGGCATCCAGATTGCCGCGAATGTTTACACCCCGGCCAATTACGACCCTGCAAAAAAATACCCTGCAGTGGTGGTCGCACACCCCAATGGTGGTGTGAAAGAACAGGTCGCCGGGTTGTATGCGCAACGCCTCGCTGAGCATGGTTACATTACTATTACTGCCGATGCAGCCTGGCAGGGCGGCAGCGGTGGCAGACCTCGTAGTGTGGATAAGCCTGCAAACCGCATTGAGGATGTTCACGGTATGGCTGACTACATCAGCCAGTATCCGGGGGTGGATACGTCCCGCCTCGGCCTGCTTGGCATCTGTGGCGGCGGTGGGTATTCACTTGTTGCAGCCGAAACGGACAAACGGTTCAAATCGATCGCAACAGTCAGCATGTTTAATTCAGGGCTTGTACGCCGTAATGGTTTACAGGATTCACAGCTGGATACTGTCCAGCAGCGGCTGCAGCAGGCTTCTGACGCGCGGGCTCAGGAAGCTGCCGGAGGGAAGGTTCTTTATTCCGGCGATGCAAATCTGACTGATGAACAGATCGCTAAATTACCTTTTGCCTTATACCGACAAGGCTATGAGTACTACTGGAAAACCCACGCGCACCCGAACTCTACCTTTAAATACACGACAAGTAGCCTGCTGGATTTGATGAACTTTGACGTGACAGACCATATCAACCTCATCAATAAACCGCTGTTAATGATTGCCGGTACAAAGGCAGATACCTTGTATATGACCGAAGCTGCCTTTGCTAAAGCGACCGGTACGAAGAACAAAGAGCTGTTCCTTATCGACGGTGCAACCCATATAGAGACTTACTGGGTTCCCGGATATGTTGATCAGGCAATGCAAAAATTAGACGTATTCTTCGATAAGAATATTTAGTCAGCCTCCGAGGACACCCCGGTCTGTCCGGCTGGGGGATATCGCCTGCCTGCCGTTACTTCCCGCTTCACTTCACTCTTTTCATTTAAGTGATATATCCAGACTAACGAAGTTGTGGCTAAAGATAATTGCGCTACGAAAATAGGTGCTATGAATAAAATTCATAGGCTTAATCAGAAACAAGGAATGATCATTAAAAGCCGGTTGTGACAGGATGGGCCCGGAGAGAGCGATACATTCTCTTAAGATCACTTTCAGGCGGAGGAGCAAATGAGTTCGCAAGAGCCAACATTCAGTGACGTTGTTAAAAGCAGGCATTCAGCAAGAGCCTTTCTTCCATCTCCTATTCCCGATGATGTCCTCGAAGACATTCTGTATGAAGCACAATGCTCGCCATCCAACTGCAACACGCAACCCTGGTCCCTGCACATCGTCATGGGAGATAAGCTTGAAGAGTTAAGCCAGGCATTGACTGCGGATCTCAGGGCCGGAAACGACAGTTCCGATTTCACCTTTGATAAAGAAGCCTATCCTGAGCCATTCAGGGAAAGGGCTTCAGAACAGGGACGCTCCTATTACCAGGCTCTGGGTGTTGCGCGCGGCGATACGCTGAGTCGTTCAGAAGTGGTCGAACGCAATGTCAGATTTTTCGGGGCACCCCATGTGGCATTTTTGTTCATTCCTGTTGTAGGCGATAACGTTCGCGTTGCCTCAGACGCCGGCATGTACGCTCAGACGTTCCTGCTATCGCTCACGGCTCGCGGTTATGCGGGAGTCCCGCAGGCAGTACTGAGTTACTTCGCGCAAACGGTGCGCCGGATCTTACATGTCCCTGAGAATTTCAGGCTGCTTTACGGCATTTCGTTTGGTACGCCAGATAAAACTCATCCTTCCCTGCATTACAGGGAAGGACGAATTCCTGTTCAGGAAAGTGTTACCTGGCATCGATAACTAAGCGTGATTTTTTACCTTCACTGTCAGTGCCATCAGGGCGCTGGCTGCCGTGAACAACGCGATAATCCAGCCCATTGTCCATGGTGTGCCATCGCTAAATAGTGCCAGAAGCAGCGATGAGACGATACCGCTACCGTATTGCAGCGCGCCCATTAAGGCTGATGCTGAGCCTGCAACTTCAGGTACAGCGTCCAGTGCACAGGCCGTAGACGTTGCGGCGATAATGCCATTCATGGAGAAGAACACGAAGACAGTTGCCACAATCACGCTGATACCGCCAACTCCCAAGCCAGTTGTAACTGCCAGCGCTAATGCTGCAATAGCAGCGATGAATACAGCAATCCGGAGCAACGTTTCCAGCGGATAGCGGTGAACCAGGCGTCGGTTAACCATGCTCACTGCCATCAATCCAACAACGTTTACGGCAAATAACCAGCCGTAATGTTGCGGATCAACACCGAACCAGGTGATGTACACAAACGGCGAGCCGGTGATAAATGCATAGGCCGCGACATAATAGAACGTCAGGCATAACGTAAAACGCATATAACTGGTGTTGGTAAGTAATGATTTGTAGTTCCGAAAAGCGCCGGGTACGGAAGCTTGTATACGTTTTTCCGCGGGAAGCGTTTCCGGTAACCAGAATAACGATATCAGCAATAATGTCCCGATAATCGCCAACAGCCAGAAAATGGTGTGCCACGAGGTGACTTTAATCATTTGCCCGCCAACCAGTGGCCCGGCGATCGGCGCTATTGCCATGATTATCATCAGGGTAGACAGCATGTGTGCTGCACGGGTACGACTGAACAGGTCGCGAATCATTGCTCGCGCCAGCATCGGACCGGTACAGGCCCCCAATGCCTGAAAAACGCGCCAGAAGACAATCTGTGTAATATCCGTTGATAACGCACAACCTACCGAGCCTATAACGAATAATCCCATCCCGAAAAACATCGGCCGGCGTCGACCGAAGCGATCGCTAAGAGGCCCCCAAATGAGCTGGGCAAGGCAAAACCCAATCAGAAAACCCGTGATCGTCAGTTCTGCATCGCCCTGTAAATCAGTGGCCATGACAGGCATGGCAGGAAGATAAATGTCGGTTGATAAGGAAGTAACGGCCATTAAGGCACTGAGAATTAGCAAAAAAGAAAAACCGATTTTACTGGTTGTCGCTGGCTGTGTTGGAGCCTGAGGGTTAAGCATGGCAGTCCGCTTTGATATGAATAATCAGACGTATGCTAACGTGTTTATCCTGCCGGATAATGGTATGCAGAGGGATTAGAGCTATGAATAATATTCATTAATTTCTTGAATTTTGAAGGCAGTGAGAGCCTGATAGCACACTGGCCTGTATGAGGGGTTATCACTCATTAAAAGCAAATCAACTCTGTGTCAGAGTTAAGGCCACTCTCCGCTTTTAGCTAATAGCATACCTTACCATGCGCAGATGTCCGCTTTGTGCCAGAAGCGGACGTTAAGGAGTAGAAGGAGAGTCATATTCCCAGGCAGATGGATCGCTGTAAATATTACCATCGTCGTCCATTACCCGAGCGCCGAGGAACCCGGCAATGTCTAACATTTTTCTATATAGCTGCGTGTCTGGCCATTTGGTGTAAATATTGCCATCGTTCCAGTCAAGCCATGCCTCATCATGCGATGAAGCACCCAACCACAAAGCATGATAATCGCCATTTTTAAGGTCTATCGTTAATTCGTTGTCACTATCAATGAGAGAAAGCCACTCCTCAGGAGTTATTTGTGCTTCTTCATTTTCAGCCCAAAAATCAGCCCGTGTTATATATAACTCTACGCCCATGATCTCTCCACTAACCATTCAAACATTGGTTTTGCTTAACAGGTTCACTTACAAATTAACACTGGGGATTGTTTTACGCGAGTTACATGCAAACTCCGGTATATGATGACGTCCGCTTTTCGCTCATAGAAGACCTTCGTCCTGCTCGTCAAGTACCATGAGTAAATTGTGCGAACGTATTGATACATTAAATACCTGAGTGATCCTGAGTAGACCTACAAACATTGTCTGTCGCTTGGGTTGAGCATAAAATACCCATTCAATTTTGAGTGGGTATTTGTATGGAATACGTGGCTTTTGGCGATGAAAGTGGTACGACAGGAAGTGACCGCTGTTACGGCATTGGTTTGCTATGTGTGCGTAAAGATACGTTGCACATCTTCAATGAGCGCGTCCAGAAGTTAAAAGATAAGTACGGGATTGTCGGTGAGTTGAAGTGGTCCAAGATTAAGAATAGTGCAGGGCAGGCAAACATCTGCATTGAGCTGCTTGCTATAGTGCTTAAGAACTCGTGCTGCTTCCACTCGATTGTTGTAGTTAAGAACATCTACAACAACTGGCAGACGGACAGGGAGCTGGCTTTTTACCAGACGTACACAATGCTCGTTAAGAACGTTGCTAAACAGATCAAGAGTGACGTTGAGGTCATCATCGACCAGAAGATCGATAAGTACAAAAAGAATGATGAAGTGACAGGTATTGTTGCTAACAATATGCTGGCGAGGGCAGGGATGAAGAAGCTGGTTAAGTCTGTCACGATGCACGACTCTAAGCATCATCTTGGATTGCAGGTTGTCGACATTCTGACCGGAGCTGTAAACTCTGGGTACTTGAAGTATCTTAATCCTCGGCTGGAACTATCAGTGGCTAAGGAGCTTGCCTTTGAACGTATGGCTGCTCTGCTTGGGTGGGATTCATTCCATTACGATACATTCCCGAATAAGGATTTTAATATCTGGCATTTTCCACAAGAGATGCGAGCTATGCCGGGTTCAAAGAGTATTCGACCTGATTACAGCGTTCCATTAGTTAAGCGGGAAGAGCTGTCCTAACCTTGACTTCAAAAATAGATTGTTATGCATAGGCCGACCAGATTTAAAGGATAGGTGTCAATCGACTCTGTAGTGGCGCACTAAATTTGGCCACCGGAACTAATATGTGAATATCCGCTTTTCGCTCATAGCGGACTTTAATGTCTTAATAGCGTAACCACTGCTTTTACCAGGCTGGACGACGTTACCTGAACTCGTTTCGGGTAACGTCGTCAGCAGGCAAGCCGCGAAGCGGTGCGACAGCAGAAGTTAATAGTTACAACACCCTAAAACATTCTAACCACTTCACCCCGCTTCAACCCCTCCCAATTAATTTTCATTTTCGGGTAATGAGTTAACGGCTGACCCGTCCAGCCGGATTCCGCATCCTTACCGCACCAAACAACCAATGGAGGTGCATATGAAATCTTATCGCCCGGTAGCTCGACTTTTTCTGTATGGCGGCGTGCTGGGCCTTTCATCTCTCACGGCGCTGTCAGCTCAGGCATCTGAAAAGGATGAGCTGGCGTCCGCCCAGCGCATGATCGTTCAGGTGCAGGCGTCGCTGGAGCGTGCCCGGGTGGCCGCCGCTCAGGAGGATACCGCAGAACGTGGCCGCTACTTCTTTGACTACCAGCGCGCCACGGCAGATCTGCGCACCATCAGCGCCGGCATCGATCGTTACATTGAGCCGTCCCGGGCACAGCCTCGCGATCTGTCGGGCGTTTCGGGCAATTACCGTCGGGAGCGTCCCTGATGGCAATGACTCAGGCGCAGGTGATGGCCTTTAAGGCAGCTTCGGGCGATCTGGACCCCGCAGCGATGCACCTCTTATGTCTTGGTCTGCTGTTCTCCACGCTGTTTACCTGGGTCGCCTGGGCCGCCATTGACCTTTACTCGGGCTGGGCCAACCAGCGGGTGAGGGAATCAGCAGTAAAAAGCCTTTTTATACGGGGCATCGTTTTAGTCGTAATCAGTATCTGGATGTTCGGAAGTTAATTTTTTTCAATCACTTAAACAGGAAATATCATGTCAAACATTGCGTCTTTAGTTTCCATTACGCGTTCCGGCGTGCGTAAAAGCTGGGCCCGTGCCACCACGCTGGTGACCCTGAGTGCTCTGTCGGTTGGTAATGCTATGGCGGATCTGCCGGCTGTTGAAGCCCCAACCTCGGGCGGCGGCGGCGGCGGGCTGATGACTACTATCAAAGGTTATTTTCAGGACGGCATCATTCTCATCGGCCTCATCATCGCCGCCGTGTGCTTCCTGAAGGTTGCGGAAGCTGGCATCACCACGTTCAGCGAGGTCCGCGACGGGCGCGCCACGTGGGGTAAATTCGGCGGAATTATGATCGTGGGCGTAGTGTTGCTGGTTCTGGTTATCTGGCTGCTGGGCAAATCCGCCGAAATTGTTACCTGATAAGGAGCGGTGTGAATGGCGACCATCCGAGATATGCCGGATCGTCTCAATTCAGAGCCAGTCGTATTCCGGGGGTTTACCACCCCCGAGTTAGGCCTGGCTGCCTGCATCGGAGTCGTTCTGGGCTTGATCATTTCACTGCCCTTTGCACTTTTTCTCAGTTGGCTGGTTATCCCCACGGGGAGCCTGCTATTTCCGCTGGTGTTCATCAGCTTTGGCGGAAAGTGGCTTGCCCGCAAAAAGCGCGGCAAGCCCGAGAACTATATCTGGCAGATGTTCGCGCTCAGAAAGCGCCACATGGGGATCGGTGATCCGAAACTGATCGTCGATTCCCGGCGCTGGTCTGTGCGCCGGAGTATACCAATCAGGAGTACCAAATGAGTCGTTTTCGCCACGCGGTTAAGGGCCGCGATCAGCATATTTTTACCCTGAGGGCGGCCTGCTTCGTGTTGCTGATACTGCTGATGACCGCTCTGGGTGGCTGGATGCGCGCCCCGGAGAAGCTGACCATTCATATTCCGCCCGATCTGCGCAAGGGCAGCACGCGTCCCGTGTGGGAAGTGCCACCGCCGACCGTTTACAGCTTTACGTATTATATTTTTCAGCAACTTAACGCCTGGCCGAAAAACGGCAAAGTGGACTATCCCGCCCGTATTGAGTCGCTCTCACCGTACCTCACGCCTCAGTGCAAGGCGTTTCTTAAAGAGGATTCAAACCAGCGGGATGCCAAAGGCGAGCTGACTGACCGCGTGCGCGTTGTTTATGAAATCCCCGGTAGGGGTTACACCACTAAAAGCGTCAAGGTTATCGACCGGGACAACTGGGTCGTAAGCCTCGATCTGATTGCGGATGAATACTACCTCACCGAGCCGGTCAAGCGCGCAACGGTACGCTATCCGCTGAGAGTCGTTCGCTGGGACGGCGATTCCGAAACCAATCCCTTCGGGCTGGCACTGGACTGCTACGAGGGTATCCCGCAACGGCTTTCTAAGGCAGAAAATAAGGGAACATTGTGATGATTTGCTCAAAGATGACCTTCAGCTCCCGCGCCTGCCTGGTGGCGCTGTCGCTCACACTGCTGCCCGCCGCGATACTCAGCTCAGCATCTGCCCGCGCCGACGAGCTGATGAAGTGGGAACGCGTTCCCCTGCAGATCCCCCTGAAAACAGGCACCGAGCGCGTTATTTTTGCTGACAAAAACGTACGCGTCGGCTTTCCGCCCGCGCTCAACGGCAAGCTGCGTGTGCAGAGCACCGGCGGCGCGGTTTACCTCAGAGCTGAAAGCGACTTCCCGCCAACCCGCCTGCAGCTGCAGGACATGGAATCGGGCGAGGTAATCCTGCTGGACGTTCGCGCCACCGGTAAAGGCCCGACCGAGCCGGTCAAAATCATCTACAGCGGCGACGTCAGCACGGCCAGCAGCGCCGCTGAAGCCAGCTCCCCGGCGTCCGGCGCGGAGGGAGATAAACCGCAGGCTAAACGTAAAAAAGTCAGCTACAAGGCGCCCATTCCTGTCCTACTGACGCGCTATGCCGCGCAGAACCTTTACGCCCCCGTACGCACGGTTGAAGGGGTGTCGGGTATTCATCCGGTTAATCCGCAGCTGCCGTCGCGAATCACCACGCTTTACCCCTCGGCGCCTGTGACCGTGTCACCCGTGGCCGGCTGGGGTGTGGCCGGTCGTACGGTGGTGGCGCTGCGGGTGCGTAACAACTCCCCGCAAAAGATCGTGCTCGATCCGCGGGAGCTACAGGGCCAGTTCGTCACCGCCACCTTCCAGCATCGCTGGCTGGGAGCCGCCGGCACGCCAGAAGATACCACCACGCTTTACCTGGTCACCGCCGGCCGCGCCGATGAGGCATTCGTGCGTGAGCCCTCTACTGCCCGCAAGGCCGTCCGTTCCGCCCAGAAGGTGAACCGCTATGAAGATTAAGTCAAACGGCCTGGTCAAGGTCCTGGTGCCGGCGGTGCTGATTGCCGGCGTCTTTGTGGTCGTTAAAGGCCACAACAGCAAACCGTCCGAACCGGCGCAGCCCTCAGCGCAGAGCTCGCCAGCGCTTGCGAACCTGACGCCGCAGGAGCTCAAGGCCATCGGGGTTGAGGGCGACACGCCGCAGGACACACTGCGAACCATCGTAGGCTCGCTCAACGCCGTGCGCCAGCAGCAAGCCACACTGAACAAACAGAACGCCGACCTGCTGGAAGAAAACCGCAAGCTGCGCGCTCGCAACCAGAACGTGTCCGGACAGGTTAACGAGGCGGTACAGGGCGTACAGAAAGGGTTTAGCGAGCGCGAAAAGCAGCTGCGTCAGCAACAGAATACGCTGACGTCGAAAATTAACGACCTGACCTCCCAGCTGCAGAGTACCGGCAAAGGGCTGGCCGACAAGACCGCCGGCCAGGATGGCGACATACCGCTGGGCCTCGGGCTGGACGGAATGGGAAGCGGGAACGGCAGCCCGGCTGCGGCGGGTAATGACGGCATGATGTGGGTAACGCCACAGGACGGTAAAAGCGCCGCGTCCGGCCAGGGCAGCAATGGATCCGGTGCCGGCACCAGCGGCACAACGGCCTTCCCGACCTCATTCATGAGCGACAATGCGATTACAAAGCAGAAAGCACACTACGAGCAGCAGGTGAAGGGATCGACCAGTGAAAAGGGTGAGGAAGACGAGGCCGAGCCGGTCTATACCCTGCCGGAAAACTCAACACTTATTGGTAGCCGCGCCATGACTGCCCTGCTGGGCCGCGTGCCAGTTAACGGCACCGTGACCGACCCATATCCCTTCAAGGTGCTTATCGGTAAAGACAACCTGACCGCCAATGGCATCGAGCTCCCGGACGTAGAGGGCGCGATCGTGTCCGGCACGGCCTCGGGCGACTGGACCCTGTCCTGCGTCAGGGGCCAGGTGAGTAGCATTACCTTCGTGTTTACCGACGGTACGGTGCGCACCCTGCCGAAGCCCGACCGCAGTGGGCGCGCGGGCAACGGCAGCGGTCAGAACGCCCGCAACGGCGACAAAGACACCGGCACAAACGGCGGCATCGGCTGGATTTCCGACGAGAACGGCATTCCGTGCATTTCCGGCACGCGTAAATCCAACGCGTCCACGTACCTGCCGACGCTGGGCCTGCTGGGCGCCGCCGGCGCCGCCGGCGATGCGGTGGGCCAGAACCAGCAGACCAGCCAGACCAACGCCTACGGCGGCGTCACCTCCACGCTGACCGGCGACGCCGGACAGGCCGTGCTCGGCAAGGCGCTTTCCGGCAGCTCCGACGAGATCACCGAGTGGGTGAAGCAGCGCTACGGCCAGACCTTTGACGCCATTTACGTTCAGCCGGGGGCGCACCTCGCCGTGCACATCACCCGCGAGCTGGCAATCGACTATGAAGACAAGGGCCGCAGGGTGCGCTACGACTTCACCCTGCCTGGTGAAGACGGCCGCACCGGCGGGCTCGACTGAGGAGAAATAACATGCAGATTTCAGCAACGCTTGGCGTTTTTGTACTGGTCGCGGCCGCCACCCTGACGGGCTGCTCCACGTCAAAGGATGAGATGCTTCCGGCGGGCGACAGCAACATGCTGGAGCTGTGGAAGGGCACGGACGGCGAAAGCGGACCGTCGCGCGGCGTGGAGGGGCGCGCCGCCCTGCGCCGCGCCCTGACCGACGGCGAACAGCAGGCAGCCGCCGGCGACGATCGCAGTTACAGCCGCACGCAGGAGTCGGAGATCAATCAGCAGTTTCCGCGCCTGCCGAATCCAGACATGGTGATGTACGTTTTCCCGCACCTGGCGCAGGGCAACACGCCCGTGCCGGGCTACAGCACCGTTTTCCCTTTCTATGACCAGACGCAATACGCGATGCCAGGCGAACGCACGGAGGCGCTCTAATGTTCGGACTCTTTAAAAAAAGTCAGCACACGCGACAAGATTCACCTGAAAAAAGCATCCCGGAGCCGCTGACGCGTCCGGGAAATATGACGCAGAATGATGAAAAGCGTGTTTACGCGCATAACCCGTCCGTCGTGGACTACCTGCCTTGGGCGGAGTTCCTGGACGAAGAACAGTGCCTGCTGCTTGACGATGGCGTCTCGGTTGGGGCGGTGTACGACATCACCCCGGTTGCCACCGAGGGACGTCCCGACACACGCCTTGAGCAAATCCGTGATGTGATTGAGGACGCCCTGCAGGACAGCTTTGATGACATTGAGGCCAATCCCTGGATCGTGCAGTTTTTCTGCCAGGACGAAAACGACATGGACGCCTATCTGGACAAGCTGCGCGGGTACGTCAAGCCGCACGCGCAGCACACCGAATTTACCGAAGCGTGGCTACAGGAAACCGAAAGTCACCTGCGCGGCATCGCCAGACCGCAGGGGCTTTTTGAAGATAAGCTGATCACCGGGCAGCCTTGGCGCGGCCAGCAACGACGGACCCGCATGGTCGTATACCGCTGGGTGGATAAAAACAGCCGTGACCTGATGCCTCCCGTCAGCATGCTGAACCAGGCATGCGAAAGGCTGTGCGGCGCCCTCTCCAGCGTCAACATCGGCTGCACGCGCCAGAACGGCCTGCAGATCCATGCCTGGCTGCTACGCCTGTTTAACCCGGCACCGGAAGGCATGGACAGGGAAAGCTTTTACCGTGCGGCGGCTTATGAGGATAGCCGCAACACTCCGGACGGCACGATCCCCGTTGAAAACGATTTCTCCGAGACGCTGCTGTTCACGCCGCCACGTTCTGACGTAGAGAACGGCGTGTGGTGGTTTGACGATCTGGCGCATTCAGCGCTGTCGGTTGAGCGGCTGCGTAAGCCGCCGACGCCGGGTACGCTGACCGGGGAGAAAAGCCGGGGCGAGAAAAAGGTCAATGCTCTGATGGACATGTTTCCCGAAGGCACGATGCTATGTATGACCATCATTGCGGAGCCACAGGACACGCTGGAAGAGAAATTTAACCGGCTGGCAAAGAACGCCATCGGGGAAAACACCGAGTCCGGACGTGTGCGCCAGGACGTGGCCGCCGTAAAGGAGTTGCTGGGCAGCCGGCACAAGCTGTACCGCTCCGCCATCACGTTCCTGCTGCGTGCAAAGGATATGACCGACATGAATCGAAAGCGCATCGAGCTTTCCACAGTGCTGCTCAACGAGGGGCTGCAGCCCGTCCGCTCCGAGCACGAAGTTGGCCCGCTGAACTCCTGGCTGCGCGCGCTGCCGATGTGCTTTAACCCCCAGAGTGACAAGAAGCACTGGTACACCCGCCTGACGTGGGTTCAGCACCTTGCCGGACTGCTGCCCGTCACCGGACGTGAAACCGGCACCGGCAACCCGGGTTTCAGTTTTTTTAACCGGGGTGGCGACGTGCTGAACTTCGATCCGCTCAACAAACACGACCGCTCGCAGAACGCGCACATGCTGCTGTTCGGGCCAACCGGGGCGGGTAAATCGGCCACCCTGTGCTCGATGCTCTGCCAGCTAATGGCCGTACAGCGCCCACGTCTGTTTATCGCCGAGGCTGGCAACAGCTTCGGTCTGACGGCGGACTACTTTGAAAGCCTTGGCCTCACGGTGAATAAGGTCAGCGTCAAGCCTGGTAGCGGCGTATCGCTGCCGCCGTTCGCCGACGCGCACAAGCTGTTTGAGGTGGACGCGCCGGCGCCGGCAGTAAATGAAAGCGACCTGCCTGAGATCGACGAGGACAACGAGGACGAAGAGGGAGACGGCAACGAGAAGCGCGACATTCTGGGCGAAATGGAAATCTCAGCCCGCATGATGATCACCGGCGGCGACCCGAAGGAAGACGCTGCGCTCAGACGCGCCGACCGGGCAATGATCCGCGAAGCGCTGCTGATGGCCGCAAGGCAGAGCCTGAATGAAAATCGCCAGATGCTGCCGGGCGATCTGCAGAACGCACTGAACCGCATATCCGTGGATGAGGCCAGTGAAGGAGGCCAGATCCGTAATGAGTCGCGTCGGGCAAAGGCAGCTGAAATGGCTGAGTCGCTGGGCATGTTCACTCAGCCCGGCAGCTTTGAGGCCGAGCTATTCAATCAGGAGGGCGCGCTGTGGCCGGAAGCGGACGTGACGCTTATTGACCTGGGCCACCTTGCACGCGAGGGTTACGAGGCGCAGATGGCGCTGACTATGGTATCCCTGACCAATACTGTTAACAATATTGCCGAACGCGACCAGTATCGTGAGCGCGACATCGTGTTTACCGTGGATGAGGCGCACATTGTGACCGTTAACCCGCTTCTCGCGCCGTATATGACCAAGGTGGTCAAGATGTGGCGTAAGCTCGGCGCGTGGCTCTGGCTTGCCACCCAGAACCTGGAGGATTACCCGGCGGCTGCAGGTAAAATGCTGAACATGGCCGAATGGTGGATCTGCCTGACCATGCCGAAGAAAGAAGTTGAGGACATCGCCCGCTTCCGCACGCTTTCCGAGGAGGAAAAGACCGTGCTGCTGTCTGCCAGCAAACTTTCCGGGTGTTATACCGAGGGCGTGGTGCTGTCGAAAAAAATGCAGGCACTGTTCCGGGCCGTGCCGCCCAGCCTGTTTCTGGCGCTGGGCATGACGGAGAAGGAAGAGAAAGCGGAGCGCAAGGCACTGATGCGTAAACATAACTGTTCAGAGCTCGATGCTGCTATTCTCGTAGCAAGAAAACTGGATCGTCTGCGTGGACTGATGACGGCTGAGTCGGCTGGGATGCCGGAATACAACGATAAAAGAGAGAAGCTGACCGCATGATTAAGCTTAAATACGCGAGCCCTGTAACACACACACCTGCGGCCGATGAGACGCCCACGCCGACTCTTTTCGGCCTGTATCCGCAGGGTGAGCCTGTCGCCACGCAGAGCACCCAGGAGCGACTTGAGGCGATGAAAGGCGCGCTGAAGGAGCGCCTGCAGCCGCCGGTCGCCATTACCTGTAACCCGCATCGGATCGGGAAAAACAGCTGTGTTGCCATTCATCTGGAAGATGGCCGGGGAAAGCGTGCTGACATTCTTCTGACTCAGGAAGGTCGTGCCAGCCTGCCACTGGACAATGAATTTGACTCGCCTCGCTGGTACGTCAACGTGCCCGATGCGGCGGATATGGTTTATATGACGCTCTGGGTTAGCAGTATTTTTCAGGAGTAATGCCCGTCTCAGACGTATCAATTAGCCGGCCGATCTGGCCGGTTTTTTAGCATCAAATCAAATCTTTTAATCCACGTTAATTAACATCCGCTTTCAATTAATACTTGGTCTCATCTTGCTTCCAAATACTGGAATACATTAATTTCACTAACCAGCAATGATCCAATCATATTATTTCAATAAATCACAAAGAGGGTTACTTAGTGAAAAACACAACTGCTATTGCTCAGGAACTGGAGAATTTTTTAAACAATCGTGAAAATGATAGTGCCAGCTCGCGAGCCGAACTGGCTGAGTTTTGCGTTGAAACCATTTATAAATTTGTTAAATTTAATCGCTCTGAAGGCGAGGGTCTTGATGGCCGGGACGGACCTGAACGTCAGGGGCTCGGAGAGGTGCTGGACGCAGCAAAAAATCATAAGTTCGACATTGGCATGGCTCAAATTAATAAGAAAATTTAACATTAAATCTGCACTGTCCAGCTTTTATCTGTTTGTCCAAATGCCTCCTGAAAGCGCAGGAGGCAATTTTCCATCCTGGTTAAACCTGTCACTACAAATGTTCTGTCGCATACTTTTTTGTTCAAACGCCGAATTCTGGCGTGACCTGAAAATTTTCAAAATCCGAAATAGAGTTTACTGCTGAATCCCTGAGCACGCGCTGTCACGCTGGCATCCTGATACCCGTGACGGAGATTTGCAATGCGCATCAGGACACTCCTGTTTTTTTCCCTGCTGATACCGATCCAGGTAATGGCAGGCACCGTCGTTTTTACCGACGCTCAGCACCCTCCCCTGAATCTTACCGCCGATACTGAAGTTGTCTGGCTGGATGGGCCAGATCGTCTGCAGCAGGCTATTTTCGGTGATCTATCGTCAGATCCTCAGCAGGCCGCCCTGCAGGCTCAGCAGGTCATTCAGTCACCCGACTGGCCCCGGAAGCAGGCGCAAATTGCCGGCGCCTATCGTCAGGTGGTCCACGCCTGGGAAATTGGCCTGCACAAGTACCCAGCCGTAGTATTTGATGATCGGGACGTAGTATATGGCACGGCTGACGTGGCGCAGGCCAGCCTGCACCGTACGCAGGGGGCAGGCTGATGCCAGGGTCATACAAAAAGCACCTCGCCGCCGCCGGTACGGCCTCGGTTCTGGCCGTGGCCGCCGCACCCGCCACGTTTGCCGCCATCAATACCGCCGCGATTATCGCCAGCGCGGTGACGCAGGACTGTATCAGCTGGCGCGTGAGTGGCGTCTGTTACTGGCTGATGTGTACGCCCTTTGGCTGCTCGGTTAAAACCTCGGTTAAGGTGACGCATTATATTCCTGAGGTGGTGGTATCAACTTACACAGGACCGGGCAGCAATCCCTGGCATGAAACGGCTTTTATGAGCGGAGCTGCGGGAGCCGTTGACGGCGGACTCACCAGCGGCGCTGCCGCCGGCGGAGGCAATGCCGCCGACATCAAGGACGCAGGGCGTCGTCAGTCAAACATCAAATTTAAATACGCAGACGCCATCGGGCATCCGGCGACCTCTCTGATTGGCGGCAGCATCGCCGGCTACTCCTGCGACACCGCTGCCCGGGCATTTAACCCCTACTTCCTCAGCACCCTCGATTCGCTTATGTGGCGAACGGGCCTGCCGGAATCGCTTTATCCGGAGGCGCTTATTCCCGGACAGCGCGAGCTGGGCAGCCAGGCCGCCGCCAACATGTGGGGCAACCTCTATCCACGATCGGGCTTCGTCAGCCAGACGGACGATGACAAGGCTTCCGCCGTCGTCGCCCAGCGCGTGGCCGACATCATCACCCGATCCGGGCAGATCCACGTTTATCAGCAGCTGAAGGGCACCCGTAAGCCGGGCTACTGGCCGCCGGGCGAGGTGAAAGAAAACACCGGCACGGCCAATCATAAATGGCAGCGTCTGTCGCCCACGCTCTCGGCTACCTGTGCCGTATTCCCCGACGGCGCCTATCCCACGGCGCAGGACGGCAACGAAGCCTATGCCCTGTGGCAGCCCTACAGCTGCTGCAAACGTCGCGGCCAGACCTTTCTGTATGCAACCAATTTTTAAGAGGCAACCATGAACACAACCACACTGAGGCCAGCGTTTCTTGCGGTCCTGGTCAGCATATCGATCGGCATGGCACAGGCTGATGACGATAACCGGTCCGGCGCATTTGGCATTTCACTGCCGTCGGTCAACGACAGTGCGTTCGGCTACGGCAAAAACGTCAGCGGCGCGGTATCTGACAAGCTCTATTACACCCTCGGCGGAGGCTCCGTAATTTCCCAGCCAGCCACGCGCAGCAGCATGCGCAAACTGGGAATGGATTTAGGCTGGAGCAGTGACCTGATGTGCGGCAATTTCGATCTTAAAACTACAGTGGGTAACCAGCTGAACGGCGTGACCAGCGGCTATAAAAACCTGATGAGCGACGTTATTCAGGGGGCCACCGGCGCGGTCGCCAGCCTGCCGGCCATGGTGATACAGCGCGCCAATCCGGGCCTGTACGACATGCTGACCAACGGTGTGCTACAGGGAAGCGTAGCATTTGATAAGGCCCAACTTAACTGTCAAAACATGTCTAAACGCATGATGAACTTTGCTGGCAACAACAAGTGGAACCAGAGCGCAGTCATGGATGAGTATAAATCGCTTGTCAACAGTGGCGATGCCGACGCGGTACGCGTTAACAACGCCTCTGAAAAGCTGCAGGGCAAGTCCGGACAGAACTGGATAGGTGGACAGAAGCGCGGCGGGCAAAATCAGCCTGCCATTCGTCCTACGCACGATCTGGCCGCCGCCGGCTACAACATGATGAACAGCCAGCCCGTGCTAAGCAACACGCCAATCAGCAACAGCAGCTGCAACGGCGGTGCGTGCGCAAAATATGGCAGCGCAGAAGAGGCGGCTAAAGCCGTGGTGCAGGTGGTTGGTGACAGCTCGCTGCGCACGTGCGCCGATGCATCACAGTGTACCAGTGGCGATGACGAACAGCAGCCGGGAGCCACTCAGGCCGGCACCGGCTTTGCCCCCATTCTTGAGGAAACGACAAAAGAGAACACGGACCAGTTGGTTAAACTGGTTAACGGCAGCGAGCCGCCCAACGCCACCAATTTGGCGAAGCTTAAAACTGGCAGCCTGCCAATCACAGCCGGCGTTATCAGGGCGCTGCAGCGTGATCCTGACAATGCCGCACTCACAGCCCGGCTTGCGGGCGAGCTGGCAATGGCTGATACGGTAGAAACGGCGTTGATTATGCGCCGTATGATCGTCACCGGCATGTCAGAGCCGAACGCTGCCTCCCAGACAGCCGCCATTGAAGAAGGCGACCGCCGGGTAACTGCCATCGACAGGGAAATTACCGCGCTGCGTAACGAAATGGAGCTCAAACGCGAGCTGTCCCGTAACTCCGTGCTGACCATTATCGAGCGCGAAAATGGCCGTGTAAATAGCAACCCGCAGACCCAAAGCGATGACAACACTGACAGCCGCATGAACCGGCTGGCGGTCCCTGAGACTGAAAGCAAATGAGCGAGGCCCGCACCATGAAACCTGTAAGGGAGGCGCGCCGCGCCTCGTTTTTCCGTCGTCATCCTTTTCTGCAGCGCACGCTGATTATTGCCGGCACGCTGCTAATTTTGTTGCTCGCCGCGCTCGTTATTGCGGATAACGCAATCAAAAATCCTGACCAGACGGCCGCCTTCAGCAAATGGATGGAGCAGGCAAAATACGGCTGGCTGATGTGGCGGCTGGCGGTATACGGTGGCCTGACGTGGGGGTTTGTGAAGATCCTGCGCGCGCCCGGCTTCAGGTCGCAGTACAGGCAGCCGCTAATGCGGATTGCCGCCGTCAGCGTGGTTTTTGCCGTTGTGTGTGAACTGGTGCTGCTCAGCGGCACGGGAGCATCATAATGCTGACTAACAGCTACCTGGAGTATTTCCTGACCCTGCTCGGCTGGGTCGTTAATAACGGTTTGTGGAATATCCTGCTCAGTACCGGCCTTTTTGCCGCCCCGGTGGCCTTTCGCCTTATCGGCATCTGGCTGAAGGTCCGGGAGGAAGGTGAAGATGAGGGAAACAAGGGGGCGCTGTCCATTCCCCGGATGGAGCACGCCATTTACACCTCCTTTCTGGTCATAATTGCCTGCTGTATGCCGCTGATGAACGTGGACATGAGCACCATCAAATATGACGCCACGCGCGCACAGACGTGCGGGACCTGGACACCGAAGGCACCGGATGACACGGGCTATTCGCCCGTGATTTCCAGCCTTAATGACCAGACCGCCGCCGCACCTGTGTGGTGGTATCTGATGCACAAGCTGGCAAAGGGCATCACCCAGGCGTCCGTCGCCACCATCCCCTGCCGTCCTGATATGCGCCAGATCCGCTTTGAGGTGCAACACACGCGCATCAATAACAAGGGACTCGCCGAGGAGTTGCAGGACTTCACCAACGACTGCTATTCCCTGGCGCTGTACATGTGGAAGCGCGAGGACCAGGGGCAGACGAAGGATAAAGCCACCCTGCGCGACATTGAGTGGATTGGCAGTAAGACGTTCCTAGGCAGCTATTACGGCAGCCTGCAGTCAAAAACACCACGCGCCGCGTTTCCATGGAACGAAAGCCGGGACAGCGGGCGGCCGGACACCGGCCGGGGCGGCTATCCGACCTGCAGCGAATGGTGGAGCAAGGCCGAAACCGGCCTGCAGGCTCGCGTCGTGGACCAGGCTGACCCTAGCTTATGGACCCGTCTTTCAGCAGCCATGACCATGATCGGAGGCAATGCGACCGACTACCGGGAGGCCGTAGTACGCCGTCTGGTAAGCCCTGAGAGCCTGACGGTTTCACAGGGCGGCCATGTTTATGCCGGCTACGGCGGCAATGCGGATTTCACCCTAGATAACTCAGTATCACGCGTCGCGGCGATCGGAGGAACGGCCCTTGGAAGCCTCGCGGCGTTTCCGGCATTTGACGCCATGCGACAGGCCTTACCAATGGTCCAGGCTGTGATGCTAATGGCCGTAGTGGTCATTCTGCCGCTTATCCTGGCGTTCTCTGCGTATGAGATTAAGACGGTTATCACACTGACGTTTGTTGTATTCGCCCTGCACTTCCTGACGTTTTGGTGGGAGCTGGCGCGCTGGCTGGACAGCTGGCTGCTGACGGCGCTCTACAGCTCGGACACACACAGCAGTTTCAACATGGCCGGCTTTCAGAACAGCTCGGATGATCTGATCATGAACTTCGTGATGGCATCGATGTTTCTGGTGCTGCCGGCGTTCTGGATGGGTGCGCTTTCATGGGCAGGTATCAGAGTGGGTGGAGCACTTGATGGTGCGCTTAAAAACGGAAGTTCTGATGTGCAAAAAGCAGGCGGTAGTGCTGTTGATACCGCTAAAAGAGCCGTGAAATTATAACGTCGGTGTAGATGGGGTGAGTTTAGATATAGAAAATTATTGTACGGTAAGCCTGTTTTTTAGACAGGTTTACCTATAGCAATCGGGTGCACTCCCGCGCCAGACCGAAACGGCTAGAGTGCCGCACTCGTCAATAATCGCCTTTCGTGCGCATTTCGTATGTTTCGCTTGTTTCGTTTGTTGCGTTTTTCGTTTATTTCGACTAATCTATTTATTAACAGCTGCTGTAACACTAAAACTAAAATCGCACACTAAGACCATAAACTGAAATCACATACTAAAGCCATAAACTGAAATCACAAACATACGCATATACACATAAAATTATACATTCAAATCAACTAGATAACTGGAATACTAAAATGACAAACTCAATTCTTGATAGCCTTAGCCTTCCGGCTAAAGGGGAGATTGAGGCAGCTGTACGTGGACAAAGGGAGCTTGCCGCCTACCTCTCCACAAAAATGGAAACACAAAAAATTGCAATTCAGGACGCAGATAACATAACCCACCAGATCGAACTGCCAACGTCTTCACTGACGCTGCTTATGTCGATTTTAGGTGAACTGGCCCTCGGTAACGCGGTTCAAGTTGTTCCTGTACATGCAGAATTAACGACGCAGGAAGCAGCCAATATTCTGAATGTTTCACGCCCTCACATGGTGAAACTGCTGGAAGACGGGAAGCTGCCTTTTCATAAAACAGGTCGCCACCGCCGCGTGCTTTTCGCCGATTTGATGAAGTACAAAGATCAGCGAGATAGCGAAAGCAATAAAGCAATGCAGGAGTTGGCAGATCTAAGCCAGGAGCTTGGACTTTACTAATGAACCACACACCTTATCCCGTAGTTTTAGATGCTTGCGTACTTTACCCGTCATTTCTACGGGATTTACTGATCCGCTTAGGGCTGACTGGACTGTATCAGCCGAAATGGTCAGCCACTATTGAAGATGAATGGCAGCGGAATCTTTTGGCAAATAGGACTGATTTAACCCCGGAACAGATTCAACACACCGCCGCACTGATGAATAAAGCTGTTCCCGATGCGATGATTACAGGTTTTGAACCGCTAATTGATAGTGTCGATTTACCTGACGTTGACGATCGCCACGTCGTCGCAGCTTCTGTTCGTAGCAATTCTGAAATCATAGTGACGTTCAATCTTAAAGATTTTCCGGCACCGGCACTTAATGCTTTCGGTATAGAAGCATTGCATCCTGATGATTTTGTGATGGATTTGTTCGATTTAAATCGCGCGCTCGTACTCTCGGCAGTAACTACGCAGCGTAGCAATCTGAGGAGGCCGCCAATGTCAGTTGATGAATACTTAGAAGCGTTACTACGGCAAGGCATGGCGCAAACCGTAAAAGAGTTAAGCATGTATCGCTTGCTGATCTAGTCCGCTTAGTGGCCGATAAGGCCTCTGGCTACGGTTACGGCCTATGAAGTAAGTAGTGAACGACCTTCGGCAATAGCCCTAAAAATGTACAAAAAACAGGCTTACCGTACAATAATTTTCTATATCCAAACTGCCCCCAAGATTAGATGCATGAGACTTCTAATCTTCATCGTCATCATTATCTACACGATAAGAAGGTCCGGGGCCATGCTCCGGGCCAGTATAGATTCCAGTGCCCTCGCTACCATTACGCCACTCCGTGCCGTAGGAGGGGTTATGCTCACTGTTGTAACCGTCTTCATTACTGATAGTTATGTTGCAAAGCATATAAATGAACATAGCTGCCACAACAATTAAGCTACCTATTACTACCCCACAAAGCAGAGCTGTAATCAGCAAACAGAAAATTGCTATCGGAACGGGTAATCGTCCCAAAATGTTTGGTAGCCCATTTTTCTGGGCCCAGCTTATGCAGGCATCATTCGATACCCTCATTGTTTTTGTTAATTTCTTATACAGACCCGCTGCCTGAGCTCCGCGCTCATATGCTGTGTGCTTCATCATCCACCCCTTTCCCTTCGGGATCACTGTTACTGAGATGGCGCTGCGTAATCCTAATCACTTGGCGCTCTGAGATGCCGCATATTGAAGCTGTCTCCCTGATACTCATCCCGTTTTGCAGACGCAGCTTAATGACATTCTGATGCATCTGCAGATTCGGCTGACGACCTTTGAATTTTCCGCTCTCTACCGCCTTAACTATCCCTTCGCTCTGCCGGCGACGTCTGTCCTGATAGTCTTTGCGTGCAATGGCTGCAAGCATATCCAGCATCATTGCATTTATAGCCCGCAGCATGGCAGCTGTGAATTCGTCTCCACGATGGTTCTCGAGCGCGACATAACTTGTAGGCAGGTCCAGGCTGATGATCGACAGGCTTTTGCTACTTATAAGCTCTTTAAGTGTTTTCCAGCCATCATCATCAAGGCGAGATAAGCGATCAACCTGTTCAATCAGTATCGCATCACCCGGAGCCGCGTTCTCAAGCAATCGCATCAGCTCAGGTCGCCTCAGTGACGCACCAGATACATTCTCTACGTACCAGCTGGCAATCCGATGTCCACGTTCTGAAACAAACTGCTGAAGACGATCTTTAGCGCGTTCAGCGTCCTGCTCTCGCGTGGAAGCACGCAGATAAGCAAAAATGTACATTTTTTACCCATAAATGACTTTTAGGTTATGACTAAGGATAGCATGACTTTTATATCATGACTTAAAGGTAAAAACGCATGATTTTAGGGGGTGACATTTGGGTATACTCAAATGTCATGAAAAAAAATTTCACATAAGCATCAATGATGATTGCCAATGAGTAGGATAAGTCTTAGTTTATGAGGGAAGGTGTATCTGACATAAATGAACATGGTTTAACCCAAAAGGAAAACTACATGGAAGCAATCACTACAGCAATCCTAGCACGCGGAATTTATGACTTGTTACAGGCTGGTTTATCATTCTCAAAAAGCACTATAAAAGAAAAGTTAAAAAGCTTTATTCTGGATGATGAGGCAGTTGAATCTCTTTCAGACAAGATTAAATCAATACCGTTGAACGATGAAATGAGTCCTAAAGCTATTGAAAGAAGATTTGATGAATCCCCGGAAATTAAAGCATTATTAAACGCAATTCCCGCTCAATCTGTAGTTAATATAAATCAACAGCATTCGGGCTCAGGCGACAACGTTGGCGGCAGCAAGATAGTTAACAACAAATAGTTAATAGGTAACCCCATGTCAGATACAACCTTAATTCATTCAGGGCCAGGCGATAACGTAGCTGGTTCTAAAATCCTTAACATTGGCACCTATATTGAAACAATCACTTCTACGACTCCTGATTCTTTGAAAACACCTGTCAGAGCAATATTGGATGCAATAAATAATAGAAATTTTGATGCAGCAAGAGAAAAAATAAGTCTTATTGAAAGTATGGGCGGGCTAGAAAACGCCGTAACAGAACTTCTAACTATCCTAAAAATAAAATGTGAACACACATCTAATCCAAGCTTTGAGATAGATCTTAGAGAGATAACTGCAACATTACGAAATTCAGAAAATAAGATCGTAAAAGATTTAGCACTATCATTAATTTTATCTGTGGAGTCCACAACCAAGGAGATTGAAAAAGCAAAGAAAAGATTTGAACAAAGTAAAGACGTTGGGCCATATAGTAAAGCAGTTGCTTTAGCTTTCTTCTCTACTAAAGAAGAACTAATTCAATTATATCGTGATGATATGGACAACCTATCTGAAGTAGAACTTAACGGTATAATTGAAGGGTTAACACGTCTAAAATGTTTTGTTGAGGCTCAGCAAGTTGCAGATTATCTAAAATTAAATTTTGATAATTATAATTCCCAATACGCAGCAGTATTCACAAAAGCGTTAGTGTTCAACGAGAGCATACAAAAAAGAGATTATTGGATTTTAACGCAGCTAGAAAAAGATGAAGTTGATAACTTACTTAATGAAGCTCTGCAAATCTACAAAGACAGTGAATGCAGTGACTCTAGATTATTCAGTATTTTTTTTCCTTCATTAATTTTCACTAAGTTTTCAAACGATGAACTTATAGAAGTTTGCGCATCAAATATAGATAAAGCCGAAATCTTCGCCAAAGATTATGCAGATGAAATCCGAATGTCGCTTAAAGCAGGTGATGTATCAGATAACCACCCAACTAAAATTTTAGAAAAAATTATCTGCAGCGATAAAGATAAAGAAGAAAAAATTAGTGAAATAATAAAAACTAATGAGGTGGATAACCTCACATTCTGGATTGCAGAAGAAATAATCCCTGATGATGACTTTAGGGCTTGGATAGATAATGGCGTTACTATAACCGGTGCATTCAGTGATTTTGAAAATAAATTAAATGCATTAAGAGTGCTTTTGTTATCAAGCAATGATGCTGAGTTAGATACGTGCATAGAGTCACTACTCAAAACACCAAAGCCTGAGCATGAGCATATCAACTCAGAATTTATTCAAGCGCTAAGTGAACTGCTTTATAAGCGCGAAAGAGAAAACGAAGCTTGCGATCTCCTCTTGTATTTCCTAAAAGAAATAAAAGACATATGGTGTTCTCCACTAATTTGTTACACCCTTTTTAAACTACACAGTATCGCCCGTCATAAGGATGTGATATCACTAATCGACAAGGTGAATGATAAAGAAAAACCTATTGAAATTTATAATATGATAGTTTGGACTCACCTATATTATGGATCAGCCAAAGAAGCTTTAACTGAAGCAAAAAAAATCAAAGAAAACAATAGCCTAAACGGAATCGATCTTAAATTTAAAACTCTTTACAAGCTAGGTATGTTTGCACAAATTGATGAAATAATTAGTAATTTAGATGGCTCTTTATTTGCAAAACCAAAAAGCGTGACACTTGAAATAATAAAAATATTAGTTGAAAGAAAGAATTTTAAATTAGTTGAAAGCATCATTATTGATTGGTTCAAAGAGTCATTGGAAAATAACTACTATTATATCTCTGAAGCGTGCTTACAGATTATAATGAGCAAACATGTTCAAAATTTTAAACCATCATATAATATCAATGGCTTAGAGCGTGCAATCCAATACTTTGATGGTGATAAGAGTATTATCAAAATAATATCCAGTGATGATAATTTATCTAATCGGCATACTCTTACCCCAAGTTCCATTCTAGCGAAAGCTTTTAAGGATAAAGAGGTAGGAGATGAAGTCATATCAGGGATAAAGCATTTAAAAATAGAGAATTTTTTACCACCATTTGTTGCAATTAAGAATTTAGCAACAGAAATCCGAGATGAGTCAAATGACGGTTCAGACGTCTTTCAGATTTTAACATTATCTGAAAATCCGGAAACTATGGTTGAGCAATTTAGTAGGTACTTACCTCAAAATAAGATTGATGACACATTATTTACGAACAAAGCCATTCCTCTAGCTATTAGGATGAATTTAATTAATAAGAATGATCCAGTTAAGTCGGCTATGATGCTTCTACAAAATCAAGATACTAAATTCGAAGCATTAATAAATGGAGGGAAAAATATTGAGACTGATGCGTGCACTGACATAATAACTATTATGTACTTATGCTTAACATCGACGTCTCAATATTTTGTTAAAAATGGAATTAAATTGCACTTAACTCAGGATGATATTGATGCGCTCAAGAACTGGGTTAACTATGTTGAAAACGTTAAATCCTTATCTGTCTCTAAAGATGAAAATGGTAAAATCCTGTGTGTACCATCTGAACTCGTTAAAAAATTCAATGCCAATGTTATAGCTAACTTAAAAAATATTTTCCCTTTACTTCATGTGTTAACTATTATCCCTGACAACTATGATAAGACTTTTAATGATAATATTAAAACCTGGGGTCATCGCTGTGTTAAATCAATATACGCAATAAAAAATAGCGATATACCTATTTTTTCCATAGATACGCAATTATGTTGGTTTATGGTACATCTTTTTAAGATAACTCCAATTAACCCGTATAAACTAATCGGTGATGCGGCATCAACACTTTCAATATCTCAAAGAGAAAATTTAATTATACTGCATGCAGTTAATGGCTTGCCTTTCCCGATCCAGAGCACTGACTTTTTAAATCTTGCATGTTCACCTATCGATCCTGAGGGCGATGTTCTTTGTAAGCTTCTTAGTAATTATGTGGGTTCTTTCAATGATGAACTCAGAGCAAGCGATTTTTTAGCCCAAGTTTTTGACTGTTATCTTAGAAAATCAGTAATTACCAATTCATTACCGGGTGAGTGCTATAATAACAGCCACTTAACGGCTTTTAATAATCCATATGGACCTAAGGTTGATAGAGTCTTTAACATATGTTGTAGAGCAGTAATGAAGCATAAATATGCTTCATCAGAGATTTCTGCTGAGGAAAAACTGGCTAAATTTTTTGTTAGTTTAGTTCCGTCTATGTTTTCAAAGCCTAATACAAAAAGATTCATAACTACATTATTTTTCCTATACATGCAGGGACATTTCCTCGATATGGGTGAGACAAATAAGAAAGCTATGGAAATAATTACCTCCTGATATTTACCAAAATACCATTACTTAATTTTCACTTGTGGGTATTAGCTATGTTGATGGCTTTTCCCACATAATCATTCACTGTTCATTCGCTCCTCAATCTAAAAATAACTTACACCTGCAGATAGCAAAAATCGCCATTGATTTCTTTTCTAACAAGTTTTGCTTTCAAATTCAGCACAACATTTACTATAACCTTTAAAATTTTGGGTATCCGGATTTAATGGTTGATGGGGCTCCTTCACCCCACCAACCTTATACCACCCTCAGATGGTTGATAGATCGACCCCGTAATTGAGTTCCTCTGCGAAATCCGACAGTCCGTAACAGATGGTTTTCTTGTAGAATGGAGAGACCTTCGCAGTTGAGGCCTTCTTCTTGTGCTTCGTGGTGTAGAGCATTCGTGCCCGCATCACCTCGAAGGAGTAACCACGCCCTTCACGGTTCTTGTCCTTGGCCAGTCGGTTGATGGATTCCGTGTAAGCATTGGTGACGGGCATATCCGTCTCGAAGTAGGTCATGATCTCTTCGCGCCAGTTGCCCACCGCTCTGACCAGATCGCTCCAGATTTCCTTCTGGCCTTTCGGGACGGTGGCTATCCACTCGTCCAGGGCGGCTTCTGCCTGGGAGCGCGTGATGGCATCCCAGATGCCGTAGAAGTGCTCCTTGTGCTCGTAGGCGGCCAGCAGTTGCGGGAATGCGCCTGTCCAGGTCTCCATGATCAGCCGCTCTCGGTCTGAGACTTCGTGAGCGCGTTTCAGCAGGATTTTCCGGTCTCCCTTGAGGGTTCGGCTCTGGGAGGGTTTCAGCTCCTTTCTTAGGCCCTTGCGCACCTTCTCCAAGGCATCATTGGCCATGCGCACCACATGGAATTTATCGACCACGATACGGGCCTGTGGTAGCACCGTCTTGACCGCCGTACGGTAGGGGTTCCACATGTCCATGCTGACGATCTCGACCTTCTGCCGGTCTTTCAGCTTCATCAGGTAGTTGGTCACCAAGTCCTGCCGGCGGGTGGTCAGCAGGTCGAGCAGGGTTCTCTCCTCGATGTTGGTCAGAATGCAGCGGTAGCGCTTGTTCAGGTACAGCTCGTCTATACCCAGAATGCGAGGCGTCTCGAATCGGTGCCAGCGCCCCAGGAACTCGGCGCGAGCGCTGAAGATGTCGCGTACCGTCTTCTCGTCCAGGCCAGTCTGCGCCGCCACGAAGGTGTAGGGGTGGTTGAAGGATTCTTTCTCCACGTACTCATGCAGCCGCCGCGTCATGCGGAAGCCGTCCACCATCTCCGGTAGCTGGGGCCTGAAGGAGGTCTTGCAGGCCCGGCAGGTGTACCGGCGACGAACCACCCAGAGGGTGACCCGCTTGCCGTGGATGGGCAAATCACGATAAGGAACATCACGCTTGCCGAACCGCACGATTTCACCCTGCACGCCACATTTCTCGCACGCGATGGGATCGGGTGCGTCCACCTGGAAGTGCATTTCGTCGTCTGTCGACTTGGAGTCCCTGACCTCATAATTTGAGAGGTTAATAAGGCCAGTAACGAGACCCATCATTAATAACCTCGATGTCAGGCGCTGGATAGTTTCATTAACACCAACCCTGAAACAATGAGGATCGCAGCAATGATTCTCGCTGCATTAACCGGTTCAGCCAAAAATGCGATTCCGACAAGAAAAGCGCCTACAGCTCCTATTCCCGTCCAGATTGTGTAGGCAGTTCCGAGTGGAATAGTTCGCATGGCGACTGCTAACAGCCAGAAGCTGGCCACCATTGTAGAAATCGTGATGATCGATGGTAAGAGCCGACTGAAGCCATGAGATTGCTTCATTGTGTAAGCCCACACAATCTCAAGGACACCGGCAACGAGAAGATATACCCAAGGCATTGACCCCTCCGAAATATAACGGGGCCAGGTCGTCCTGGTCATTACTTCCCAAGGTGGGGGAGGTCGTCCTCCTATAGATGGACTGATACTAACCCGCGAAGGGAGGCTGATCAACCATATTCTCCGGTGAGAAAGTGGGAATTACAGGCTGCCAGCAAAGGAGATATCAACCAGATATTCCGGTTACCCAAAATTTTTTCTCTACTTGCCTGCTCTGACTCGCCATTTGAGCACTGATCCCATTACTGACATGACAAGCAAACAAGTGGCAGCCCCTTCATAAGAGCAGTAACAGACACACCAGCCCTCCACGTGTATATACAAAAGCATATACATTGACTTTTAACCTATTGGATGTATCATGCATATACTTTTGTATATACATGGAGCTCTAAATGAAAAAGCCCTACATAATTTCTTTTGCAAACAGTAAAGGTGGCGTGGCTAAGACAACGAGCTGTATTGCTGTGGGTTGCGCACTAGCTGCTGCAGGTTATAAGACCCTGCTAGTTGACTTGGATCATCAGGGTAACCTTAGTGATGACGTTGGTCGGGGTGAGGAAGATTATACAATCACCGATCTCTTTGAAGACCCTAAGTTTGATACAAATAAGCTGGTTTATAACGCTCTTGATGGAGAAAACGTTATCCAAAACTTGGATGTCATTCCAGCCGACATCACCCTTGCTGTTGAAGCTCGTAGTGCCGAACGCTTCCGTCACCGTTTGAATATTCTGGACGAAGGGCTAAGCAGACTTAAAACTACCTATGATTTTATACTTATCGATCTTCGACCAGCTATCGACCTAAGTATCGAAAATGCTCTTCTTATAACCGATAAAATTGTCGTGCCAGTAGACATGGACCGCAGGGCTGTGAAAGGTATAGATGATCTATTCCAGGTTGTACGAGAAGTAAGACGCAATGAAGATTTTGTATATACACTTGTAAAGACAAAAGTTAACGACTCCCACTCAAAAATGAAAAAAGCTATTGATGGTTACATCAGTGAGGCTGGTTACAAAGTAGCAAAAACTGAAATCCGTCAGAGTGAACTTTTTAAGCAGGCTACAGATGTTCATCGACCAGTGATGATGTTTGCTAAAAACGAACGTCCCTACCGTGACTATAAAGCGCTAACACAAGAACTTCTGCAGCAGATTGTGGAGGCTGAAAGTGGCAAGAAGTGATCGCATAGCAAAAGGTGTAACGCGTGTAACTGAGAGAAGAAATATCACTACAGGCAAACAGATGAACCTTCGCCTTACTGGCCTAGACGATGACGCTCTGTCGATGCTGGTTGAAAAAGTTCAGGAGAAATTGCCTCAGAAAAACATTACTCGTTCTCGAGTTCTCAGAGCAGCTTGTTATCTTGAAGACGATAAGTTCATTGAAAAGCTTGCTCAGCTCCTTGTTGAGAATACTTAATTTTAGTAGCGCAATGTATATACAAATGAATATACATTGCGCCTCATCGATTTAGCTTCCTCACGTTAACCAAAGTACAGGCAATCTCATCGAGCTCTCTTATGTATATACAAATGCGTATACTCAAATGCAGATTCATGAATATGCAAATGTATATACATAAAACCTAGTCAATTTAATTGACTGACGTTAACCAAAATACAGGCAATCTCATTGAGCTCTCTTATGTATATACAAATGGATATACTTGAATGTAGGCTTATGCATATTCAAATGTATATACATTATAGAATTAAATACGATACAAATCTTGATGTTAAAACTCCTAGTGCATTTAGCGTTTATTTGAATGATGTAACTAATATAAATTTGATCAGCTCCATCTTTATATAGCTAGGTGTATTATTTAGCGATGGGCAATTCCTTCAGGCTTGTTGTATATCTGGGCGACAGCATTTCTCTTTTCATCTGCCATGGGTTATCAACTCCTTGACCAGCAAACCAAACCTTCCCAAGCCCGGATTTATTGATTGTATCCAGAGCTGCCATCAAGGCATCCGCATTGGCTTTAGGCTGGTTCTCACTAAACATATCAAGCTGTGCGATTCCGGATTGGTAAAAATCACCTAACATGATGCCTGCTTTGGCATATCGATAACCATCACGCCATATGCTATCTAAGCCCCTGATAGCAAAACCCACGATGTCACGCGTATCACTAGTTGGATATTCACAGGTTAAGGATGAAGTATTAGCATACTGAGGTTCATCGCCATAGCGGCCAGTGGCTACAAAGACACTGATGTGCCTACATTTTGAACCCTGCTCTCGAATTTTTTCTGCAGCTCGGCTGGCATACGTTACAACCGCATGCTGCATGTCCTCCAGCCCAGTTATGCGCTGTCCAAATGACCTGGAGCATACGATCTGTTGTTTGGGTGGGGGAGCCTCTTCAAGAGCTATACAGGACTCTCCATTCAATTCTCGAACTGTACGCTCAAGAACGACGTTAAAATTTTTTCTTATCATAGTGGTGTTGCAATTAGCCAGATCCAGCACCTTGTTAATGCCCATGGCCTCCAGCCGTTTTCTGATACGCCCTCCGACACCCCAGACTTCATCTATGTCAACTATCGCCATCAGTTTGCGCTGACGTTCCGGGCATGAGAGATCAACCACGCCAAGGGTTTTACTCCATTTCTTAGCCGCATGATTAGCCAGCTTAGCCAAGGTTTTTGTAGGCCCAAAACCAACGCCAATTACTAATCCGGTTTCTTTCTTAACACGGCTACGCATTTGAAGACCAAATTCCTCTAAAGGCATGTAACTGGCAATACCGGTGCAGTCCAAAAAGCTTTCGTCGATCGAATAAATTTCCTGTCCAGGTGCCATATCCCCAAGAATCGACATCATACGATTACTCATATCGCCGTATAAGGCATAGTTACTGGAGAAAACAATCACGCCATTTTCGCGGAAAAAACGCTCATTTTTAAAAAGTGGGGCACCCATAGGGATTCCCAACTTTTTGGCTTCAGCTGAGCGTGCTATCACGCATCCGTCGTTGTTAGACACAACGCAAATTGGTTTCCCCTTCAAGTCAGGGCGGAAGATCCTTTCGCAAGAGGCATAAAAATTATTAGCGTCAGCAAGCGCAAACATAGGGATAGCTCATCAAAATACTGTTTATGTATACAGTATTTGTTCTGCGGGGGGTTTTTACAAGATTAAATTTGTAGGCGGGGATTAGTTAGGCTTCTTCGTTGAAATTAAAGCCTGAGCCAGCCATATCAGTCAGGACGTATGCGATTACACCCCAGACTGGTACATCTTGGTTGGACGGCATTGGTGTAATTGTTTTAGGACCATCCAGTTCCTGGAGGGCTGCTATCGGAGTGAGTAATAAGCGGCGAAGTACAAGATCATCACCAACGTTAGCAATGACGATTTGATCGTGTTTAAAGGGGATTGCTCGATCTACTGCCAGTAATGACCCTTTCAGTATACCAATATCAGGATAATCGCTTGCGCTTTTGAAGACGTATGAGGAATGTGAGGATAGGTTTACCAGGTTAGTAAAATCAAGACGTTGTTCTGTGAAGTTAGCTGCAGGGGATTGAAACGCCATTTGTGCTCCATCTTCTACGATTTAACTTTATCACCGTTGATTGAAAATTTAGCCGCGATCGTTCTTACTTTATCCGCTTCCGGTTTTGGCAACCAAACACTGACTAATTCAAGGTTTTCTCCATCATCAGTTGTCACCTGTTGGTAGAGTTCCCATATGCGCTTTACTGCATTTGCCACGTTTTGCTTTGTCCGACCTACGCGAACGGCTACATCTGTCTGCCTTTCGCCTTCAACTAAAACTGCATAACCGATCTCAGTTGTTATGTGCGCATAAGTTGCCATAGCTGGAACTAATCGATCCCATTCCTGCTGTGTCATTTGTTTTTTCTGCGCCATATGTCACCTAAAATCATCATTTTGTAGAAGGTTAAGTGTAGCGCTTGTCATAGTCAATAGAAGTATAAAGTCACTGTACTTGTGAAGATTCGTTCGTTTTGAATCAAAACCGCGAGGCAGTGCAAAACTTGTTTTTGCGCTGCAGAGGGGTTGACCGGGTGAACGTAGTGAAGCCGGTTTCTATGCCGAGGTTAACTTATCCACTTATCCACAGCACTATTTTTAATAGCTTTTTAATTAGTATTTTATATCTTTTTAAAGCTTTTTAGAGTGGTTTAAAGTAATGATTTTATTGAGGAAAATTGCCTTGTTTCTGGGAATTAGCCCTACATATTGTGGGAATCGGCCCTACTTAATATGGGAATCAGCCCTTCTTCGTATGGGAATCAGCCCTAGATGCTATGGGAATTAGCCCTACATCACACACAAATTAATAATTAGTTGACTTGTGTGTACTGAATGATATTGTGGGGGACATAAATTAACCCATAAAAGATTATTGCTATGGCTAATGTGTTGAAAAAAAAGATAAATGTTAAGCAATCCAATGAGCTGACTGAAGCTGCTTATCATTTGTCTTTGAAGGCAAAACGTGTGTTGTGGCTATGTCTTATGCAAACTTACTTCACTGATGAAGAGGAGTCTGCAAATCCAATATTTACCGTTGCTGTTGCAGATTACGAAGATATCTTCAATGTAAGCCGTAATCAGGCTAGTCGTGACGTTAAAGAAGGTGTGTTCGAGCTCTCACGTTCTGCCATCATTTTCTATCCCAAGACTGGCCGCCACGATGTGATCGCACGTCCTTGGTTAACAGAAGCAGGAGGACGTTCCAGTAAAGGGTTATGGGAAATAGAGTTTAACCATAAGGTTTTGCCTTATCTGTATGTACTGGGCAGTCAGTTCACTACCTACTCACTCAGGGACTGTGGAAGCCTCAAAAACCCGCGTACTGTGCGACTTTATGAGAGCCTCTGCCAGTTCAGAAGCTCTCAGATTTGGGTCACTTCGCATGATTGGCTCTCTGAAAGATTCATGCTGCCCGAGTCTCAGAAATCTAATCTCGCAGAACTCAAACGTACATTTTTAGAACCTGCTCTAAGACAGATCAATGATAAAACCCCTTTGCGGGTTTCTTATCAAGCAGATTCTAACGGGAAGTTGATTTTTAATATCTATCCAAAACAATAAGATATTTCACTTATTTTATCAGACCCTCAGCTGTACCTTCCTCACTACGGCCCTACATTCCTACTAGGGCTGTTTCCCATATTCTGCACCGAGGTGCCAGCTACCATCACGTAGCGTCCGGAAGTAGGGCGATTTCCCATGACTGGTGCCGGCGGCTCTGCGGCCGTTCCGGCACGCCGGGAAGTAGGGCTGTTTCCCATAACGGGCGCCGGCG
>NZ_JARUWZ010000026.1:0-70121 GCF_030433775.1 Erwinia sp. PsM31
AGCACGACCTTGCCAAGGTCGGGGTCGCGAGTTCGAGTCTCGTTTCCCGCTCCAGTATTATCCTCCCAAAATGCTTTTTGTAACCTATCCTGATGTCAGTAGTTATCCCATTTTCCCTCTGTTTCTGATTTCACAATCTTATAAACTTACCTGCTTTTGAGACCCAGCCTGGCCGTTTCTGTTGAGTAACAGATGGCGCAGCACTTCCTTTCTTTACGCCTCCTCGCAGCGTAATAACAACGAATACAGGGACTGGCTACGTCACGGAACCCTTCCCTGCCTGATGCGTTATGCTGAACCCGCTTGTAACAGGACGTCGCTACAGCGGATTAGCGGAAACGAGCAATGGAAGTCAGCATTTTTTTTGGATAAGCGCTAAAAATTTTTCTACAAAACCCTTTCAGACCTTGCTGCTGGAGCATCGTATCCGCTATGGCACCGATCGCTTTTTCCTCAATGGGAACCTTGTCGCTGATACTCCATCCCCGACGCGGGTGAGTCTGAATAATATTTTCCGTCAGTCCGGCATCCTGTAGCTGCTTTCTTAATTTTGAAATAGTCTGATAAAGCGTATTCGGGGTGACAATTTTCCCATGATTTTCCCAGCCCGCCGCATACAGGGAATGATGAGAGACCATTTCCCCGCTTTGGCAAATCAGCAAATGCAAACAGCGCGAAGCGGTAACGTAAGTGACGTGCTCTTTTCCCGTTTTGCACGAGATAAGCTTATTCTGCTGAGGAACAAAATGGATCTGATTGTTAATGCAATAAACAATAGAATCTTTATTATCCATGGTGCTTATCGTCCTTAATAAGTGGCATATCCTGAAGATATTGTTATGTGTTTTTAATAACCAGCCACAGGCGCATGGCTGAGCCTGAAATTTTTTTGCCTCGTCAGGCGCGCGCGTCTGTTTTACTGTTAATTAATGTAATTTTTTAAAAAAAAAGTCGACGGCGCTGAGATGCTTTAACACCTTTTAATTATCAATTCTTACCGTAAACGCCAGAACGCGTATCTTTGTCAATGCTTTTATCCTTTGCAATAACAAAGAAATGTCATAAGTAAGTGTGCGGCCAACTTCCCCTGTATTCAATCTTTTTTTTACTGGTCGGATGAATCACTTTAGCCGTAAATTAAATAGCCGGGTAAATTATATATGATGAAGATATTAATAACTTTTAACATAGCCTGGTGTCAGGCTGGAAAAAGTGAGATCCAGCGTATCTGCTTGTATGGGAACATAAAAAAGGCAGGCAGGGGGCCACAAATGTAACCGAGGGCAGGTAATAGTTGGACGACCCTTAATTAAGACAGGAGAAAATAACAGGCTAAGCGAAAAATAAAAGGAATCAGATATAATTGGCTAATATTTAATGATTTTTTTAAGGAAGAACGGGATGGTTAGCGAGGTAATGAATTGTTTTTTTAGAAGTTTCAGACTGCTCACAAGCCGATGGTTTACTTTATTCAGGTGATAACGTGATGATCGAGCGAACATTAGCCTTGAGTGTTTAACTATAAAGCAACATTTTAATGGGTTTTGCGGTTAGTGGTTCATAACCTCTCTGCTTGTGCTGAGAATGTTGACATTAATTTTAGGGGGGTGGCTTACTTTCGTTCAGGATATGCCTGTTGCCGTTAAAATGGAAAAGGGAAACATCAGCCGGCCTTGCGCTCAGTACTCAGCATGGGCAGCCTGCGGTTCCTGTAACACGCAGAGAGTACGAAGGAGAAATTGCTGGCATGGGCTATAAAGGCATTTCAGTGGATAACTGTCATCAAACCCTTCCTGATAATATTTTTTATAAAGAGTTTTAAAGTAATAAAATTAATGGAGGCGTCACTGCTGGAAATACGGATAAGAACAGGTTATCGAAGGTTATCTATGAGAGGTGCTAATGACCAGCTGTGGAGCAGGTCAGGATAATGGCGAGGGCTGCCCCTAAACAGCAGGCTTTGTTAAATCAGCTAACGGTTCGCCTGTTCAGGATGACCGGTAGGGTTTAAGAGCAGGCAGCAGCCCGGCAGGGAACGCCAACAAGGGAAACGAGCCGAAGTGATGAAACAACATAGTAAGAAGGGGAAGGGCCTCTCCATGAGGTATAAACGCGCAGCCCGAGGGTTTACTCTGCATTCGAGGAGCGTTTATCACCCTGTCTGTCAGCCTACGCATAGATGCGTAGCAAGGCGACGATCGCCAGCAACAATTAGCCGCAGACAGCAGAAAAAAGCTTGTTTTTGCTCAATGATACGTTCATAATCGCACCCGTTCGACCATAAGAGAATAACAATTCTTTTAAAATCAACAAGTTAACAATTTTAACGCGGTTAACTCTTAGTATTATCTCTTTGCGGGAATAGCTCAGTTGGTAGAGCACGACCTTGCCAAGGTCGGGGTCGCGAGTTCGAGTCTCGTTTCCCGCTCCAGAACATTCATCATTATCATTTCTGATCGAGTTATCCACAGCCCTTTAGCGGCTGGGTTTCGCTTTTTTCAGCCTGTACAGAATAACCTTCAACAGAGTTATCCACAGGTTGCGATCTACCCCTGCCTGCTATTCAGGAATAAAAGACGTTACGCACATTTTTTATCTTTTTGATTTATAAAGAAAAACTAATATTTCAAAATGTTATAGAGATCGCTTGCGCTTTCTGTGGCAGTTGAATGACAACGGCTTTTTATTTTTATGCACAGCGTGTGGAAAAGTGGCTTAACGACGCAGGCAGCCTACGTGGTTATTTATGCGTCGCGCGGCAATCCTTTTTCTATGACGCGCACCAGCCGCTTTTGCTGGCCGCTCTGCACCTCAATCGCGTTTTCCGCTCGCCTTGCCAGCTGACGGGTCAGCGCCCAGGTAATATGCTCGTCCAGCATCGGATTTTCTCCCTGACGGTTTTGTAAGGCCGCCACGTTTTCCTCTGACCAGGGCGCATTGCCCAGCGCTACCGCGACGTTGCGCAACCAGCGAAGATGACCGATACGTCTGATCGCCGATCCTTCCGTCACGCGTAAAAAGGTCGCCTCGTCCCAGGCAAACAGGTCGGTTAAGGGCGGCGCATGAAGCACGGCGCGCGGGCTGAAATCATCCTCATCCGTTAGCTGACCGTAGCGATTCCAGGGGCAGATTAGCTGACAGTCGTCACAACCGTAAATGCGATTGCCGATAAGCGGCCGGAACTCTTCCGGAATGGTGCCTTCCAGTTCAATGGTCAGATAGGAGATACAGCGCCTGGCATCCACGACGTAAGGCTCGACTATCGCGCCGGTCGGGCAGGTGGTCAGGCAGGCGACGCAGCGGCCGCACTGCTCCTGCTGCGGTGAATCGACCGGTAAAGGCAGGTTGATCAGCAGTTCGCCAAGAAAAAACCACGAGCCGGCTTCACGGTTCAGGATCAGAGAATGTTTGCCCGTCCAGCCCAGCCCCGCTTTGGCCGCCAGCGGTCTTTCCAGCACCGGGGCCGAGTCGACAAAAGGCCGAAACTCAGCCTCTTCGCAGCGCTCACGGATACGATCGCCGAGCTTTTTCAGGCGATTGCGCAATACTTTGTGGTAATCACGTCCCAGCGCATAGCGGCTAACGTAGCCAAGCTGCGGATTTTTTAGGGTGCTGGCGAACGCCGCCTTAGCGGGCAGATAATTCATGCGCACGCTGATAACCCGCAGCGTGCCGGGCTGTAGCTCATGAGGGCGGGCGCGCATCATACCGTGACGCGCCATCCAGTCCATTTCGCCATGATATTGCTTGTCTAACCAGGCCTGCAGGCGCGGCTCTTCCAGACTAAGATCGGTATCGCAGATACCGACCTGCTGAAAGCCGAGTTCCAGCCCCCACTGTTTAATTTCCAGGGCGAATTGAGAAAGATCGAGAGGATGCGACATGACTAACCTGAACCAGCTAAATAACCCGACCAGTTTACCCTATTCTGTCTGGCCTGTAGAGGCGATTGCGCAACTTGAGCGCGAGGGCGCGGACGCATTGGGGATCACGCTGTTTGAGCTGATGCAGCGGGCGGGCGAAGCGACATTCCGCCACGTTCAGGCCCTGTACCCGGAGAAGAAACGCTGGCTGATCCTGTGCGGCCATGGCAATAACGGCGGCGACGGTTTTATTGCGGCTCGCCTGGCGCTATCGGCAGGGAAGGAGGTGACGGTCATTGCCTGCGAAGGATCGAAGGCGCTGCCGGAAGAAGCGACACAGGCGCGCGACGCGTGGCTGGCGGCAGGCGGGGAAATCCATGCGGCGGACACGCCCTGGCCTGAACAAAGCGATATTATTATCGATGCGCTACTGGGCACCGGGCTGAACCGCGCCCCTGGCGACCAATACGCCCGGCTGATTGAGAAAGCGAATGCGGCCAGCGCGCCGGTATTTGCCGTAGATATACCCTCCGGGTTAGTGGCTGCTAACGGGACCACTCCCGGCGCGGTTATTAACGCCGCCCATACGCTAACGTTTATCGCGCTTAAGCCGGGTCTGCTGACCGGTAAAGCACGGGATTGCGTCGGTCAGCTACATTTCCATGCCCTTGGGCTGGATGCCTGGCTGGCAGGGCAAACTGCACCGATGGCGCGCTACGATGCTTCCGTGCTGACGCGCTGGCTGCCGCCGCGTAAGCCCACTTCTCATAAGGGCGACCATGGCAAGCTGGTGATAATCGGTGGCGATCAGGGAACGGCTGGCGCCATCCGGATGACGGGCGAAGCCGCGTTGCGCGCCGGAGCAGGCTTAGTGCGAGTACTTACTCACAAAGATAATGTCTCACCGCTGTTAACGGCGCGGCCCGAGCTAATGGTACAGACGCTAAGCGATCGGGCGCTTGATGAGGCGCTGGAATGGGCCGACGTCATTGTGATTGGCCCGGGGCTGGGGCAGCGTGACTGGGGTAAAGATGCCCTGGAAAAAGTAAAAAAATCGTCTAAACCGATGCTTTGGGATGCTGACGCGCTTAACCTGCTGGCAATCGCTGGCGATAAACGTCAAAATCGAGTCATTACGCCGCATCCGGGCGAAGCGGCCCGTCTGCTTAATGTAAAAACCAGCGAAATAGAGAGTGACCGCTTACTTGCCGCTCGCAGCCTGGCTAAACGCTACGGCGGCGTGGTGGTCCTGAAAGGGGCCGGCACGCTGATTGCCAGTGAAGCGGGCGAGATGGCGATTGCCGATGTCGGTAACGCCGGTATGGCGACCGGCGGCATGGGCGACGTGCTTTCCGGCATTATCGGCAGTTTGTCAGGCCAGAAGCTCTCGCTGTATGAAGCGGCCTGCGCAGGCTGCGTGGCCCACGGCGCTGCGGCGGAAGCCGTATCGCAACGTCTGGGCACGCGCGGGATGCTGGCGACCGATCTGTTTTCCGAGCTGTACCTGTTTGTTAACCCAGAGATCCTGAACAGAAAAGAATGAAGACCGCTATCGCATTGTCCGACGAGGCTGCCACTCTCGCACTGGGAGCCAGCCTGGCCCGCGCCTGTCACAGCGCGGCAACACTCTATTTGTATGGCGATTTGGGCGCGGGGAAAACCACGTTCAGTCGCGGTTTCTTACAGGCGCTGGGTCACCAGGGCAACGTGAAAAGCCCGACCTATACGCTGGTAGAGCCTTACGTTCTGCCGGATCGTCGCATTTATCATTTCGACCTCTACCGGCTGGCCGACCCTGAAGAGCTGGAATTCATGGGGATCCGCGACTATTTCGGCGGCGACAGCCTTTGCCTGGTCGAATGGCCGCAGCAGGGCGCGGGCTTTCTTCCGCCGCCGGATATTGAACTGCGTCTCAGTTATCAGGGCGAAGCCCGTCAGGCAGAGCTTGAGGCCTGCTCGGCAGAGGGCGAGGCGATCCTGGCCCGCATGGAGAAAGACGGACAATGATCAAGCTGGGACTGCTGCTGGCTGCTTTACTGAGTACGTTTTCCACTCTGGCCGCTAATTTATCGGATATACAGGTTTCAAACGGCAACGACAGGGCCTCGATCACGCTGAGCTTCGGCGGTCAACCGGTGTATGGCTTCTTTCCGCTGCACAATCCGGAACGCGTGGTGCTGGATATTCGCCAGAGCGGCGTGATCAAAGGCCTGCCGTTGACGTTCAGCGGCGATAATATGGTGAAGCGTATTCGCGCCAGCACGCCAAAGGATAAACAGAGCATCCGGCTGGTGTTCGAGCTGACGCAGCCGGGAAAAACGCGCGCCGTGACCCAGCGTAACGGCAGCACCTATAACGTGGTTTTCACCATCAACGGCACGCGTCCGGCACAGCGATCTGCCGCCGTCAGCAGCGTTTCGCGGCCCGTTCCGGCAGACAATCCGTTTAAGGGCAACGCCGTTACGGCGGTCAGCAACGGCAACGAAGTCGCGGTGCCGGGCAGAACGGTGCGTGCCGTTGACGAAGCTATTATCGTGGCGATAGATGCCGGACACGGCGGCCAGGATCCGGGTGCTATCGGCGCGAACGGGCTGAAAGAGAAAAATGTGACTATCGCCATAGCGCGCAAATTAAAAGCGTTGCTGAATGCCGATCCTATGTTTAAAGGCGTGATGACCCGCGACGGCGACTATTTTATCTCCGTGATGGGCCGCTCGGACGTGGCGCGCAAGCAGAACGCTAATCTGCTGGTGTCTGTCCATGCCGATGCCGCGCCGAACCGTAGCGCGTCCGGCGCGTCCGTCTGGGTACTCTCTAACCGCCGCGCCAACAGCGAAATGGCGGGATGGCTGGAGCAGCACGAGAAACAGTCGGAGCTGTTGGGCGGCGCGGGCGATCTATTGGCTAACAGCCAGGCCGATCCCTATCTCAGCCAGGCGGTGCTCGATTTGCAGTTCGGCCACTCGCAGCGCGTTGGCTATGACGTAGCGGTTAAGGTTATCGCCCAGCTGCAGCGCGTTGGCTCGCTGCACAAACGACGCCCGGAACACGCCAGCCTGGGGGTATTACGCTCGCCGGATATCCCTTCGCTGCTGGTGGAAACCGGCTTTATCAGTAACCCTTCGGAGGAGCGACTGCTCGGCAGTAGCGCTTACCAGCAGAAGATTGCCGAGTCGATTTATAAAGGCCTGCGCAACTACTTCCTGGCGCACCCGCTGCAATCCATCCCAAAGGAGGAAAACCGACCGTTGCAGTCCGCAACGGCGGTTGATGTTCAGCCTAATCCCGCCCCGGTCAGCACGCGCTATGCCGGTGCGGTAACGCGCCACGTGGTGAAAAGAGGCGAGACGCTTTCCGGGATTGCCGACCACTACGGCGTCAGCATGGCGATGCTGCGTTCGATGAATACGTTGAAGAAGGATGTCGTTTGGGTCGGCCAGCGGCTGAAAGTGCCGGCTTCCGGCGCGCAGAGCGTGAGCGCCAGCCGGCCGCAGCGGCATAAAGTGGTGCGCGGTGACTCGCTGACCGCCATTGCCGCACACTATGGCGTCAGCCCGAAAGCGATACAGCAGGCGAATAATATGAAATCGCAAAATGTTATGCTGGGGCAGACGTTAACTATTCCAACCTCGTAAACAAGGATCTTTTATGCCGATTCAGGTACTGCCGCCACAGCTTGCCAACCAGATTGCCGCAGGTGAAGTGGTAGAGCGTCCGGCGTCGGTGGTGAAAGAACTGGTCGAAAACAGCCTGGACGCTGGCGCGACAAGAATAGATATCGAGATCGATAAAGGCGGCGCCAAACTGATCCGCATCCGCGATAACGGCTGCGGCATCAGCAAAGCCGAGCTGGCGATGGCGCTGGCCCGCCACGCCACCAGTAAAATCACCACGCTTGACGAGCTGGAAGCCATTATGAGCCTCGGCTTTCGGGGCGAAGCGCTGGCCAGTATCAGTTCCGTTTCGCGCCTGACGCTGACCTCGCGTACGGCTGAACAGGCGGAAGCCTGGCAGGCCTACGCGGAAGGGCGAGAGATGGACGTGACCATCAAGCCTGCGGCGCATCCGGTCGGCACCACGCTTGAAGTGCTGGACCTCTTCTATAATACGCCCGCCCGCCGGAAATTTATGCGCACGGAGAAAACCGAATTCACCCATATCGACGAGGTGATCCGGCGTATTGCGCTGGCAAGGTTCGACGTGGCGTTTTCGCTGACCCATAACGGCAAGCTTATCCGCCAGTATCGCGCCGTCAGCGACAGCAAGCAGCGTGAACGCCGCCTGGGCGCAATCTGCGGAACTGCTTTTCTCAGCCATGCGCTGGCTATCGAATGGCAGCACGGCGATCTCGTGCTACAGGGTTGGGTCGCAGATCCGATCGGCGCTCGCGCCGTTACCGATCTGCAATATTGCTATGTTAACGGCCGCATGATGCGCGATCGCCTGATCAATCATGCTATCCGCCAGGCCTATCAGGATAAGCTGGGCGACCATCAGCCTGCCTATGTGCTTTACCTGACCATCGATCCGCATCAGGTAGATGTCAACGTGCATCCTGCCAAGCATGAAGTGCGTTTCCATCAGTCGCGGCTGGTGCATGACTTTATCTATCAGGGCGTGATCAGCGTGCTGCAGGAAGCCGGTGCGGAGACGCTGCCGGGCGTGACGGCTCAAGCGCCGACCGAGCGCTGGCAGCCAGAGAACCGACAGGCGGCGGGCGGCAACCATTTTTCCGCGCCTGCACCGGCCAGAAACGCTGGCAGTAACGGTGGAGGTAATGGCGGCGGCAACGGCGGAAGTAATGGTGAAGGTAATGCTGGCGGCCACGGCGGAAGTAACGGCGGAGGCAACAGCGGCGGGAAAGCCGCGGCAGGCTGGCAACATCAGGAGCCAGGCTACCAGAAAAAAGAGGGCGCGCTCTATCGCCAGCTGCTGCAAACGCCTGAATTGCCTGCCGCGCGCGAGGCGTCGTCGCGTCCGGTTGAGCCAAAAAGCGCACGCGCGCAGCCTGAACCCGAGCCAACGCTCAGCGGTCACAGCGAAAGCTTTGGCCGCGTGCTGACCGTGCTGCATAACGACTTTGCGCTGGTGGAATCTCGCGAGCGCCTGGCTCTGATTTCGCTGCCGGTGGCGGAGCGCTGGCTGAAGCAGGCGCAGCTGGAGCCTGGCGAAGAAGGGTTAAAACCGCAGCCGCTGCTGATCCCGGTCAGGATAAAAATGGCGAAGCCGGAGCGCGAAGCTGCCAGTCGTTTAGCGTCGTTATTGCAGCAAATGGGCATAGAGCTGGAAGCGGACGGGCAGCACATCACGCTGCGCGCCGTACCTTTACCATTGCGCCAACAAAATTTACAAATCTTGATTCCAGAACTGTTAGGCTACCTTGCTCAACAGCCGGAGATTGCGGTCAGGCAGGTGGCGCAATGGTTAGCGCGGCACGCTGTGACCGAGCGTCCGCACTGGAATCACTCGCAGGCGATTGCGCTGCTGGCAGAGGTCGAAAGACTTTGCCCGCAGCTGATTAAATCGCCGCCATCCGGACTACTACAGTATGTTGATACTGAATTGGCGATGAATGCCCTGAAGCATGAGTGACTTATCTACGGCTGGCCGGCCTAAGGCTATATTTTTGATGGGGCCTACGGCCTCCGGCAAGACGGCGCTGGCGATAGCCTTGCGCCAGCAGCTGCCGGTTGAGCTGATTAGCGTCGATTCCGCCCTGATTTATCGCGGTATGGATATCGGCACCGCCAAGCCCTCGGCAGAGGAGCTGCGGCTGGCGCCCCATCGTTTACTGGATATTCGCGATCCCGCTGAAACGTACTCGGCGGCGGAGTTCCGCCGCGATGCGCTGGCGGAAATGGCAGAGATTACCCGAAGCGGGCGTATCCCGCTGCTTGTTGGTGGTACCATGCTCTACTACAAGGCGCTGCTGGAAGGATTATCGCCGTTGCCCCCGGCCGATCCTGAAGTACGCCAGCGTATAGAGCAAAGGGCGAGTGAAGAGGGATGGGAAGCGCTTCACCGTCAGTTATGTGAAATAGATCCCATTGCTGGAAATCGTATTCATCCGAATGATCCCCAGAGACTCTCGCGAGCACTGGAAGTTTTTTTTATTTCAGGTAAAACTTTAACAGAACTGACGAAAACCGCAGGTGAAGCGTTGCCGTACGAGGTGGTGCAGTTCGCCATCGCTCCTCGTGAGCGGGAAACCATCCATCAGCGTATCGCGCTGCGTTTTCAGCAAATGTTAGCGTCAGGATTTGAAGCGGAGGCTCGGGCACTTTTTGCACGAGGTGATTTGCATACGGACATGCCTTCCATTCGTTGTGTGGGTTATCGCCAGATGTGGTCATTTTTGCAGGGCGAGATCGATTACGATGAAATGGTTTATCGGGGAATTTGCGCAACACGGCAATTAGCCAAGCGCCAGATAACCTGGCTGCGCGGCTGGAAGGATGTTCAGTGGCTGGATAGCGAACAACCTGAGGCGGCGCTGGCAGAGGTATTACAGGTTCTTAGTGCGAAGGCTGGGTGATTGTGTACAATTGGTGCGTTATCGTGCGCAAATTTTTACGCAGTATTTCAGAGCGCAAGCTCTTAAGTAGTAAACAACAAGCATATAAGGAAAAGATAGAATGGCTAAGGGGCAATCATTGCAAGATCCGTTCTTGAACGCACTGCGTCGCGAACGTGTTCCGGTTTCGATTTATTTGGTGAATGGTATTAAACTGCAGGGTCAGATTGAATCATTTGACCAATTTGTAATTTTACTGAAAAACACGGTTAGCCAGATGGTTTATAAACATGCCATTTCTACCGTTGTTCCGTCCCGTCCGGTCTCCCATCATAGCAACAACGCGGGTGGCGGAAGCAGCAACTATCATCACGGTGGCAGTAATCAGGGAGCATCATCGCAGCCCCAGCAGGAAAGTGACGACGCAGAGTAATCGCTCTTCTTTCAGGACGGGCCGGCTCGCCCGTCCTGGCAATGTCCCTGACTCGCGCCTCTTCTCAGGAAAAGGCGAACGGGCGTCGCTAGTTAGCGCAAATGTGCATTTTGCCTCTGATCCCAGGCAGTATGGCCATCGTAAAGCAGGTTCAACAAGGTTCTGAGAGGTTTTAAGTTTGTTTGACCGTTATGATGCCGGTGAGCAGGCCGTACTGGTACACATCTATTTCTCCCAAGACAGAGATATGGAAGATTTACAGGAGTTCGAAACTCTTGTCTCTTCCGCTGGTGTCGAAGCACTACGCGTAATTACCGGAAGCCGCAAGGCGCCACATCCAAAATATTTTGTTGGTGAAGGTAAAGCCACAGAAATAGCCGAGGCGGTTAAAGCCAGCGGCGCTTCTGTCGTGCTCTTCGATCACGCCCTTAGTCCGGCTCAGGAGCGCAACCTTGAAGCGTTGTGCCAGTGCCGCGTAATCGACCGCACCGGCCTGATCCTGGATATCTTCGCGCAGCGTGCGCGTACCCACGAAGGTAAACTTCAGGTCGAGCTGGCTCAGCTACGCCATCTTGCCACGCGTCTGGTACGCGGCTGGACCCACCTGGAACGCCAGAAAGGCGGTATCGGCCTGCGCGGCCCGGGTGAAACACAGCTGGAAACCGACCGTCGTCTGTTGCGCAACCGCATCACGCTTATCCTTTCCCGGCTTGAGAAAGTAGAGAAGCAGCGCGATCAGGGACGTCAGGCGCGCAACAAGGCCGATGTGCCTACGCTCTCGCTGGTCGGCTATACCAACGCCGGAAAATCCACCCTTTTTAACCGCATTACTTCTGCCGAGGTCTATGTCGCCAACCAACTGTTTGCGACCCTGGATCCCACGCTGCGTCGTCTGGACGTGGCGGACGTAGGCGAAGTGGTGCTGGCGGATACCGTTGGCTTTATCCGTCACCTGCCGCACGATCTGGTCGCCGCTTTTAAAGCGACGCTGCAGGAAACACGGCAGGCCACGCTGCTGCTGCACGTTATCGACGCCGCCGATCTGCGCGTGGATGAGAATATTGAAGCTGTAGAAGAAGTGCTGGAAGAGATCGAAGCAAACGACATTCCGACGCTACAGGTGATGAATAAGATTGATGCGCTGGAAGATTTTATCCCCAGGATCGATCGCAATGATGAAAACCTGCCGGTTCGCGTCTGGGTTTCCGCGCAAACGGGCGAAGGCATTCCGCTGCTGTTTCAGGCGCTGACCGAGCGGCTGGCAGGCGAAATAGCCCAATACGATTTACGCCTGCCGCCGGAAGCGGGGCGGCTGCGCAGCCGCTTTTATCAGCTGCAGGCGATAGAAAAAGAGTGGAATGAAGATGACGGCAGCGTAGGGTTACAGATACGCATGCCCATCGTTGACTGGCGCCGCCTGTGTAAACAGGAACCGGAGCTGGTGGATTACATTGTTTGACGCCCGACTCGCGTATCCCGGCTCTGGGATAACACCGCATACACAATAAATGGAGCAGAAACATGGCGTGGAATCAGCCCGGGAATAACGGACAGGACCGCGACCCGTGGGGGAGCAGCAATAATCAAGGCGGCAACCCCGGGGGAAACAAAGGAGGGCGCGATAAAGGGCCTCCTGATTTGGATGATATTTTCCGCAAGTTAAGCAAAAAGCTTGGCGGTTTCGGCGGTGGTAAAAACGACGGCGGCCAGCAGGCGCCGGGACGCGGCGGTCGCCTGATCGGCATCGTTGCCGTTGCTGCGGTAGTGATTTGGGCAGGCAGCGGTTTCTATACCATTAAAGAGGCGGAGCGCGGCGTGGTAACACGTTTTGGCAAGTTCAGCCATCTGGTAGAGCCGGGCCTGAACTGGAAGCCGACCTTTATTGATCAGGTTCGTGCCGTCAACGTTGAGGCGGTACGCGAACTGGCTGCATCAGGAACGATGCTGACTTCGGACGAGAACGTGGTGCGCGTGGAAATGAACGTGCAGTACCGCGTGACCAACCCGGAACGCTATCTTTTTGCCGTAACCAGCGCGGACGACAGCCTGCGCCAGGCGACGGACAGCGCGCTGCGCGGCGTAATCGGCCGCTCAACGATGGATCGCATTTTGACAGAAGGTCGTACCGTCGTGCGTAGCGATACCCAGCGCGAGCTGGAAGAGACGATCCGTCCTTACGATATGGGCATTACGCTGCTGGACGTCAACTTCCAGGCCGCTCGTCCGCCGGAAGAGGTGAAAGCCGCCTTTGACGATGCCATTGCCGCGCGTGAAAACCGCGAGCAGTACGTTCGTGAAGCGGAAGCCTACGCCAACGAAGTCCAGCCGCGCGCCAACGGCCAGGCTCAGCGTATTCTGGAAGAAGCACGCGCTTATAAAACGCGTACCGTGCTGGAAGCGCAGGGTGAAGTGGCACGCTTCGCCAAGCTGCTGCCGGAATATAAAGCCGCGCCGGAGATTACCCGCGAGCGTCTCTATATTGAAACCATGGAGCGCGTACTGAGCCACACCCGTAAGGTGCTGGTTAACGATAAGGGCAACAACCTGATGGTACTGCCGCTGGATCAGCTGATGCGCGGCCAGAGCGCCCCAGCGTCAGCGGGGCAGAACAATAACAGCCTGCTCCATCTGCCGGCAGCCTCGGGCAGCAATGAACGCGCCAGCAACGGCTCGTCGTTCAGCCCGGACAGCATTATGGATCAGCGTCGGGTTAATGCTCAGCGTAACGACACCCAGCGCGAAGGGAGAGATTAAGGATGCGTAAGCCATTAATCGTGGTATTAATTGTGGTGCTGGTGGTGCTTTACGCATCGCTGTTTGTGGTGCAGGAAGGCCAGCGCGGCATCGTTATGCGCTTTGGCAAAGTACTGCGCGACGATGAAAATAAACCGCTGGTCTATGCGCCGGGCCTGCACTTCAAGATCCCTTTCCTGGAATCCGTGAAGTCGCTGGACGCGCGCCTGCAGACGATGGATAACCAGGCCGATCGCTTCGTCACCAAAGAGAAGAAAGATCTGATCGTAGATTCCTATATCAAATGGCGCATCAGCGATTTCAGCCGCTACTATCTGGCTACCGGCGGCGGCGACGTTTCGCAGGCGGAAGTGCTGCTGAAACGTAAATTCAGCGACCGTCTGCGTTCTGAGATTGGTCGTCTGGACGTTAAAGATATCGTTACCGACTCGCGTGGACGGTTGACTACCGACGTGCGTGACGCCCTGAACACCGGCAGCGCAGGCCAGGATGACGAGATCGCCACGCCAGCGGCCGATGATGCTATCGCTTCCGCTGCGGCGCGCGTAGAGCGCGAAACCAGCAGCAAAGAGCCAGCGGTGAATCCGAACAGTATGGCGGCATTGGGCATTCAGGTCGTTGACGTGCGTATCAAGCAGATCAACCTGCCGACCGAGGTGTCTGACGCTATCTACAATCGTATGCGCGCCGAGCGTGAAGCGGTTGCTCGTAGCCAGCGTTCACAGGGTCAGGAAGAGGCAGAGAAACTGCGTGCGGGCGCTGACTATGAGGTCACGCGCACCCTGGCCGAAGCGCAGCGTACCGCGCTGATGACGCGCGGTGAAGGGGATGCCGAAGCGGCGAAACTCTTTGCCGACGCCTTCAGTCAGGATCCGGATTTTTATGCCTTTATCCGCAGCCTGCGCGCCTACGACAGCAGCTTCAACAGCAATCAGGACGTAATGGTACTGAGCCCGGACAGCGACTTCTTCCGCTTTATGCAGTCGCCTTCCAAAGCGACTCGCTAAGCATCTTCACACTCAGGCCGGGGATCCTCCCCGGCTTTTTTATTTCTCGCCGCAAGCGTAATGCATTTGTTAATTAATTATTAATTAATATTCTCGCAAAAATGTGATTATTCCGCTTTTTCCCCCTTGCCGTTGACGGCCTGCCGCGCTTTGTGTAGCCTTTTTTTACGCTTATTTTATTAAATGATTAATGGCTGCAAATATTTAACCATGATAAGCGTTTGCCGCTTTTAAATAAGCCGGGAGTTTTACGGGTGAAATAACCGGGCGGCCATCTTAAAATAGCGTTAATAACAGGATGAATGGAAATGGATCCTTCCAGAAATCCCCGCTGTGTCTTTTATTCACATGATACAATGGGATTCGGCCATATACGCCGAAATATGTTGCTCAGTCAGTCAATAACAGCAGCCTGCCCTGATGCTGAGATATTGCTTATTTCAGGCGTGCGTGCAGCCGGTGCCTTTATGCTGCCGCCCGGCGCAGACAGCCTTATCCTGCCTTCCTGGCAGAAGACCGTAGAGGGAAAGTATCGCCCCCGCGCGTTGGGCAAAAAGGTTCAGCCGCTGGTCAGGCTTCGCTCGCAAATTATTTACGCGGCTATCAACGCTTTCTCACCGGATATTATGATTGTGGATAACGTGCCGCGCGGCGCCATGCGCGAGCTGGATCTCAGTCTGCCGCTGCTGGCCGCTAAAAAAACGCATCTGATATTAGGCCTGCGCGATATTATTGACGACCCCGAAGCGGTGAAAAAACAGTGGCATAAGCAAGAAAACAGTGCGGCGCTCAGGAAATTTTATTCATCGATTTGGGTTTACGGCGACAGGGCGCTTTACGATTTGGCTCGCGAATATCACTTTGACGCCGCGACCAAAAATAAGATGATTTTTACCGGCTATCTGGACGCGACGCGCCGCATTCAAAGCTTTGGTGATGATGAGGCTGCGCCTGTCGCCCGGCCTTATGCGCTGTGCGTCGTGGGCGGCGGGCAGGATGGCTTTCGCCTGGCGGAAAGCTTCGTCAGCACCGTATTGCCCAACGGGATGCACGGCGTATTAGTGACCGGAACGATGATGCCCGAGCCGCAGCGGCTACGGCTAAAAAAACTGGCCGTAGGGTTTCCTGAAAAAACCGTGGTGGAATTCGTGGCGGAACCGCTAAAACTGCTGCGCTACGCCAGCCGCGTTATTGCGATGGGCGGATATAATACCCTGACGGAAATCCTGGCTTTTAATAAAACGGCGCTGATTGTGCCGCGCATCGCTCCCCGCCAGGAACAGTGGATCAGAGCGACGAAACTTGCCGCGCTGGGGTTGATTGACGCGCTGCATCCGGCTCATCTGACCCAGGAACGGCTGGGCGACTGGCTGAAGCAGCCGCGCCATTTTGTTAATCCGCGTGAAAAGCTGAATTTTGACGGTCTGGAAAAGGTAGCCGTCAGCGTCCGGCAAATACTCAACGGCAGGCGTATCGGGGAGTATGTCTGATGGCGTCTGAACCGCTGCGCGTGGGCTACGTGCTGAAACGCTACCCACGTTTCTCAGAAACATTTGTCGTCAGTGAAATCCTGGCGCATGAGCGTACGGGCCTCAGCCTGACGATTTTTGCGCTCGGGCCGGTGATGGAAACGCATTTTCAGCCCGATATCGGCACGGTGAAAGCGCCGGTTATTCGCCTGGCGAATAAGCAGCGTAACACCGAACTTTTCTGGAGCCTGGTAAAAGAGGCACTGGAGGTGCTGCCTGATTTTGCCACCCGGCTGGCAGAGGAGCGGGATCACGAGGTGCACGAGCTGGCGCAGGGCATAGCGCTCGCGCTGGCCGTCAGACAGCACGCACTGCGGCATCTGCATGCGCATTTTGCCACCCAGGCCGCTACCGTGGCGCGGCTTGGTGCAAAGTTCAGCAACATAAGCTGGTCTTTTACCGCCCATGCAAAAGACATCTATTACCGCTATGACACGGATATCCGGCTGGCCCGCAAAATAGAGGACGCCAGCCATGTGATAACCGTGTCCGATTACAATCTTGCCTGGCTATGCGAGCGTTACGGCGGCGATCGGCAGAAAGTCAGCCGGCTTTATAACGGTCTGGATCTGCGCCAGTTTCCCTGGCTTTCCCCGCTCAGGCGGCAGGCCGCTATTCTGGCGGTGGGGCGGCTGGTGCCTAAAAAAGGGTTTCGGACGCTGATTGCCGCCCTGACGCAGCTGCAGGCCAGAGGCATTCCGTTCCACTGCACGCTGATTGGCGACGGCCCGGAACGGGCGGCGCTTGAGGCGGCTGTCGAGGCCTGCGAGCTACAGGCACAGGTGACTTTTACCGGTCTGTTACCGCGCCAGCAGGTGGCGGCAGCGATGCAGGAGAGCGCCATGGTGGTTGCGCCCTGCACCATTAGCGAGGACGGCGATCGCGACGGTCTGCCAACCATTTTGGTTGAAGCGATGGCGTTGGGTACACCGGTGATTTCCACACGCGTGGCAGGGATCCCGGAGCTGGTCATTGATGGTCAAACCGGGCTGTGCGTCGACCCTGATGATGCCATCGGGCTGGCCGATGCGATAGTGATGCTGCTGAGCGGGCAGGATATGCGTGAAAAGCTGGCAAGGCAGGCGCGCAGGATGATTGTTCGCGACTACGACATCGACCGTAACATCATGGAAATGCAAAAGATATTTACTCCACAGCAGAAATAAATTCTGCGTATGAAAAAAGGATTTTCATTTATGCGAGTTGCTTTCATCTGTGCAGATAGCGGGATCCCCGTTTTTGGCTGTAAGGGTGCATCCGTCCATATTCAGGAAGTGCTGCGCGCGCTTCTCCGACAGGGCGCGAAGATCGTGCTTTTTGCTCGTCGCATTGCCACGCCGCCCGACGATCTGCAAGGGATCAAACTTGTTTCGCTCGATCCCTTCGATCCGCCAGCGGTGGACAATGCGCTGACGCGGGTTGAAACGGCGCTGGCCGTTAATTCTCAGCTGGAGCAGGCGCTCCAGGCGGAAGGCCCGTTTGATTTGGTCTATGAACGCTATTCCCTGTGGAGCTTCGCCGGACTGGCGTATGCGCACCGACAGGGCTGGCGCACGGTGCTGGAAGTCAACGCGCCGCTGATTGAGGAACAAAAACGCTACCGCGAGCTGGTGGCAGAAAAGAAGGCCGTGGCGGTGTTGAAAAAGCTGCTTGCCAGCGCGACGGTGGTTATTGCCGTTTCGCCCGGCGTAAAAAAGTGGCTGACTGACTTTACCGGTTCTGCTGAACGCATCCACATTATTGCTAACGGTGTCGATCCGTTGCGCTTTCGGCCTCCCATCGCGCCGCCACAGCCGGAAACCAGCTGGGGAGCGATAACCATCGGCTTTGTCGGCACGCTTAAGGCCTGGCACGACGTAGAAACGCTGCTGGATGCTTTTGTACTGCTCCAGCTGCAGCGTCCTGACGTCTGGCTATTGATTGTTGGCGATGGGCCACAGCGGCAGAAACTGCAAAAAACGGTGCAGGCGAGAGCGATTTCCGGCGTCGCTTTCGCCGGTGCCGTTAGCCCGGCGACGGTGCCGGACTGGCTGAACAGGATAGACATTGCCGTCGCGCCCTATCCGCAGCTGGCGGACTTCTACTTTTCGCCGCTGAAAATCTATGAGTATATGGCCGCGCAGCTGCCGGTTGTGGCAACGCGGGTCGGCCATCTTGCCGAAGTGATTGACCACGGCGTCACGGGCATGCTGGTAGAGCCGGGCGATGCCACGGCGCTTTGCGTTTTGCTTCGGCAGCTGGTGGACCAGCCTTTGCTGCGCCAGCGCCTGGGGGTAGCCGCCCGACGCTTCGTCACGGAGCATCACAGCTGGGATAAAATAGTCAGCGAGACGCTGCGGTTGGCGCAAATGCCTGTCGGGAGCGCAAGCTAATGTCTCTGCCCTGGCTGCCCGTTGCTGCCCGTTTCGCTCCCTGGCTTCGCCAGCAGCGCGGCTTAATCGTGCGTTCGCTCCTTTTCCTGCTGCTGGCGACAGGCATGCGCCTGCTGGAGCCGTGGCCGCTGGCCTTTATTATCGACGAGGTGCTGGCGCAGCCTGGCGCGCCGGTTACGGGCAGGCTGAATACGCTGGTTGGCCATTTTAGCGCGGCGGGTCTGCTGCTGCTTTGCGCCGGCAGCGTCATCCTGATTGCCGCCGTCAAAGCCAGCCTGAGCTACCTGAGCACCGTCGGCCTGGCGATGGCGGGCAATCGCATCATCAGCATGCTTCGTCAGGCGCTGTTCAGTCATCTGCAAAGCCTGTCGTTAAGCTTTCATCATCAGGCGAAGAGCGGCGATCTCACCACGCGGCTGATCAACGATATCGGCATGCTGCGCGAGGCGATGATTACGGCGATGGTGCCCATGCTGGCGAATATCCTGATCCTGACCGGCATGTTCGGCATGATGCTCTATATCAACTGGAAACTGACGCTGCTGTCGCTGTTGTTGATGCCGCTGCTGCTGTTCAGCATTCGTCGCACCAGCGTGAAGGTGCATAAGGTCAGCCGCGATCAGCGCAAGCGGGAAGGGGCGCTGGCTGCCAGCGCCGCTGAATTTCTCGGTGCGATAGGCGTGGTGCAGGCGCTGTCGCTGGAGTCCGTCGCCGCCGGCCGTTTCGCGGTTGACGACGTAAAAAGCCTGCGGCAAAACGTACAGTCCCGTCGCCTGCTGGCGGGCCTGGAACGGAAAGCCGATCTGATCATCGCTTTCGCCACGGCAGCGGTCCTCTATTATGGCGCAAGCGAAGTATTGAAAAGCCGGATGTCGCCCGGCGATTTGCTGATTTTTGTCTCCTACCTTAAAAACTCATTTCGGCCCGTGCGCGAGTACGCTAAATATGCCGGACGCCTGTCCAAAGCGCTGGCCGCAGGCGAGCGCGTCACCAGCCTGATGGATGTCCGGCCGGTAATTGTCGATCGGCCGGACGCGCAGACGGTCAGCGTTCGCGGCGAAATCTGCTGCGAAGACGTCGGCTTTAGCTATTCGGCCTCGCAACAGCACGGCACGCTGCGGCATATCAGCTTTTCCCTGGGCGTCGGCGAGTCGCTGGCTATTGTCGGATCTTCCGGCACGGGGAAATCCACGCTGCTTAGCCTGCTGCTGCGGCTGTACGATCCGCAGGCGGGCCGTATTCTGCTCGACGGGCGGGATATTCGGCACTGTACGATTAAAAGCGTGCGGCAAAATATCAGCTATGTGCCTCAGGACAGCCTGTTATTCGGCCTGAGCGTTCGGGAAAATATTGCCATGGCGGCGCTGAAAGCCGTGACGGATGAACAGGTTTACGCCGCCGCCAGGCTGGCAGGCGCGCACGAGTTTATTATGCGGCTGCCGCAGGGGTACGACACCGTGCTCAGCGAAAGGGGACACTCGCTGTCCGGCGGCCAGCGCCAGCGTATCGCGATTGCACGCGCCGCCGTCAGGCAAAGCCCGGTGCTGCTGCTGGACGAGCCGGATACGGGCCTGGACTGCGAAAGCAAGCATCGGTTGACCGGCGCGCTGACCCGACTGATGGCTGGCCGCACCACGATTATCGTAACGCATAACCTTTCCTTTGCCGCGCGAGCCCAGAGGATCCTCGTAATGGAAGAGGGCGAAATCGTTGAGCAGGGCACGCACGAGCTGCTGTTGGAAAGGCGCGGGCGCTACGCCTGTCTGTGGGCACTACAGCAAAGCAACAACAGGGACGTATCCTATGCTACGGGATAAACATGAACCGATCGGGAAAGACGGCGACCTGCCGGGGCTGGCGGCGCTATTTGATGAAGATCTGCTGACGGCAAAAATACGTGCTTTACCGCCGTTTGCCGGGCTGCGCTCGCTTAAAATCGACTATATCCGTTATAAACCCGCCACCAGCTGCGTCGCAACGCTGATCCTCCAGTTCGCTGACGGACAGCGGCGCTGGCTGGCCGCCAAGGCGCTGACGCTGACGCGCTTCGAGGTTTCCTGGCGGCATCCCAGACGGCAAAAGCTCATTAACAACGGCGATCCTTTTGCCCCGCTGGCTATTCCCGAGCTGGGGATCATCCTGAGCTATCCACAGCACGATCGCGCGCTTCCCGGCCTCGCTTTGCTGAATGGCTCGCGTGAGCGGGACGCGCAGCTGCGCAGCTGGCTGCCTGACATTGCCGTCGGGGCGCGTCTTGAGCTGAACATCCTGCGCTATAAGCCGGAACGCAGGCTGCTGGCGCTGCTGCGCTGCAACGGTCGGCCCTGGGCCACGCTGCGTTTTGCCAGCGATGAACGTTATCAGGCAATGCTGACAGGCAACCGGCTGGGGCACGCCACCGGCGAAATTGAACTGCTGGCGGCGCTGCCCGAGCAACGATTGCTGATCGCCCGCTGGATTGAGGGGGAAACGCTGTGCGTGGAGCAGGCCGGCAACCTGACGGAGCAGGATGTTTTCCTGCTGGGAGGCAAACTGGCCAGGCTGCACAGCCTGAAAATATCGCTGCCAGACGCGCCGCTGCCGGACGGCATCAGGGACGCATGGCAGGTGCTGAACACGCTGAAGGTTGTGGCGCCCATCCAGCAAGAAAAATTTATCTCACTGTTAACCGGATTGGCAAAAAAACTGACGGGTCGCCTGTTCCGGCGCGTGGTTATCCACGGCGATTTCACTGTCGATCAGGTGGTCAAACGCACCGTGGAGAGCCAGCTGCGGTTGATTGACTGGGACAGAGCCACAGCCGGTCATCCCGCCGTCGATCTGGCCGCTTTTCAGGCCAGGCTGGAACTGCAGGTCATTGAGAAAACGCTGACGCCAAACCAGGCCAGGCGGATTGTCGCCGCACTACATGAGGGATATCGTCAGCAGCGCGGCCATCTGCCGCCGCTGCTGGCTGATTATACGGCGCTGGCGCTGTTGCAGCTGGCCGCTGAACCGTTTCGCAAGCGCACGGCGGGCTGGCCGCAGCATATCGACGAACTGTTGCAGCGGGCCGGAGAGCTGATGGCGCAGCGCGAGCCGCCCGCCGATCCGGCAGCGACGCTGTCCGGGCTGCTGAGCAAGCCGCGCATAGCGCCGCTGCTGCGTCAGGCGTTGGGATTGCCTGCCGCCGCCATGCTGGAGGAGGCTACGCTCGTTACCCACAAGCCCGGTCGTCGCGCAGTGCTGGCCTGGCGCTGGACATCAGCGCCGGACGAACTGAGCATTATTGGCAAATACCGTTATAAAGGGTTCGAGCCGCATGGTTTTCTTGTCCAGCAGGCGCTGTGGCGCAACGGTTTTAGCGGTGACAGCGATATTATCGTGCCTGAGCCTCTGGCCGTGCTCGAAGCGCAAAATCTCTGGCTCCAGCAGCATATCGCCGGTGAGCGCGTCACCGAAGCGCTGTCGCCGGATAATAAACAGCTGGCGGCAACGGGCGAGCTGGTCGGCACGTCGCTGGCCCGGCTACAGCACAGCCGCGCCGCGCAGCGGGCCGTTGCGGGTAAGCGCTGGTCGGTAAAAGACGAGCTGGAGACGCTGCGGCAGCAGCTGAAACAGGCCGCGACGACGCGCCCTGCATGGGCCGCCAGGATAGCCGACGTCAGCCGCGCCTGTGAGCAGCTGGCGCTGGCGCTAAGCCCCACGCCCGGCCTTTTTCTCCATCGTGATTTCTATCCCGCCCAGCTGCTGCTGACGGACGCACGGCCAGGGCAGCTTGCCGTACTGGATTTCGATCTTGCCGCCCTGGGGCCGCCATCGCTGGATGCAGGCAACTATATCGCTCATCTGCGCGAGCAGGCGCTGCGGGACTACGGCGACGACAAAGCGCTGGCCGTGCATGAAGATGCTTTTCTGGCGGCCTGGCTGGCGCGATCGGCCGCAGCGGATATCGCTAATATCAGCATTTTTACCACGCTGGCGCTGGCGCGCCATATCGCCATCAGCCTGCTCTTTCCTGAACGTCACCACACAACGGCCAGTCTGCTGGCGCTTTGCGAGGCGCGGCTAAAGCACGCGGCTGCACGGAGAGGATGCTGATGATCCGGCGCGGCGTGCTTGTACTTATAGTATTGCCGCATTTTTACCCGGTCGAGGCGCAGGCAGAGCCGGTCAGCTTTCACTGGCGGGCGATTTACGAGGCGAAAACGCTGCAGAACAGCAAGCTCAGATATGGCGAAGATCGCAGCAATCAAACAGAAACCGAGCCGACGCTGCGGCTGAACGTGCGGGGATTTAAAGACGAGCCGGTCTCTTTTTTCAGCGAGCTGGAGCTGATCCAGAAACGAAAGCGCCAGACGGGAAGCGGCGGCAATACCACCGATACGCTGAACTTCAACCAGCTCTGGCTGCGTGTTGATAACCTGCTGCTGCCGGAAACCGAACTGCGGCTGGGGCGCTGGCTGCTGCGCGACGAGCGGGAATGGCTGGTTGATGAAAACGTGGATGGCGTCCATGCGCGCTTTGGCGATGCGCTAAAAACGGCAGTAGGCGTGGGACGCGTCAATTACTGGCAGCGAAACCTGCTGGATAGCCACACGCGCGGCGATAAGACCACGCTGCTGATGCTGTTCTCTCGTTACGGGATCAACCCACAGTGGCGAGTCGGCGGCTATAGCTTCTGGCAGTATAATCGCGCCGCAGAAGGCGACAGGCAGCTCAACATGGGGCTGCGATCCTGGTCGCCTCCGCAGGCACCGGTCAGCCATTGGCTGGATATCGGCGCGGTACGCGGGCAAAAAGCGCGGCAGGCGCTGCGGGGCTATGCGCTGGACGGCGGCGTCACGCTGACCTTTAAACAGATAGCGTTACGTCCCCGGCTGACGCTGGGCTACGCCTGGGGCAGCGGCGACCGCGATGGCGATAACATTTCCAGGCGCTATCGACAGACTGGATTACAGGGGAACGAGGCCCGGTTCGGCGGCCTGGCGAAATATAAAATCTATGGCGACACGCTCGATCCTGAACTAAGCAATATCCATATCCTCACCGCAGGCGTGGGTGTGAATATCACTGACCGTCTTTCGCTTGATGTTATCGGCCATTACTACCGTCAGGATCGCCTGGGCCAGCAGGTCAAAAACAGTACGGCGCTGCAGGCTAAATACGATCGTCTGAGTACGAAAAAGCTGGGATCGGCGCTGGATATCGTGGCGGGCTGGCGAGCGTCGCCGCATATCCGAATAGAGGCCAGCGCCGCCTGGTTTGCGCCTTCGTCCCGCTTTTATAACGGTTCAGGGCAACGCAGCGAGCACGCCAGCAGCGCCAGCTCGTGGTGGCTGAAAGCGGGAATACAGTTTTAGCGCTTTAACATGATTTCTTTCATTTTCCCGGCCAAACCGGTAAAAAGCCGTGGCATACTACGGCTCTTTTTTCCGGATCGTCATTTATGAATGCAAATGTTTGGTTAGCGCTGGCATTAGTGCTGATTTTAGAAGGGATTGGCCCGATGCTGCTGCCGCGTATCTGGCGGCGTTTGATCCTCACGATGGCGCAGGTTCCCGACCGATTACTGCGTCGTTTCGGCGGCGGGCTGGTGGTCGCCGGCCTGGTGATCTGGTATAGCGTCAGCGTCCACGGCGGCGGATAACGGTACGAAAAAGCGCCCGTCGGCACCGGACCGCGCGACGGGGAAAAAAGTACGCAAACGTGTGCTAAAAGAGCTGAAAGACGTGTTTTACGGTGGTAGAATCCATTTTTAAGCAATCGGTGATTTTAGAAATGGGTAAGAACGTCGTCGTACTGGGCACCCAATGGGGTGACGAAGGTAAAGGAAAGATTGTTGACCTGCTGACCGAACGTGCGAAATACGTGGTTCGCTATCAGGGTGGTCATAACGCGGGCCACACGCTGGTCATCAACGGTGAAAAAACCGTCCTCCATTTAATTCCCTCTGGTATTCTGCGTGAAAACGTAACCAGCATCATCGGCAACGGTGTGGTGCTTTCACCGGCCGCGCTGATGAAAGAGATGAAGGGTCTGGAAGATCGCGGCTTTCCGGTACGCGACCGCCTGTTTATCTCCGAAGCCTGTCCGCTGATCCTGGAATATCACGTCGCGCTGGACGTGGCGCGTGAAAAAGCGCGCGGTGCCAAAGCGATCGGCACCACCGGTCGCGGCATCGGCCCAGCCTATGAAGACAAAGTTGCCCGTCGCGGTCTGCGCGTTGGCGACCTTTTCAATAAAGAAACCTTTGCGGCCAAGCTGAAAGAAGTGATGGAGTACCATAACTTCCAGCTGGTGAACTACTACAAAGAAGAAGCGGTCGACTACGACAAAGTGCTGAACGATATCATGGCCATTGCCGATATCCTGACCGGCATGGTGGTGGACGTTTCCGAACTGCTGGACGGCGCGCGTAAAAACGGTGACCTGATCATGTTTGAAGGCGCGCAGGGCACGCTGCTGGACATCGATCACGGCACCTATCCGTACGTAACTTCTTCTAACACCACCGCAGGCGGCGTAGCGACAGGTTCCGGTCTGGGCCCACGCTATGTGGATTACGTGCTGGGCATCGTAAAAGCCTATTCCACCCGCGTTGGTGCAGGCCCGTTCCCGACCGAGCTGTTCGACGAAACCGGCGAATTCCTGTGCAAGCAGGGTAACGAGTTCGGCGCCACTACCGGCCGTCGTCGTCGTACCGGCTGGCTGGATGCGGTTGCCGTGCGTCGCGCGGTGCAGATCAACTCGCTGTCTGGTTTCTGCATGACCAAGCTGGACGTGCTGGATGGCCTGAAAGAAGTTAAAATCTGTGTCGCTTACCGTATGCCGGACGGCCGCGAAGTGACCACCACGCCGCTGGCAGCAGAAGGCTGGGAAGGCATTGAGCCGATTTATGAAACCCTGCCGGGCTGGAGCGAAACTACCTTTGGCGTGAAAACGCTGGAAGGCCTGCCGCAGGCGGCGCGCAACTATATCAAGCGCGTTGAAGAAGTGACCGGCGTGCCGGTAGACATCATCTCTACCGGTCCTGACCGTAGCGAGACGATGATCCTGCGTGACCCTTTTGACGCATAAGATGTTAGCCAGGCCGGACAATATCCGGCCTGATTTCCTCTCCCGCTCTCTCGTCCCGCCCTCTCTTTATCAGCGCTTACTGAAATAAAATGGCCTCGAATGCGAAGGCTGGTTTATCATCATTGACAACACACTCATTTTTGAGCGGATTGCTGGCGCGTTTAGCGCCGTGCCGTTGAGGTAACCGTGCAGCTAACAAGTTTCACTGATTATGGTTTACGCGCGCTGATTTTTCTGGCCGCGCTGCCCGCAGGCAGGATGACCAGCATCACGGAAGTCACCGGGGCTTACGGCGTCTCGCGTAATCATATGGTTAAGATTATCAATCAGCTGAGTCGGGCAGGCTATGTCGCTGCGGTACGGGGCAAAAACGGCGGCATCCGGTTGGGTAAACCGGCCAGCGAGATCGTGATAGGCCAGGTCGTCCGCGATATGGAGCCGCTCCAGCTGGTGAACTGCCACAGTGACTTTTGCCACATCACCCCGGCCTGCCGCCTGAAAACGGCGCTGCACGAGGCCGTACAGTGTTTTCTCGCCGTGCTGGACGGCTACACGCTGGCCGATTTGGTTACCGACAACCATCCGCTCTACCAATTGCTGCGAATTGAGCAACCCTCTTTCCGCAGCTGATGACAACGGAGGAACCGCTATGTCAAAAGATCCATTTAAGGAACGGGAAGCTGAAAAATATGAGAACCCCATTCCCAGCCGCGAATTTATCCTTTCCCATTTAGATAAACGCGAAAAGCCCGCCAGCCGTGAAGAGCTGGCGGATGAACTTTCTATCTCTGGCGAAGAGCAAACCGAAGCGCTGCGCCGCCGCCTGCGCGCGATGGAGCGCGACGGACAGTTAGTGTTCACTCGTCGCCAGTGCTATGCGCTGCCGGAGCGTCTCGATCTGCTGCGCGGCAAGGTTATCGGCCATCGTGACGGCTTTGGCTTTTTGCGTGCCGAGGGCAGCAAAGACGATCTTTATCTCTCTGCCGAGCAGATGAAGATGTGTATGCACGGCGATGTGATCCTGGCCCAGGCAATGGGCGCCGATCGCAAAGGCCGCCGTGAAGCGCGCGTAGTGCGCGTGCTGGAGCCGCGTAATAACCAGATTGTCGGCCGCTACTTTACCGAAGCCGGCGTCGGCTTTGTGGTGCCGGACGACAGCCGCCTGAGCTTTGATATCCTGATCCCGCCGGAAGAGCTGATGAACGCCCGTATGGGCTATGTGGTGGTGGTGGAGCTGATGCAGCGTCCTACCCGTCGCAGCAAGGCTATCGGTAAAGTGGTGGAAGTGCTCGGCGACAATATGGGTACCGGCATGGCCGTCGAAATGGCGCTGCGTACCCACGATATTCCTCACGTCTGGCCGGAAGCGCTGGAGCGCCAGATCGCCCAGCTGAAGGAAGAAGTGCCGGAAGAAGCCAAAGCGGGCCGCGTAGATCTGCGCGATCTGCCGCTGGTCACCATTGACGGCGAAGACGCCCGCGACTTTGATGACGCCGTCTTCTGCGAAAGAAAACGCGGCGGCGGCTGGCGCTTATGGGTAGCTATCGCCGACGTCAGCTATTACGTTCGTCCGGGCACGCCGCTGGATGACGAAGCGGTTAACCGCGGCACCTCGGTCTATTTCCCGTCGCAGGTGGTACCAATGCTGCCGGAAGTGCTGTCCAACGGGCTTTGCTCGCTGAACCCGCAGGTGGATCGCCTCTGTATGGTCTGTGAAATGACCATCTCCGCCACCGGCAAGCTGACCGGCTACAAGCATTACGAAGCGGTCATGAACTCCTGGGCGCGCCTGACCTATAACAAGGTCTGGAGCATCCTGCAGGGCAATCAGGAGCTGCGCGAACAGTACCAGCCGCTGGTGAAGGATCTGGAAGAGCTGCACCGCATGTATCTGGTGCTGGAAAAAGCGCGCGAGCAGCGCGGCGGTATCTCCTTTGAAACCGACGAAGCCAAATTTATCTTCAACGCCGATCGCCGTATCGAGCGCGTTGAGCAGGTGGCGCGCAACGACGCCCACAAGCTGATTGAAGAGTGCATGATCCTGGCGAACATCGCTTCAGCGCGCTTTGTGGAGAAAAACCACGAGCCGGCGCTGTTCCGCGATCACGATCGTCCAAGTGAAGAAAACATCAAAAGCTTCCGTTCCGTGCTGAACGAGCTGGGCCTGACGCTGGGCGGCGGCAACAAGCCGCATCCGCTGGATTACGCCGAGCTGCTGACGCAGATCTCGTCGCGTCCCGATGCCGAAATGCTGCAAACCATGCTGCTGCGCTCGATGAAGCAGGCGGTATACGACCCGGAAAACCGCGGCCACTTCGGCCTGGCGCTGGCGTCCTATGCGCACTTCACGTCGCCAATCCGTCGTTATCCCGATCTGCTGCTGCATCGCGCTATCAAATATCTGCTGGCGAAAGAGAACAACACGCTGCAGGGCAACACCACGCCGACCGGTGGCTATCACTATGAAATGCAGCAGATGCTGCAATTTGGTCAGCACTGCTCAATGACCGAACGCCGTGCGGACGAAGCGACGCGTGACGTAGCCGACTGGCTGAAGTGCGACTTTATGCAGGATCAGGTGGGCGAAACCTTTACCGGCGTGATCTCCAGCGTTACCGGCTTCGGCTTCTTCGTCCGCTTAAACGATCTGTTTATCGACGGGCTGGTGCATGTTTCCACGCTGGACAACGACTACTACCGCTTTGACGCCATCGGGCAGCGCCTGGTTGGCGAGTCCGGCGGCAAATCCTATCGCCTGGGTGATACGGTTGAAGTGCGCGTGGACGCGGTACATATGGACGAGCGCAAAATTGACTTCGCGCTGATTTCAAGCGCGCGCAAACCGCGTGGCGAAGGCAAAACCGAGCGCGATCGGGCGAAGAAACCCGCCGCCCAGCACAGCGGCAAACGCCGTCGCGACCAGGGCAAAAAGGTGAACTTCGAGCCGGACAGCGCCTTCCGCAACGGCAAAAGCAAGGCCGGTGCGGCAGACGGCGCGAAAAGCGAGAAAAAACCGCGCAAGCCGTCGGATAAAAGCCGTAAAATCGCCGCCGCGACGCGTTCCAAACGCGCCGCGAAAAAGACCGATACGCCCGCATCCTGAAGGCAGGCAGACGCATAACCTCGCCGCATCCCGGATGCGGCATGTAACGACCAGTTGAGTAACAGTGAATGAGTGAAATAGTTTTTGGACTCCATGCCGTGCAGGCGCTGCTTGACAGCGATCCGCAGCGCTTTCAGGAAGTGTTTATCCTTAAAGGCCGTGACGATCGCCGTCTGCAGCCGGTAGTGAAGGCGCTGGAAGCGCAGGGCATCGTGATCCAGGTCGCCAGCCGTCAGTGGCTGGACAGCCAGGTCGAGGGCGGCGTGCATCAGGGGATCGTGGCGCGCGTCAAAGCCGGCCGCCAGTATCAGGAAAACGATCTGCCGGATCTGCTGGAAAAGCTGGAGAAACCTTTCCTGCTGATCCTGGACGGCGTAACCGATCCGCATAACCTGGGCGCCTGCCTGCGCAGCGCCGATGCGGCTGGCGTTCATGCGGTGATCGTGCCGAAAGATCGCTCCGCTCAGCTGAACGCCACGGCGAAAAAAGTGGCCAGCGGCGCGGCGGAAAACGTCCCGCTGATCCGCGTCACCAACCTGGCGCGCACGATGCGTATGCTCCAGGAAGCCAACGTCTGGATCGTCGGCACGGCGGGTGAAGCCGATCATACGCTGTACCAGAGCAAAATGACCGGCCCGATGGCGCTGGTGATGGGCGCGGAAGGCGAAGGCATGCGTCGTCTGACCCGTGAACACTGCGACGAGCTAATCAGCATTCCTATGGCGGGCAGCGTTTCCTCGCTGAACGTATCGGTTGCTACCGGCATCTGCCTGTTTGAGGCCGTGCGTCAGCGCGCGAAATAATCACGCCGGGGCGTGATCCGCGCCCCGAAATCCCTCTCTGCTCCTCGCCTGCGCCGTCCTCTTTTGCATACTGAGTGTGTGCCTACAGAAGGAGGTCAGGATGAACCGTACCCACCACGTCTTTAATCAGCCCCGTCCGCTGACCAACAGCAATCTTTTTCTTTCCGATACGCCGCTGCGCGAGGCCGTGCTGCGCGAAGGCGCGGGCTGGGACAACGATCTGTTGGCGTCCGTCGGGCAGCAGCTGGGCAGCGCCGAGTCGTCAGAGCTGGGCAGGCTGGCCAACAGCTATCCGCCGGAGCTGCTGCGCTACGATGCTGTAGGCGAACGGCTGGACGATCTGCGCTTTCATCCCGCCTGGCATCTGCTGATGCAGGGGCTGTGCAGCAACCGCGTGCATAACCTGCCGTGGCAGGAGAATGCGCCGCCCGCAGCCTTTGTCGCGCGGGCCGCCCGCTTTATCCTGCACGCCCAGGTGGAAGCAGGCACGCTTTGCCCTGTCACCATGACTTTCGGCGCTATTCCGCTGCTGAAATCCCATCTGCCTGCGCCTTTTAGCGGCTGGCTTACGCCGCTGCTTTCCGACCGTTACGATCCGCATTTGCAGCCGGGCGAGCACAAGCGCGGGCTGCTTATCGGCATGGGCATGACTGAAAAACAGGGCGGCACCGATGTGCTGAGCAACACCACACGCGCCGAACCCGTGGGCAACGGCGAATACCGGCTCACCGGCCATAAATGGTTTTTTTCAGTGCCGCAAAGCGATGCGCATCTGGTGCTGGCGCAGGCCAAAGGCGGGCTTTCCTGCTTTTTCCTGCCGCGCCTGCTGCCGGACGGCAGCCGTAATGCCGTGCATCTGGAGCGGCTGAAGGACAAGCTGGGCAATCGGTCCAATGCCAGCAGCGAAGCGGAGTTCTTTGCGGCCAGCGGCTGGCTGATTGGCGAAGAGGGCGAAGGCGTCCGGCAGATTTTAAAAATGGGCGGCTATACCCGTTTTGACTGCGCGCTGGCGAGCCATGCGATGATGCGCCGCGCGTTTTCCATTGCGCTTTATCATTGCCATCAGCGTCAGGTGCAGGGCAAAAGCCTGATCGATCAGCCGCTGATGCGTCAGCAGCTCTGCTCGCAGGCCCTGCTGCTGGAAGGGCAGACGGCGATGCTGCTGCGGCTGGCCGGCGCGTGGTCGGCGGAAAGCGGTGAAGCGGGCAAACTCTTCAGCCGACTGTTTACGCCTGCGGCGAAATACGTGGTGTGCAGACGCGGCATCAGCTTTGTCGCGGAGGCGATGGAAATGCTGGGCGGTATCGGCTACTGCGAGGAGAGCGAGCTGCCGAGGCTCTATCGTGAAATGCCGGTTAACAGCATCTGGGAAGGTGCCGGTAACGTGATGTGCCTGGACGTATTGCGCGTGCTGAGTAAGCAGCCAGCCGCCATGGAGCTGCTGGCCAGAGAGTTTGAGGCGGTGAAAGGGCAAAGCCGCTACTTCGACGGTGCCTGGCGCCAGTTAAAGCTGCTGCTGCGCCATCCGCAGGAAGCCCAGGCGCGTGCAATCTGCGAAAGCCTGTTCAACCTGGCCTGCGGCATGCAGGTCATGAGGCAGCTGGAACCCTGCATAGCCGACGCCTGGTGCCGACAGCTGCGCGGGCCGGCGCCGCTGTCGGAAAAAGTCTGTCAGCGTTTGCTACTGCGCGCCACCGGCATTAGCTGACGGCCCATAAAGCACCGCCGTTGAATACCAGCGGCCCGGCATGACCGTTTCGCTGACCATCTGGATGACGTAATACTTCGCGCCCGCCTCGTTGGCTTTAGCGGCAATAGCCCGCGCGGCATCGTCCGGCGAGCCGCGTACCGACACGCTGACGGTGCCGAGCCGCGTCAGCGTCATGCTCTGCGCGCGCGTGATCTCCTGCGCCTGTGCCTGTACCGGCGGGGGCGGCTGCGGCGTGGTTTGGGTCAGGCTACAGCCCGTAAGCAGCAGCACGAAAAACAGGGATAACCTGGACATAAGCACTCCTCTTGATGGACTGCCTGAAGTGTAAGCTATCCCGATGCTTTATGCCTTGACGCGGAAAACCTGCACCAGAGCGGTCAGGTGATGGCCTTTGCGGCTCAGCTCTTGCGCGGTCAGCTCTGAGGTGGCGACCAGCTCGGTGCTTTCGTGCGTCGCCTGGCCAATCTGGTTCATGGCAATATTGACCTGGCCAATGCCCGCCGACTGCTCTTTAGACGCAATGTTGATTTCGCTCATCAGCACTTTCACCTGCTCGATACGGCCAACGATATCCTCCATTGACTGGCGCGTCTGCTCGGACAGATTGTGGCCCTGTACCACTTTGCTGAGCGAGTTTTCAATCAGGCCGTCAATCTCTTTGGCCGCCGTGGCGCTGCGCTGCGCCAGCGCGCGGACTTCCGCCGCCACCACCGCAAAGCCTTTACCGTGCTCGCCCGCGCGCGCCGCTTCCACTGCGGCGTTCAGCGCCAGGATATTGGTCTGGAAAGCAATAGATTCAATTACCTGAGTAATATCGGCAATGCTCTGCGAAGCGCTCTTGATATCGGTCATGGTCGTCACGGAACGCGTCACCGTTTCGCCGCCTTTACCGACCGCCGCCGCCGCTTCGCCTACCAGCGTCAACGCCTGGGAAACGTTAGCGGCGTTTTGCGCCACGGTAGCGCTCAGCTGCTCCATGCTGGCCGAGGTTTCTTCCACGCTGGCCGCCTGACGCGTGATCTGCTCGCTGATGTTTTCGCTGCTGGAGGCGATAGCATCCGTTCCGCTGCTGATCTCCTGAGCGGCTTCACGCACCTGAGAAACGATACGATCCAGCCCGTCGCCGATACCGTTGATTGCGACGATCAGCTTGCCCACTTCATCATGGCGCCGGGTTTCCAGCGTGGCCTGCAAATTACCGGCAGAGTAGTGCTCGGCCAGCTCGATGACCTGCTGTAGCGGCCTGCTTATCCAACGATGCGTGGTGGTGATAAAGCCCAGCGCGAACAGCGCAACCAGCGCGGCGCCCAGCGTCAGGAACAGATTGCGGGTATGTTGGATCGGCGCCAGCAGGCTGGCTTTATTGACTTCGCCCAGAATTATCCAGTGCCAGTCTGGCAGATGATGCCAGGCCATGATCTGCGTTTCGCCGTTGGCGTCTTTTACCTCTACCTTGCCGGAGGTCTGGCTCAGCAGCAGCTGGCGGGTGGCTTCCGGCCAGGCCGGCAGCTGGCCTTCGCGTTCAGGATGAAACACATACTGGCCACGGGTTTTGCCTGCGGCATCGCTCAGCACGGAGAAGTGACCGCTTTCGCCCAGCTTTTTCACCAGCACCTTTTCTCTAATCAACGCGTACTGTTTGGTAATATCCACGCCGACAAACAGAATGCCGACCACCTGTCCGCTGGCGTCTTTTACCGGCTGATACTGCGTGATATAGCGTTTGCCAAACAGCATGGCAACGCCCTGGAAGATCTGGCCCTGCTGCGCCATTTTCCAGGCCGGGCTGGCGCGATCCAGTCGGGTACCGATAGCGCGATCGCCATTCTCTTTACGTAAGGAAGTCGACACGCGCAGGAAATCGTCGCCGGTACGCACGAAAACGGTCGAGATAGCGCCGGTGCGCGCCAGAAAATCATCAACCAGGCTTTCGTCCAGATTCAGCGTTTTTAGCCCCGCACGCAGGACTGGCGCCTGTTCGGCACCAATCGTTACGCGTTCGCCAGGATCGATGGAGAACTGCTTCGGCAAAAAGCTTTGAAAAAGCGCGGTATAGTTAGCAACTTCTTCCCTCAGCGTGCTGTTGAACATGGTGGCCATATCGCCGATGCCGTCGACCTGGTTTTCCATATTTTCCAGCGTTAACGCCTGCATTTGATTCGACGCGTTATTGGTCAGCGCCAGCGTTAAAACTAAAAATAATGCGGCTACGCTTAGCGAGGTTATTACCGACAGCTTAACGCCGAGGCTCCAGCGCCCAAATGCGAGAAATTTCATAAAATAGCCTGTATTAAAAGAGGGGGGTCATAACGGTTAACGGCTGGAAAAAGAAAATATTTAGTGAGCGCTTCAGCATGCAGATCAATTAAATAAGCAATAAACTCAAATAACAGCATGATTAGCTGGCTATTTGTATTTGTAGCCTGTAGCGCAACGACTTAAGGGGAAAGTGATGATTGAAGTCAGTACGGAATTTTTTGCGGGGATTGAATGCCTGCACGCCGCGCCGACAGGCAAAAGAGACGAGCCGCTGCCTACTATCCTTTTTTATCACGGGTTTACCTCGTCGAAAGAAGTCTATAGCTATTTCGGCGTGGCGCTGGCGCTGGCGGGCTTTCGCGTGATCCTGCCCGACGCGGATATGCACGGCGCGCGCTATAACGGCGATAGCGAATATCGCCTGTCCCACTTCTGGGAAATCCTGAAAAGCAATATTGATGAAGTACCGCAGCTTATAGCCTCGCTGCGGCAGCAGAATTTGATTGAGGGTACGCGCCTTGCGGCGGCGGGTGCCTCAATGGGCGGCATGACCGCGCTGGGCGCGATGGCGCGCTACCCCTGTTTTACCAGCGTCGCCTGCCTGATGGGGTCGGGCTATTATATGTCGCTGTCCCACACGCTGTTTCCGCCGCTGGCCGTGCATACGCCCGAGCAGGCGCAGGCTTTTGCTCAGCGAATGGCGCCGCTGGCGGATTATGATATCAGTCGGCAGCTGGAGAAAATTGCCGATCGGCCGCTGCTGATTTGGCATGGTGAAGCGGATGAGATGGTACCGGTGGCAGAGAGCGTGCGGCTGGAAAAAGCGTTAAGAGAAGCGAAGCTCGATGCCGGGCTGACGTTTCTCACGGAGCAGGGCATCGGGCATCGCATCACGCCGTCGGCGCTGGAAGCCACGACAGCATTTTTCAAACGTCATTTGTAGACGGGATCACAGCTGCTGCGCCAGTCGTTGCGCAGCGGGGATCGTCACCAAAGGCTTGTCCGTCATCTGTCCCGTTGGCGAATCGATACGGTTTACATAGACGTAGCTGTTCGCCGCCTGGCTGGCTACGCTCTGCCCACAGTCGGTATCGGCAAGGGCGGGGGTGGAAAGGGCGAGTCCGAGTAAGGTGGCGATTGCGATGGTTTTCATGATTCAACTCCACAATCAGGTAACAAATCTGACGCCGGGCGTCAGGGTCTTGTCTTCACCCTGTAAGTTTAGCGCCGTTCGCGATAAAGTGTATTAGTAATTCTTGCTTTTTACCGTCGCGCTTTAGGGGCGAAAAAACAGGCTAATTGCCTGATCCCTTTCGCTTCCCACCGCAGCCTGGCTCAGGCTGACAAATAATTTACATCAGGCCGCGACTTTACCTTGAGTTTCCCCCCCGCCGCCAGTATGATTACGCGTCAATTTTTCAGCCGCATTCTCAGGTTGTGACCCGATAGTTGTCAGGTCACGGCTTATAACGTTCCTTGCTTCCATGGGCCGCGGTTGACCCCGACAGGAGGCTGAATAATCCGTAAGGAGCAAATTCGATGCGTCATTACGAAATCGTATTTATGGTTCACCCTGACCAGAGCGAACAGGTTCCTGGCATGATCGAGCGCTACTCTGCGACCATCACTGGTGCAGAAGGTACGATCCACCGCCTGGAAGACTGGGGCCGCCGTCAGCTGGCTTACCCGATCAACAAACTGCACAAAGCTCATTACGTTCTGCTGAACGTTGAAGCGCCGCAGGAAGCGATCGATGAGCTGGAAACTAACTTCCGCTTCAACGACGCCGTTATCCGCAGCATGGTTATGCGCGTTAAGCACGCGGTAACTGAAGCTTCTCCGATGGTTAAAGCGAAAGACGAGCGCCGTGAGCGTCGTGAAGATTTTGCTAACGAAACCTCTGATGAAGCAGATGCTGGGGATTCTGAAGAGTAATTGACCGTGGAGGCTAATCGGCTGACGCTGTCTGGCACCGTGTGCAAGACGCCGATGCGTAAAGTAAGCCCCTCAGGTATTCCACACTGCCAGTTCGTGCTTGAGCACAGATCGATGCAGGTGGAGGCCGGTTTTACCCGGCAAGCCTGGTGTCGCATGCCGGTGATTATCAGCGGCAAAGCCCATCAGGCCATTACTCAAAGTATAACGGTCGGCACGCCGGTCACCGTTTCAGGTTTCATTAGCAGCCATCAAGGGCGCAATGGGCTGAATAAGACGGTGCTGCATGCCGAGCAGATTGAATTGATAGATTCTGGAGACTAGCCAAATGGCACGTTATTTCCGTCGTCGCAAGTTCTGCCGTTTCACCGCGGAAGGCGTTCAAGAGATCGATTATAAAGATATCGCAACGCTGAAAAACTACATTACTGAAAGCGGTAAGATTGTACCAAGCCGTATCACTGGTACTCGCGCTAAATACCAGCGTCAGCTGGCTCGTGCTATCAAGCGCGCGCGTTACCTGTCTCTGCTGCCGTATACCGATCGTCATCAGTAACGGCTGTTGTCAATTAACGACTTTAAGAGGATAAGGTAATGCAAGTTATTCTGCTTGATAAAGTAGCAAACCTGGGCACCCTGGGCGACCAGGTAAACGTTAAAGCGGGCTACGCTCGTAACTTCCTGGTACCACAGGGCAAAGCTGTTCCTGCTACCAAGAAAAACGTTGAGTTCTTCGAAGCACGCCGTGCAGAGCTGGAAGCCAAACTGGCTGACGTTCTGTCCGCTGCTAACGCTCGCGCTGAGAAAATCAATGCACTGGGCACCGTTACCATCGCGTCTAAAGCAGGCGACGAAGGTAAACTGTTCGGTTCTATCGGTACTCGCGACATCGCTGACGCTGTAACTGCAGCCGGCGTTGAAGTAGCCAAGAGCGAAGTTCGCCTGCCGAACGGCGTTCTGCGCACTACCGGTGAGCACGAAGTGGACTTCCAGGTTCACAGCGAAGTCTTCGCTAAACTGACTGTAAACGTGGTTACTGAAGCTTAATCGCTTCTCTACCGCTTAAAAACGCCGGCCTTGTGCCGGCGTTTTTGTTTGTGAAAAGCGTTTTCTGAGCAAGTTTGTAATGTAAAAAGCCGACATCGCGTCGGCGTTTTTGTTTGGCTAATGAACCTGCAGAAACGCGCCGTCCGGCTGGCGGGTAAATAAAATTTCCCCCTGCTCCGTAGTTACGGCCAGTCCCGTCACCACGCCGTGCGAATTCTGGCGGATCCTGACCGCCTGACCGGCCTGCAAATTACTCAGCGGCTTGTCGTTGCCCTCCACGCGGGCCATTGCAAATACATCATTTACCGGCAGATTGTGGTCGCGGAACAGCTGCGCCAGCGTTTGCCCGTTGGCAATCTGGTAGTTTGTCCACTGTCCCTGAGCATCGCCTTTAGGCTGCTGGCTGTTATCCACCCGACCGCTAAGCTCCGCCTGTAGCGGCACGTCTGTTGTGGTGCGCTCAACGTTAACGGGGCGCTCCGTCTGCTCCGGCTGTCGCGGCGAAGGCCACAAAAAAGCCAGCAAAACCAGCGCCCCGGCCAGGATAATGCCGCGACGGTGGAAAGACGGCAGCGGATCCATCCAGCGCGCGGAATCCGCCAGGTGCCAGAGCCAGTTGAACCACTTCGATGCTGGTGACGCTTTAGTGACGGGCATGGCGTCGTCCTCCTTGCGCGATCCTCGCGCGAATAAAATAAACCGCTTTAACAAAGCCGGCCGGCGTTTCCTTCGTCTGCGGGCAATATGGCCCATGTTAACCTCTACTGAAATATAGCTGATAGCGCACTCTCCGCGCGGCTTTTATAGCGTAAGCGGAGCAGCGTTATTGTTTCCTTTTACGCTGAAAATGTCACCTGAAGAAGATGGCGTTTTACCCCTGTTGCCTGCGCTGTTATGCTTCGTCCTCAGTTTTATTACCAGTAAAGGAAAATCCATGACTACCCCTTCTTTAGACAGCGTAGAAGCACAAGCAAGCTACGGTATCGGTTTACAGGTTGGCCAGCAGCTGCTGGAATCCGGGCTGCAGGGGCTGCAGCCAGAAGCGCTGCTGGCTGGCCTGCGCGACGCGCTGGAAGGGAACTCCCCGGCTGTGCCCGTTGACGTTGTTCACCGCGCGCTGCGTGAAGTGCACGAGCGTGCCGACGTGGTTCGTCGCGAGCGTCAGCAGGCGATGGCCGCCGAAGGCCAGAAATTCCTGGAAGAGTACGGTCAGCGTGACGGCGTGAGCAGCACCGAATCCGGCCTGCAGTTCAGCGTCATCAAGCAGGGCGACGGCGCTATTCCGTCTCGCCAGGATCGCGTTCGCGTTCACTATACCGGCAAACTGATCGACGGTAGCGTGTTTGACAGCTCCGTGGCGCGCGGCGAACCGGCTGAGTTCCCGGTCAGCGGCGTTATCCCAGGCTGGATCGAAGCGCTGACCCTGATGCCGGTCGGCTCAAAGTGGGAGCTGGTTATCCCACAGAACCTGGCCTACGGCGAGCGCGGCGCTGGCGCTTCCATTCCGCCATTCAGCACGCTGGTGTTTGAAGTTGAGCTGTTAGAAATTCTGTAACAGCCGATCCTGCCGGGATAACGATTGTTGTTGTTCCGGCAGGATACCTGTTATTCCTCAATATTGCCTGATATGAATTTTATTACGCGTTAAATAACGCGGATGCTTTAACTAATAGCCTTTTCTCACTCGTTGAAAATATATTCAGCCGATTCTGAAAATACCCTGCTGGATTATTTTGATCCTGAAGGAAGGTTTGACTACGCCGCTTTTTTGAAATAAGTTCTCGACGTGGCAATGAATGCCATAGTAATGCTGATGATATTATTATCAAGGAGAACTATAAATGCGCGAGTTGACCAACAATGAAATTGCCGCGGTTGCAGGCGCCGGGCTTTTTTCTGATATCGGCAAAGGTATTGGCTTTCTTATCGGTTCTGTGATCGACCAGGGCGCCTCTGCCGGTGGCTTAACAACTTCTTCCGTTGACGCTGTTTCCCAACTGGGCGGCGGAATTGGTAAAATACTGGAGTTAAACATTTCCGGTGCGATTAACGATATTGGTGCGGGCGTGGTTGGCCTGGTCAAATATGGTATTGACTCCATTAATAGCCTGAAATCCTCTACCGGCGCATAAGTTTATTACCACTGGTAATAAATAAAGCCAGCCTTGTATGCCAGGCTGGCTCTTTTATGAAAGATTCGTCAGTTAAGGCCAATATGGTAAAGCGCAAAGCCGATATCGTCCTGGCCTGCTTGCTTCAGCGGATATTGGCCATGGTTTTTAATAAATTCAGCTGCTTTTGAAGATGGCGAAGTTTCAAAAAAGATATTCAGAGGGACCTTAGCGTTAATATTTTCCAGCCGCCAGTTGTTATCCGCCTGCGGACTGACCTCGCCATGCACCCGGGTCTGCGCCGTAATGTATGCCGCTACGACAGCGCGATTTTCATCCGGAGAAGCAAAAGCGACGTGATCCTCGCCGGTTCCGGCAAATTTGCCGCCGTAGGCGCGATAGTTATTGGTCGCCACCAGAAAAGTCGCCTCGGGATCGACTGGTTTTCCCTGGAAGGTTAAATCGCGGATACGGGAAGCCTTGTCATTAATCAACTGACATTCCGCATCGTAGCGGGCAGGCTGCGTGACGTCGATTCGGTAGCTCACGCCGTCAATAACGTCGAAATTATAGGTACGAAAATCCCAGTTAATCAGCGGCTGCGGTTTAGTGCTGGCCGGATCGATCTGGTTAAACTGACCCGCCGAGCATTCCAGCCACTCTTTTACCTCTTTACCGCTGGCCTTTACGACCACCAGCGTATTGGGATAGAGGTAAAGATCCGCTGCGTTACGAAAGGTCAGCGGGCCTTTCTCCACTTCCACATAGCTGGCCGGATCGTTTTTACGGCCGCCGGCTTTGAACGGTGCGGCGGCGGAAAGCACGGGCAGATTGGCCAGATCCGGATCGCCCTGAATAAAGCGCTCTGCATAATCGCGCTGCGCATTATTCACAATCTGCACGGTCGGATCGTCCTGAACCAGCGATAGATAGCTGTACATCACGTCTGCCGATTTTCCGATAGGCTGGCTGACAAATTCACGCGTGGCGTGATGATCGGGCGCCATCACCTTCAGCAGCGCCGGATCTTCCGCCGCCAGCGATTTTTTCGCCGCCGTATCGTAAATGGGCCGGGCCTGCGCGGTCGCTTCGCTTACCCGCCAGCGGCCTGCATCGTTATTAAGCACCAGATCGACCACGCCCAGATGATCGCCCCACATGCCCGGCATCACCGCCGGTATCCCGTTCAGCGTACCTTTAGCGATATCGGCACCTTTGATCGCGGCAAAATCTTTGCTGGGGAAAACGGCGTGCGCATGGCCAAACAGGATGGCGTCGATGCCGGGAACCTGGCTGAGGTAGTAAACGGAGTTTTCCGCCATCGCGTGCCACGGCTCGCTGGAGAGGCCAGAATGGGGGATAGCCACGATCAGATCCGCGCCCTGGCGGCGCATCTCCAGCACCCATTTACGGGCGGTTTCGGTAATATCCTCCACGGTAATTTTACCGCTGAGATTTTTCTTGTCCCATACCATAATCTGCGGCGGCACAAAACCGATGTAGCCCACTTTGAGCTGATGCTTGTTGCCCTCGCGATCCGTCACTTCCGTCGCCTTAATCAAAAAAGGCGTGAACAGCGGCTTACCGCTGTGGATATCAATGATATTGGCATTGATGTAGGGGAATTTCGCGCCGCTGATGGCTTTTTGCAGGTAATCCAGGCCATAGTTGAATTCATGGTTGCCCAGGTTGCCTACCGTGTAATCCAGCGTGTTCAGCGCCTTGTAAACGGGATGGATTTCGCCCTGCTGTAAGCCCCTGGCCGCCACATAGTCACCGAGCGGGCTGCCCTGAATAATGTCGCCGTTATCCACCAGCACGCTGTTGGCGGCCTCTTTACGCGCCGCCTCAATTAACGTTGCGGTACGCACCAGCCCGAACTTTTCCGTTGGGGTATCCTTGTAGTAATCGAAATCCATCATATTGCTGTGCAGGTCGGTGGTTTCCAGCAGGCGGAAATCGACCGTGGCAGCGTGTAGCGCGCAGCTGACCAGCAGCGCAACGGGCGTCACAACGGACTTAATCATTGTTTCTCCTTAATAGCGTTTGTGTAATCCCTAACGTCGCAAAGTTTTATGAAACTAATACCTTCTTTCTCATAATTATGTGAGCAGCTACAAATATTTATCTGTTATGGCCCGGCCCGTCGGGAACGATTAAGGCCGTTGCGGGGTCAACCTGATGAAAAACAGCAGCCCCTGCGGCGTAAAATAATTTATGCTATTGATAATTAAGCGCTGGCGGATCGTTTGGCCTTCGATCTTCGCTATCGACTATGATCAACAGAGAGCGCTGGCGCTGGCAAAGTGATAGCCAGCGCCAGCCAGCAAATCAAGAGGTGGACAATGTTAGAGAATATATGCCAGCTGGCACGAGACGCGGGCGTTGCCATCATGCAGATATACGATGGTCAGGCGCCGCTTGATGTTGCCACAAAATCCGATGATTCGCCGGTCACCGCAGCGGATATCGCCGCACACAAGGTGATCCTGAAGGGGCTGACCACGCTGACGCCCGACGTGCCCGTTTTGTCTGAAGAAGATCCGCCGGGCTGGGAGATCCGCCAGCACTGGCAGCGCTACTGGCTGGTCGATCCGCTGGACGGCACCAAGGAGTTTATCAAGCGGAACGGCGAGTTCACCGTCAATATTGCGCTGATTGAAAACGGCAAGCCCGTGCTGGGCGTGGTCTACGCGCCGGTGATGGACGTGATGTATTCGGCCGCCGAGGGGAAAGCCTGGAAGGAAGAGGGCGGCGTAAAAACGCAGATCCACGTGCGCGAGGCGCGCCCGCCGCTGGTGGTGGTCAGCCGTTCGCATTCCGACAGCGAGCTGGAGGATTACCTTAGCCAGCTGGGCGAGCATCAGACCATTGCTATTGGCTCCTCGCTGAAGTTCTGTCTGGTCGCGGAAGGCAAGGCGCAGCTCTATCCCCGCTTTGGGCCAACGAATATCTGGGATACCGGTGCAGGCCACGCCGTAGCCATTGCCGCAGGCGCGCACGTGCATGACTGGCAGGGGAAAACGCTGGACTATGCGCCGCGCGAAGCCTTTTTGAATCCGGGCTTCCGCGTCTCGATCTTTTAATCGGCCAGGGGAGGCGGCACCGGCGCCTCCCTCTGTCCGTCAGCGTAACAGCTGACGCACCAGCATAATCACCTGCTGGACTTCCTGCTGCGTCAGCGCGCCATCCTTGACGAAACGCACCTTTCCTCCGCTATCCAGCACAATAATCGCCGACCCTTCATCCTGCAGCTGCCAGGCCCGTTTGGCCGTGCCGTCGCTGTCGACGATAAACTGCGACCAGGGATACTGTTTCTTATTGCTCTGAATGCTGCTGCGGACAAACATGCCGGTGCCGGGGATAGCATCGTCGGTATTCACCAGCGTGGTGGTCTGATAGCGATCGTGGGGAAACCGGGCCGATTTAATCGCCTCGATCAGCGCCGCATTTTTCTCTTTGGCCGAGGCGCGTCCGGCGATGTGCTGAAGAACGCGCACTTTGCCCGGCAGCGCGGCGCTGTTCCAGACTCGATAGCTGAACTGCTCCTGCTGATAACGCAGCTCGCCTTGATCGGTAATGCCGACAGGCGGCACGCGCTGGCCTGTAACCAGGTTATGGGCGCTGGCGGCGCACGACAGCAACGTTAACAGCAGCAGTAAAAGACGAAAAATCATGATTGAACTCATTAGTCATGTTTCTGCAATAATAAACGTGGATGATGCGTCTGTCGCAGCGATACAACATCTTTGCAACACAACGCACAATTCCGTAAAGGTCGAAGGTTTATACTGCGTTCATGCAGCCGGGTGAAAGAGCCTACTGTCATGATGTGTAAAAACAGTAAAAAAACTCGGTTTTAGGAATTTTAGAAGTGAAACCTGGTCTATAGTGTATCCACTTTGTGCTGCAAAGATTCGTACCGAACTTGGAAACGACGCAGCACGCATCATCTTTCAGGAGTTGTAACATGAAGATTTTCCAGCGCTATAATCCGCTGCAGGTGGCCAAATATGTCAAAACACTATTCCGTGGCCGGATCTACATCAAAGATGTAGGCGCATTTGAGTTCGATAAAGGTAAGATCCTGATCCCACGCATTAAAGATAAGCAGCACTATAGCGTGATGTCAGAAGTGAACCGTCAGGTGCTGCGTTTGCAGACCGAGTTCAACTAGCAACCGGCAGGCCGGTTCAAAAGAAAGAAGGCGCGAAATTCGCGCCTTTTCTGTTTTTATTCTTCGACCATTTTGTTCAGCACGGCGGCACCCTGTCGGGTTTCATCAATCCTCGTCACCAGAAGCTGATCGATACGGTAGCTGTCGATATCCACCACCTCGAACTTATAGCCGTGAAACTTCACGAAGTCGGTGCGTTTAGGGATTTTTCTCAGCATATACATCATAAAGCCGCCGATAGTCTCGTAGTTGCCGGACTGCGGGAACTCGTCGATATCCAGTACGCGCATCACGTCGTCGATTGGCGTGCCGCCTTCCACCAGCCAGGAATTCTCGTCGCGCGCCACGATCTGCTCTTCCATTCCCTGGCCAACCAGATCGCCCATCAGCGTGGTCATCACATCGTTCAGGGTAATGATCCCCACTACCAGCGCATATTCGTTCATGATCACCGCAAAATCTTCCCCTGCGGTTTTAAAGCTTTCCAGCGCCTCGGAGAGCGTCAGCGTATCCGGCACGATCAACGCCGAACGGATCTGCACGCCGCTGTTAAGCGCCATGCTCTGGTTGCCCAGCACGCGCAGCAGCAGCTCTTTGGAATCGACATAGCCGACGATATGGTCGATATCGTCATTACAGACCAGAAACTTGGAGTGCGGATGATTGGCAATCTTCTCCTTCAGGCTCGACTCATCCTCATGCAGATTGAACCACACCACGTTCTCGCGCGAGGTCATGGAGGAGGGCACGGTGCGCGACTCCAGCTCAAACACGTTTTCAATCAGCTCGTGCTCCTGCTTGCGCAGTACGCCAGCGAGCGCGCCCGCTTCTACCACCGCGTAGATATCGTCTGAGGTGATATCGTCCTTGCGCACCAGCGGGATTTTAAACAGGCGGAAAATAATATTGGCACCGCCGTTAAAGAACCACACCAGCGGCCGAAAGATAAACAGGCACATCCGCATTGGATTGATGATTTTCAGCGCGACGGTTTCCGGCGCGATCATCCCCAGACGTTTTGGGAAAAGATCGGCGAACAGGATAAACAGGCTGGTCACCACGGTAAAAGAGGCGATAAAGCTCAGCTGCTCCGCCAGTACCGGGCCGGTGATGCGATCGAAAAGCGAGCGGAACACGGGCGAAAACGCGGAATCGCCCACGATACCGCCCAGAATAGCCACGGCGTTCAGGCCTATCTGCACCACGGTAAAAAACATCCCCGGCGTTTCCTGCATCTTCAGCACGCGCTGGGCGTTGATGTTGCCGTCGTCCGCCAGCAGCTTCAGCTTGATTTTGCGCGAGGCGGCCAGAGAGATTTCCGAAAGTGAAAAAAATGAGCTGATGGCGATCAGCATTAAGATGACAAGCAAGCTGTCTAACATAAAACATCCATTAAATGGCCGCTTCAGGCGCTTTCAGAGGAAAATGCGCTAAAGCAGGCCTTAAGTTGATTACCTGTCATTTTTGGCCTGGGCAGCAGATGAGGAGCAGCTGACCTTCTGTACCTGTGAGCGGCACCGGGCTATCCGTGCCAAAAATGTCTGCGCCATTTGGCTTGGGCAGAAAGACGTTAACTGGCCGCAGCGCGGCCTCTGCCAGAGATTATAGCTGTGGTGAGGATTGCTTACAATTACGGCGCTGCAGGCGAACCGGCGGTGAGATTTATCCGAGTCTGCATTGCAGGCTGATATAGCGTAACATTCCCTCACGATCCATGGTTGTAACCTGGCGATTCTTTGCACACAATAACGCAAATTTCGGCCTTTCAGTGAAAAAGAGCCTCTGAACCCGTAAAAAGTTGCCATGCTTAAGCGGGCTATTTTCAAGATTCAGCAGTTGCGCCCATCTGGAATCCGGGCCGGCAATAAATTCAGGAGTTAGCGTGCCACGAATCCATGTCTATTGCATGTTAGGTCTGATCGCAGCCGTGCCTGCCGCTCAGGCGGCTACGGTGCGTTTGCAGGTCACTGGCCTGTCTGGGGAATTACAAAAAAACGTGCGCGCAAGATTGTCGACCATCGCAAGCGAGGAAGTGACCTCCGATGGGCGTTTCCGCGCGCGCGTCAGCGAAGCGGTTAAGGAAGGACTTAAGGCGCTGGGCTACTACGAGCCGGAAATTGAATTTGAACTGCAGCCGCCGCCTGCGGGCGGCAGACGTCCGGTGCTGCTGACGAAAGTCACGCCCGGCCCGCCGGTGAAGCTGGCGGGCGAAACGGTGATTATTCGCGGTGGCGCGCGCACCGACGAGGATTACCAGACGCTGGTACGCACCGGCAAAGCCAAAATCGGCGGCGTGCTTAACCACAGCGACTACGACAGCTTTAAAAGCTCGCTCAGCAATCTGGCGCTGCGCAAAGGCTATTTTGACGGCGACTACCGCAAACGCCAGCTGGGCGTTTCCGTCGAGCGGCACGAAGCTTTCTGGGATATCGATTACGACAGCGGTCAGCGCTACCGCTTTGGCGACGTCACCTTTGAAGGGTCGCAGATCCGCGAGGAATACCTGCAAAACCTGGTGCCGTTTAAAAAGGGCGACTACTACAGCTCGCGCGATTTGGCCGAGCTGAACCGCCGCCTTTCCTCTACCGGCTGGTTTAATTCCGTGGTGGTCGCGCCGCAGTTCGATCAATCCCGCAAAAATAAAATATTACCGCTGCACGGCGTGGTCAGTCCGCGTACGGAAAACACCATCGAAACGGGCGTGGGCTATTCCACCGACGTCGGCCCGCGCGTTAAAGCGACCTGGAAAAGGCCCTGGGTAAACTCCTACGGCCACAGCTTTACCACCAGCGCCAATATCTCTGCGCCGGAGCAGCAGCTCGACTTCAGCTATAAAATCCCGCTGCTGAAAAACCCGGTCGAGCAGTATTACCTGCTGCAGGGCGGCCTGAAAAGAACCGACCTGAACGACACCAAATCCGACTCCACCACGCTGGCCGCGTCCCGCTACTGGGAATCCTCTACGGGCTGGCAGCGCGCCATTAATCTGCACTGGAGCCTGGATCACTTTACCCAGGGTAACGTCACCAACACCACCATGCTGATCTATCCCGGCGTCAGCGTTAACCGCACCCGTTCGCGCGGCGGCCTGATGCCCGTGTGGGGCGACTCGCAGCGCTACTCGCTGGATGTCTCCGATACGACCTGGGCCTCGGATATCGATTTCGCCGTGGTGCAGGCGCAAAACGTCTGGATCCGCACGCTGGCGGATAAACATCGCTTCGTGCTGCGCGGCAATCTCGGCTGGATTGAAACCAACGATTTTGAACGCGTGCCGCCTGATTTGCGCTTTTTCGCCGGTGGCGACCGCAGCATTCGCGGCTACAAGTACAAAGGCATTTCGCCGCGCGACGACGATGGCAAGCTGACCGGCGCCTCGAAGCTGGCGACCGGATCGGTGGAATATCAGTACAACGTAACCGGTAAATGGTGGGGCGCGGTGTTTGTGGATTCCGGCGAAGCGGTCAACGACATCAAGCAGAGCAATGTCAAAACCGGCGCCGGTTTCGGCGTGCGCTGGCAGTCGCCGGTTGGGCCGATCAAGCTGGATATCGCCCGTCCGGTCGGCGACAGCGAAGATCGGGACGTACAGTTTTATATCGGATTGGGGCCTGAATTATGAGTCGCTGGAAAAAGGTCCTTATTGGCATCCTGATTTTCCTGGTCGTGCTGCTCGGCAGCGTGGCATTTTTAATTGGCACCACCACCGGATTACATCTGGTGCTGAACGGCGCGGCGCGCTGGGTGCCGGGGCTGGACATCAAACAGGTCAGCGGCGGCTGGCGTAACCTGACGTTAAAAGGCGTGCAGTATGAGATGCCTGGCGTGACGGTTAATGCCGGCGAGTTTCATCTGGCCCTGCAGCTGGGCTGCCTGAAAAACAGCGCGTTCTGCGTCAATGACCTTGCGCTGCGCGACGTCAGCGTGGTGGTGGACAGCAAAAAGCTGGGGCCGCCCGCGCCGGAAGCGAAAGAGGATGAAGCCTCTTCCGGCGATCTCAGCACGCCGTACCCGATTACGCTGCGCCAGCTGGCGCTGCATAACGTCACGGTAAAAGTAGACGACACGGCGATCTCGCTGGCGGACTTTACCTCTGGCCTCAGCTGGCAGCAGCGCGCGCTGACCTTAACGCCGACCCATATTCAGGGCCTGCTGATTGCGCTGCCGAAGGCGGCCAAAGTGGCCGACGAGCAGGTGGTGCAGCCAAAAGTGCAGCAGCCGCAGGCTAACGAGCCGCCGCTGGGCGAAACGCTGAAGGCGATGTTCGCCAAACCGCTGTTGCCGGATCTGCCTGATTTCAAAATGCCGCTGGATGTAAACGTACAGCAGATCCTCGGCGAGCAGCTGCGCATTACCGGCGATACCGATATCGCCATCACGCGTCTGCTGGTGAAGGCGCAAACGCAGGATCGCCTGCTGCGTCTGGAAACGCTGGATGTGGATTCGCCGCAGGGTCAGCTCAACGCCAGCGGTCAGGCACAGCTGGCGGATGCCTGGCCGGTGAATTTCAACCTCACCAGCTCGCTTAACGTCGATCCGATCAAAGGCGAGAAGATCAAAATGACCGTCGGCGGCGGCCTGCGTGAGCAGCTGGATCTGGCACTGAACCTTTCCGGCCCCGTGCGGATGCAGCTGAACGCGCAAACGAAGCTGGCCGAAGCGGGCCTGCCGCTGGCGATGACGATGCAAAGCGCGCAGCTGCGCTGGCCGCTGACCGGCGAAACGCAGTATCAGGCCGATAACCTGAACTTCAGCATAAAAGGCAAAGCGACGGACTATGTTATGTCGCTGAAAGCCGCGCTACGCGGCCAGGCCATTCCGCCCGCCACGCTTACGCTGGACGGCAAGGGTAACGCGGAGCAGTTCTCGCTGGATAAGCTGCGGCTGGCCGCGCTGGAGGGCACCACCGACCTGACGGCGCTGGTGGACTGGAGCAAGGCGATCAGCTGGCGCAGCGAGCTTCAGCTTAACGGCATCAACACCGCCCGGCAGTATCCCGACTGGCCAGCGAAGCTGGAAGGTAAAATCACCACGCGCGGCAGCCTGTACGGCGGCAGCTGGCAAATGCGCGTACCTGAACTGAAGCTGCGCGGCAACGTGAAACAGAATGCGGTTAGCGCTGACGGCTCGCTTTACGGCAACAGCTACAACCAGTGGGATATTCCCGGCATCAAACTGGTGTTGGGCCGTAATAATGTCGATGTTAAAGGCTCGCTCGGCGACAAGCTGTCGCTGGACGCCAATATTGACGCTGAGCATCTGGATAACGCGCTGCCTGGCCTGGGCGGCGTGGCGAAGGGCACCATCAAAGCGCGCGGCGATTTGAAAACGCCGCAGCTGCTGGCTGATTTAACCGCTACCGGCCTCCGCTGGCAGGCGATGAGCATCGCCCGCGTCGCGCTACAGGGCGACGTGAAATCAGGCGAGCAGATCCAGGGCAAGCTGGCGCTGCGCGTGGATCGGCTGAAGCAGGACACGCTGACGGTTAACCGGCTGGATCTGGACGCCAGCGGCGATGAAAAAGCGCACCAGCTGAAGCTGACGGTCAATGGCGATCCGGTTTCCGGCCAGCTCCAGCTGAACGGCAGCTTCGATCGCAGCCAGCAGCGCTGGCGCGGCACGCTGAACAATACCCGCTTCGACACCCCGGTAGGGGAATGGCGCTTAACGCGCGCCATTGCGCTGGACTATCTCAACAGTAGCCAGACGGTCTCGGTTGGCCCGCACTGCTGGCAAAACCCCAACGCTGAACTGTGCGTGCCGCAAACCATCGAAGCCGGCCCGTCCGGCCATGCGAAGGTGACGCTCAACCGTTTCGATCTGGCGATGGTGAAACCTTTCCTGACGGATGAAACCAAACTCAGCGGTGTCTTCAGCGGCGATGCCGACGTCAGCTGGACAGCAGACGGCGGTTTGCCGCAGGGCCGCGTCTCGCTGAAAGGCAACGGCGTGAAGGTCGCGCAGGATGTGGACGGCAATACGCTGCCCGTAGCCTTTGATACGCTGAACCTGAACGCGGCGCTGCGTAACGGTCGCGCCCAGCTCGACTGGCTGATCCGCATCGCTAAAAACGGCCAGCTGGATGGCAACGTGCAGATCGCCGATCCGCAGAACAAACGCGGGCTTTCCGGCAACGTTAATATTAAAAACATCGATCTGACGCTGCTCAATCCGGCGCTGATGCAGGGCGAAAAAGTGGCCGGCGTGCTTAACAGCGCGCTGCGCCTGGGCGGCAGCCTGCAAAAACCGCAGGTCTTTGGTCAACTGGGGCTGAAAAACGTCGATGTTCAGGGCAGCTTTATGCCGGTCGATCTGACCTCAGCCAATCTGAACATGGTCTTTAACGGCATGAGTTCTACCCTACAGGGTCTGATCGAGACGTCTCAGGGGCAGCTGGCGCTCAGCGGCGACGCGGACTGGGCGCAGCTGGACGCCTGGCGGGCGCGTATTGCGGCGAAGGGCAGCAAAATCCGCGTGACGGTGCCGCCGATGATCCGCATGGACGTTTCGCCGGATCTGGAGTTTGAAGCCACACCGCAGGCGTTTAACCTGAACGGCCGCGTCGATATTCCCTGGGCGCGCGTGACCGTCCAGGAAGTGCCGGAAAGCGCCGTCGGCGTCTCGTCGGATGAAGTGCTGCTGGATGAAAACCTCAAGCCGATTGCGCCGAAAAGCACCTCGATTCCGATCAACAGCAACCTGGTTATTCACGTCGGTAACGACGTGCGTCTGAGCGCCTTTGGGCTGAAAGCGAAGCTGAACGGCGATCTGAAGCTGGCGCAGGATAAACGCGGGCTGGGGCTGAACGGCCAGATCAACATTCCTTCCGGGCGTTTCCATGCCTACGGTCAGGATCTGATCGTGCGTAAAGGCGAGCTGCAATTCTCTGGCCCGGCCAACCAGCCTTACCTCAACATCGAGGCTATCCGCAACCCGGAAGCCACGGAAAATGACGTCACAGCAGGCGTGCGCGTTACCGGTCTGGCCGACGAGCCGAAGGCGGAAGTCTTCTCCGATCCGGCTATGTCGCAGCAGGAAGCGCTCTCTTATCTGCTGCGTGGACAGGGTCTGGACGCGACCGGCAGCGACAGCAGCGCATTAACCTCGGCGCTGGTGGGATTAGGGCTTGCACAAAGTGGGCAGGTTGTGGGTAAAATCGGGGAGACTTTCGGCGTAAGTAATCTCGCGCTGGACACGGCGGGCGTCGGCGACAGCCAGCAGGTTCAGGTCAGCGGTTACGTGCTGCCGGGTCTACAGGTAAAATATGGTGTTGGCATATTTGATTCACTGGCGACCTTAACTTTACGTTATCGCCTGATGCCCAAACTTTATTTGGAAGCGGTGTCTGGTGTAGACCAGGCGCTTGATGTGCTCTATCAGTTTGAGTTCTAGCAATGCGAATAATTGTCTACGGCAGCCTGAGACGCAAGCAAGGCAACAGTCACTGGATGACCAACGGGCAGTGGCTGGGCGATCATCAGATCGACGGCTACGAGCTATATAATCTGGGTCTCTACCCCGGCGTCGTCGCGGGTAGCGGGCAGGTTTACTGCGAGGTCTACCGGGTGGACGCCTCCACGCTGGGCGAGCTGGACGCGCTCAGAACCAAAGGCGGAGAGTATAAGCGCGAGCTGATGCCGACGCCTTACGGCAGCGCATGGCTGTACGTTTATCAGCGTTCGGTAGAGGGCAAGCAGCGGATAGCCAGCGGAGACTGGCTGCTGCGGGATAACCAGGATCCTGCCTGACACGCGTGACATAAATAAAAACACCGCTCACTGAGCGGTGTTTTTTTATCTACTGTCCGGGCGGCGGTTTACTTCTTCGCGCGCTCGAAAGAGGAGATGATTTCAGCTTTCGCCGCTTCAGCGTTGTCCCAGCCTTCCACTTTCACCCATTTGCCTTTCTCCAGCGCTTTATACTGCTCGAAGAAGTGGGTGATCTGCGCACGCAGCAGTTCCGGCAGGTCGTTCACATCTTTGATGTGATCGTACTCTTTGGTCAGCTTGGTGTGCGGAACCGCAACCAGCTTGGCGTCTTCGCCAGACTCGTCGGTCATTTTCAGCACGCCAACCGGACGGCAGCGGATCACTGAGCCTGGCTGCAGTGGGTATGGCGTCGGCACCAGCACGTCTACCGGGTCACCGTCCAGAGACAGCGTGTGGTTGATGTAACCGTAGTTGCACGGATAGAACATCGCGGTAGACATGAAACGGTCAACAAACAGCGTGCCGGAGTCTTTATCTACTTCATATTTGATCGGATCGGCATTGGCCGGGATTTCAATAACAACGTAGATATCTTCTGGCAGATCTTTACCCGCTGGAACCTGGTTTAAACTCATGGTGAATTCCTTTAATCGTCTTAAATCAAGTGACGCTCATTATAGCCAACTGGATATGAAAGTATGCCCCCTTTTTGGGCTTTCAGAATGCTCCAGTACGCTGGCCGATTATTTAACGTGCTGGCAAAGCGCACGCAAAAAAAACAGGGCGATCCGAAGATCGCCCTGTCTGCATAGCCGTCGGCCTTAAGCGTCCGGATATTCGCGCAGGAAACGCTCGGTGTCGTCAACCATATCGGTGTTGCCGACAAAGAACGGCGAGCGCTGATGCAGGGTTTCCGGCACCAGATCCAGAATGCGGTTTTTGCCGTCGCTGGCCTTGCCGCCGGCCTGTTCGGCCAGAAACGCCATCGGGTTGCACTCATACAGCAGGCGCAGCTTGCCCTGTGGGTGGCTGGCGGTGCTTGGATAGAGATAGATGCCGCCTTTCAGCAGGTTGCGGTGGAAATCCGCCACCAGCGAGCCGATATAGCGCGAGGTATAAGGGCGATGGGTCAGCTGATCTTCTTCCTGGCAGAACTTCAGGTATTTCTTCACGCCCTGCGGGAAACGGATGTAGTTGCCTTCGTTAATGGAATAGGTGTAGCCCTTTTCCGGGAAAGCCATTTTTTCCGCGCTGAGGCAGAAAACGCCCAGCGAAGGATCGTAGGTGAAAGCGTGCACGCCACAGCCGGTGGTGTAAACCAGCATGGTAGAGGAACCGTAGACGACATAGCCCGCGGCAACCTGCTGACTGCCCGGCTGCAGGAAATCTTCTTCCGTTACCGGCGTGCCTGGCGGCGTGATGCGGCGGTAGATAGAGAAAATTGTGCCGACGGAAACGTTGACGTCGATGTTGGAAGAGCCGTCCAGCGGATCCATCAACACCACGTATTTACCGTTTTCAACGCCTTCAAAAATAACGATTTCATCTTCTTCTTCAGAAGCGATACCGGCTACGATGCCGCGCGCTTTCAGCGCAGCCTTGAGTTTTTCGTTGGCAAACAGATCGAGCTTCATCTGCTGTTCGCCCTGCACGTTTTCCACGCCGCTGGCGCCCAGAATATCGACCAGCCCCGCTTTGTTGATGTCACGGTGAATGATTTTTGCGCCCAGCTTGATAGCTGAAATCAGCGCCGTCAGTTCACCTGTGGCGTGAGGAAAGTCGTGTTGCTTCTCGACGATAAATTCGCCTAACGTTTTCATAACACAATCCCTGAATCTGCGGTTGAACAGCAGCCTGCGATACAAACTGCCAACGTATGTCGAGGCAGTTTAGCCGAATGAGGGCTAAAGAACATAGGGCAAATTCCGTTTCTTCCGCACGATGAGGACGCTACACTGTGCACCGACCCTTTCAGTAAACGGACCTTTTATGCGTATTCACATCCTCGGTATCTGCGGCACATTCATGGGCGGTCTGGCAATGCTGGCCCGATCGCTGGGTCATGAAGTGACCGGTTCCGATGCCAACGTTTATCCGCCGATGAGCACGCTTTTAGAAAAGCAAGGCATTGATTTAATTCAGGGATATGATGCTTCCCAGCTCGATCCCGCGCCCGACTTAGTGATCATCGGCAACGCCATGACGCGCGGCAACGCCTGTGTGGAAGCGGTGCTGGAACGGAATATTCCTTACCTCTCCGGCCCGCAATGGCTGCACGATTTCGTCCTGCGCGACCGCTGGGTGATTGCGGTTGCCGGAACGCACGGAAAAACCACTACGGCGGGCATGACCGCGTGGATCCTGCAGGCGTGCGGGCTGGAGCCGGGCTTTGTCATCGGCGGCGTGCCGGGTAACTTCGACGTTTCCGCAACTTTAGGAAAAAGCCCATTCTTCGTGATTGAGGCGGATGAATATGACTGCGCGTTCTTCGATAAGCGCTCAAAGTTCGTGCATTACTGCCCGCGCACGCTGATCCTGAATAACCTTGAGTTCGACCATGCGGATATTTTCGATGATTTAAAAGCGATCCAGCGGCAGTTCCATCATCTGGTGCGCATCGTGCCGGGTCAGGGACGGATTATCGTGCCGGAGCAGGACAGCAACCTGAAGCAGGTGATAGCGATGGGCTGCTGGAGCGAGCAGGAAAGCACCGGCGAAAACGGCCGCTGGCAGGCGAAAAAGCTGACGCCGGACGCCTCGCATTGGGAAGTCTGGCTGGACGGCGAGCGCGTGGCGGAAGTGAACTGGTCGCTGGTGGGCGAGCACAACATGCATAACGGCCTGATGGCCATTGCCGCTGCACGCCACGTAGGCGTGAAGCCGGAAGATGCCGGCAAGGCGCTGGACGACTTTATCAACGCCCGCCGTCGCCTGGAACTGCGCGGCGAAGCCAATGGCATTAAGGTTTACGATGATTTTGCGCATCATCCTACCGCCATTCTGGCGACCATGACCGCGCTGCGCAGCAAGGTAGGCGGCAGAGCGCGTATCCTGGCGGTGCTGGAGCCACGCTCCAACACCATGAAAATGGGCATCAGCAAAGACGATTTAGCGCCTGCGCTGGGCCGGGCCGATGAGGTGTTTTTGCTGCAGCCGCACCATATTCCGTGGCAGGTCGCCGAAGTGGCAGAGGCGTGCGTACAGCCCGCTCACTGGAGCGCGGACGTGGATACGCTGGTAGAGATGATTGCTAAAACGGCGCAGCCGGGCGACTACATCCTGGTGATGAGCAACGGGGGATTTGGCGGCATTCATCAGAAGCTGCTGGATCGGCTGGCGTAACGGGCCAGCCAGTCGGCGCTGCGGGCAAGCAAACCCGCAGCGTTTTCAGGAGGCTTCGGCCAGCTCGCGCAGATACTGGAAGATCTGGCGGGAAGCTTTCGGCGGCTTATTGGCCGCTTTTTCTTTCTGGGCGTTGCGGATCATCGAGCGCAGCTGCTGACGATCGGCGTTCGGATAAAGCTGTAAAACGTCCGCCATCGCGTCATCGCCTTCGGCAACCAGACGATCGCGCAGCATCTCCAGCTTATGGAACAGCGCAACCTGCTGGTTGTGACGGTTCTTCAGCTTGTCCAGCGCCTGCCGGATAGGATCTTCGTCGCGCGAGCGCAGCATTTTGCCAATCAGCTGCAGCTGACGGCGGCGTCCCTCTTTCTTGATCTTCTGAGCCAGCTCGATGGCGGCGCGCAGATCTTCATCCAGCGGGATTTTATCCAGCGAGTTACCGCTCAGTTCTACCAGCTCGGCGCCCAGGCGCTTCAGCTCTTCGGCATCACGTTTAATTTCACTTTTACTGACCCAGATAATTTCATCATCTTCTTCTTCGTTATCTGGTACATCATCGAGCCAGTCGTCAGGCTGTTTGGTCATGGGAGGCTCCCTAAAAAAGAGGCTAATGCTATCAGGAAACTCAGGCTACTGCGAAATTGTTCGCTGAGTCTGTTAGACTCAGGTAAACCTGAAACCCTGAAGAGTCCGGAAATCTGGTGGCGTATACCCAGAAAAGCCCTCTGTTAATTATATGGTAGGTCGATGAAATTACTCTCCCAAGTTGCAGAACAGCGTAAAACCCTCGAAGAGGCGGTCGCAACAGCACTCGAGCTGGCCAAAGCCAGCACCGATGGGGCGGAAGTCGCCGTCACCAGAACCACGGGGATCGGCGTCAGCACCCGCTACGGCGAAGTAGAAAACGTTGAATTTAACAGCGACGGCGCTTTAGGCATTACCGTTTATCATCAGAATCGCAAAGGCAGCGCGTCTTCGACCGATCTCAGCCCGGACGCCATCGCGCGTACCGTGCAGGCGGCTGTCGATATCGCCCGCTATACCTCCGCCGATCCTTATGCGGGCGTGGCGGATCGCGATCTGCTGGCTTTTGATGCGCCGGATCTGGATCTTTTCCATCCCACCGATCTGGATCCTGACAGAGCGATCGAGATGGCGGCGCGGGCCGAGCAGGCTGCGCTCAAAGCCGACAAGCGTATTACCAATACCGAAGGCGGCAGCTTCAACAGCCATATCGGCATGAAGGTCTTCGGCAACAGCCACGGCATGATCCAGGGCTACTCATCCAGCCGCCATTCGATTTCAGCCAGTGTTATTGCCGAAGCTAACGGCGATATGGAGCGCGATTACGCCTACACCATCGGCCGCGCTATCGAAGACCTGAAGTCGCCGGAGTGGGTCGGTGAAGAGTGCGCCCGCCGCACGCTGTCACGCCTCTCGCCGCACAAGCTCGCCACCATGAAAGCGCCGGTTATTTTTGCGGCGGAAGTGGCGACAGGCCTGTTTGGCCATCTGGTCGGCGCGATCAGCGGCGGCAGCGTCTACCGCAAATCCACTTTCCTGCTGGATGCGATGGGCAAACAGATCCTGCCGGAATGGCTGACCATCCAGGAGCAGCCACACCTGCGTAAGGGCCTGGCCTCTACGCCGTTCGACAGCGAAGGCGTGCGTACCGAACAGCGCGACATCATCAAAGACGGCGTGCTGCAAACCTGGCTGCTGACCAGCTACTCGGCGCGCAAGCTGGGCCTGAAAAGCACCGGCCATGCGGGCGGCATCCATAACTGGCGCATCAACGGTCAGGGCGACAGCTTCGACCAGCTGCTGAAAAAAATGGGCACCGGCCTTGTAGTGACGGAACTGATGGGCCAGGGCGTTAGCGGCATCACCGGCGACTACTCGCGCGGCGCGGCCGGTTTCTGGGTCGAAAACGGCGAAATTCAGTATCCGGTAAGCGAAATCACTATCGCAGGCAACCTGAAGGACATGTGGCGCAATATGGTCACGGTGGGCAGCGATATCGAAACTCGCAGCAATATTCAGTGCGGCTCCGTGCTGATCCCGGAAATGAAAATCGCCGGACAATAATTCTGGTGGCTAATGTAAGGGTGGCGCAGACTGCGCCTCCCTTTACTTCCCAGCCTGCTACTGATGGTGATGAGTTCTGCCCTGTAAAACCTTAAAATGAAAAGATCTCCGCCACAGTGAGATTTCTGCATGGATTAATATTTGCTTTGGAGGGCTTTAATGAATTTTGATGCTGAAACCGTAAATAAATGCACAAAAAGTGATAGCTATCGTAACTATCAATTTAGAAATCCCGCCAGGCAAAGAATACCAACCATAAAAACCTACACTAGCGCCGCTATATAAATATAGAGGCGATGAAATCGCCGGTAAAATAGAAAAAATTAGATAACCTTCCTCATATAGCCTTCACAACCCCGTCGGTTGCCAGGGTTCATGATGCGTAAGTGGCATGCGTAGAAATCCCACCTTGAATCGATAATACGCCAGGTTTATGCAAAATCAATTCTTTTTTGATTGAGGTTATAAGAGGCCTAAATTTTTTGCTGCCGCTATAGAAACGCTTAAGCGATATCTGTTAAGTAATCTTGCTAAGAGGCTTTATAACATGTGAGGTAAACAAGGAGAGTAACAATGGCATGGACGTATAATGTAATGATGAAGACCTTTAAGCGTAACGGGGAATACAAGTTCAGCGCGCTTTATGCTGGTGCTCCGGGCTATAAAGATAATCCTGAGTATGAATGTCTGCGCGATAGAGGCCCGTTGCCCAGAGGTAAATACCGGATCACAGGCGTTCCATTCACACATAAAAAAGCGGGTCGATTCACGCTTCGCCTTGAGCCAGATAAAGGCAACAATATGTGTAATCGGAGTGGTTTTCTAATTCATGGAGAAAGTCAAACGCATCCAGGCGAAGCCTCAAATGGCTGCATCATACTGGATCCAAGGTTCCGTAAAGCAATTTGGGATTCAAAGGATAAGGAGATTATTGTTGAATGAGATATTTTCTTCTCCCCTTAATTATTTGCAGCACCTGTACGCTTGCCGCGCCGGTGCTTGATAATAATTGTAAGTCGCCCATATCAGGTACTGCCATAAGAATGATGGATAAAATGCATGAGGAAATGCATATTGACATTAAGAGCATACCGCCCGATGAGGTAACCACGGAATTGCTATTCAACGAACCTGTCTCTGATTTGTTATCACAATACTATGCCGAAAAAACCTATAAAACCGATACCCTTTTATCGATAAGCGATAACAAAGAAATATATTCACAGGATAATCCTGTTAACCTCATAATTAAGTTTACTGTTAAAGATAAGGAGGGAAAAGAGGATATTTTCCTTGTCTCTACCATCGCGAATGATTATGAGTGTAATATAGAATTTAACGGTTATTTGATTGTCAAGCGTGAATTCTGATTTTGCCCCTGTGTCAGCGCGCAGGGGCTTCTCACTATCTGGGAATTTACTTTATGTCTGTTTTATTTCTTAAATAGAGCTAATCTTTCTTTTTTTTATTTAAATAATGATTTCGTTCTCCACTACCATAAGCAATTCCTATGGTTTCCATCAGGATAGCCGCTGCGATCGCCGTTATCGGCCGATCAGGCAGACATTTTTTCTGTCGTACTGTGATTTACCTTCCACTTTTGCTCTTCTGTTAAGTGAAATAACCATTTTGTGAAGGATTTCCCTGGCTTCGCGCTTATTTCCACTTTGAAACGGAAAAATGCGGTCTACAAAATCGCTACCTCCGGCGCTACTTTATTTCTCTCGCGAATAAATTCGGTTTACAGCCGAACCAAAACGGAAAATAAGGGGCTTTGCGTGAAAAATGGAGCAGTGGCGGTAGAGAACGGCGATACGGCCATTCAGGCGCTGGCCGACAGCGTGATGACACAAATTAATCAGCTGTTTGCCGCCGAAAAAATTTATCCCAATGCGGTGCAGCAGCAAATGCTGTCTTCGCACGTGCGGGCGATGGCGCTGCGTTCGCTGACCGGCGAGTCGCTGCCGGAGGTTGAGGCCGACCTGTTTGAGGATATCTCGCCTGAATCTATGTCGCTGGCTCAGCAGGTGGTGGATCTTTTTGGCAATCTGCCAAAAGAGGAAGCCTGGCTGCTCTCTGTTCATTTTGAAGTGGCAAAAGAAAACTAATTTACTCACCGGAGAACGCAATATGTCACAAGTCATTGTTGTTATTGGCGATCGTTTAGGGAAAGGCCAGAAAGTCGCGGCAGGCGTCGAGAAAGCGGGCGGGAAGGCCGTGGTGGTGCCGGGCGTGGCGGCGGACATGAGGCTGGGCGACGCCATGAAAGCGGAAAATGCCACTTTCGGCATCTCTTTTTGCGGCAGCGGCGGCGCAGGCGCTATTACCGCGCAAACCAAACACGGCTACAAAGCGAAATATGGCATGCGCTCTGTAGAAGAGGGCGTAACCGCCATCAACGAGGGCGCGAACGTGCTCGGCTTTGGCTTTATGGACAAAGAAGAGCTGGGCGAACGCCTGGTGCAGGCCTGGAACAAGAAGCACGGTGCCTGACCGATGAAGGAGCAATTTACCACAGCGGTAAAGGTCAGCGGCAAAGGCGACAGCAAAGAGAAAGCGTTCGCCGATGCGCTGAGCCGTGTGCAGAGCACGCTGCTAAAGACGACCGGTAAGGTGCTGCTGCGCATTGAGCCGCAGGAGGTCAGGGTGGTGCTGGCGCGGGAAAGCGTCAGGAAAGAACGCTTTTTGTTTTTCTTTCTGGCGAGGGAGCGGCGGAGTTACAGCATCGAACTGGAAATTACCGTCAGCGTGAACGCTATCGATGTCGACAAAATCGATTTCCTCACGCGCTAGCCGGGCAAACATAACTTAAAAACGTTGGCGCAAGCCTGCAAGGAAAGTGTGATGTTTTTAATTATCCTTTTTAAATCTCTTATTATCGGCGGCCTGGTCGGAGTAGGCGTTGGCGCTGGCGCCGCGCGTATGTTTCATGCGCCGGCGACTCAGGGCATGGGCGCCTTTCGCACGCTGGGTGAACTCAACTCCTGTGAAGGCGATCCCGCCTCTCACTTCTCGTTTGGTCTGGGTTTCTTCTTTAACGCCTGGGCTTCTTCCGTTGCCGCAGGCTCGTTTACCCAGGACGTCGACCACCGCATTATCCCGAACTGGGGCGCGGCGGCGCTGATGATCCGAAACCGCAACCTGGCAGAAACGCTGCACGATCCGAAAAAAATGGCCATCGCCTGCGGCCTGATCGGCATGGTGGTGGTCGCCTTTCTGAATTCTACCGCTTCGGCCGTGCCGGCGGCGCTCCAGATCACCGCCGTTAAGGTGCTGGTGCCTGCGGCTAACCTGCTGGTCAATACCGTGATGCCGGTAATCTTCTGGCTGGCGGCAATCGATGCCGGTAAAAAATCGGGATTCTGGGCCACCATCTTCGGCGGCCTGGCGCAGCTGATTATGGGCAATGCGGTGCCGGGACTGGTGCTGGGCATTTTGATCGGCAAGGGCGTTGAGGAGAGCGGCTGGCATCGCGTCACCAAAGTGATGATGTTCGCCATCGTGCTGCTGTTTGTCCTGAGTGGCTTCTTCCGCGGCTTCGATATGAAAATGCTGGAATCTTTCCGGCTGGGCGTGCCGGACTGGCTGTCGATGTTCCATAACGCGCTGAGCGGAAAATAAGGAGAGGAAAATGGAAGCAAAAAGCGGTTTCTGGTATGCCGACTGGTCTTTCCCGATCTTTGTCGGCCTGCTTTCCGCCGGCGTGTTCGCCGGAACGCATATGTATTACGTCTATGGGCTGGGCGCGTTTAACGAGGTCGCCTTTGTCTCTATGCTGCGCGCGGGTATGGAAACCGGCGTTTATGGCGCGGTGGCGGCCTTTGGCGCGAGCTTTCTGTTCGCCCGTATTATCGAAGGGTCGCTGGTGGGCATCCTGGATATTGGCGGCGCCATCCAGACGGGCGTCGGCCTTGGCGTGCCGGCGCTGCTGTTGGGCGCCGGGTTTATCTTCCCCGTGGCCAACTTTGCCGCCTCGCTGCTGACCGGCCTGATCCTGGGCCTGGCGATCGGCTACCTCATTATTCTGGCGCGCAGGTTCACCATCAATAACAGCGATTCAACCTATGGCGCCGACGTCATGATGGGCGCGGGCAACGCGTCCGGGCGTTTCCTCGGGCCGCTAATTATTCTCTCGGCTATGGCCGCCTCCATTCCCATCGGTCTGGGTTCGCTCATCGGCGCGCTGCTGTTTTATCTCTGGAACAAGCCTATTACCGGCGGCGCCATTCTGGGCGCGATGCTGCTGGGCGCATTTTTCCCGGTGGCACTCTAGCCCGATCGCCAGGGCTCAGCGGCGCTGGCGACCGCTTTTGCAGACGGAGGAGTTTGCCATGTTTGATTTTATTGTGCGCCGGGCGCGCCTGGCGGACGGCGGGCTGACCGATATCGCCGTACACAACGGAAAAATTGCCGCGCTGGGCGAGGTCAGCGGCCAGGCCACGCGCGAGTACGATTTGGCCGGGCGTTTTTACCTGAGCGCCGGATGGATCGATTCGCACGTGCACTGCTATCCCAATTCGCCGATTTATCACGACGAAGCGGACTGCATCGGCGTCGCTACCGGCGTGACGACCGTCGTGGATGCGGGCAGCACCGGCGCGGACGATGTTGACGAGTTCTGTCGTTTAACCCGCAGCGCCCGCACGCAGGTTTACGCCTTGCTGAATATCGCGCGCACCGGCATCGTAACGCAAAACGAGCTGGCGGATATGACGCAAATCGACCGCGTCGGCGTGCGTGAGGCGGCGCAGCGTTTGCCAGGGTTTATTCTTGGCATCAAGGCGCGCATAAGCAGCAGCGTGGTAGGTAAAAACGGCGTGCAGCCGCTGATCCGTGCCAAAGCGATCCAGCAGGAAAACGGCGGGTTGCCGCTGATGGTACATATTGGCAATAACCCGCCCGATCTGGATGAAATAGCCGATCTGTTGGACAGCGGCGACATCATTACCCACTGCTATAACGGCAAGCCCAACCGCATCCTGACGCCTGCCGGTCAGCTGCGCGCCTCCGTTCATCGTGCCCTGGAGCGCGGCGTGCGGCTGGATGTGGGGCACGGCACGGCCAGCTTCAGCTTCGACGTGGCGCGCGTGGCTATCGCGCAGGGCATTCTGCCGCAAACCATCAGCTCGGATATTTACTGTCGCAACCGCCTTAACGGGCCGGTGCATTCGCTGGCGCACGTGATGGCGAAATTCTTCAGCGTAGGCATGACCCTGCCGCAAATTATTGACTGCGTGACCGCCAACGCGGCTGACGGCCTGCGGCTATCGCAGAAGGGACGGCTGGAGGTGGGCTATGACGCCGATCTGACTGTTTTCGACGTGCAGGATGCGTCCTGCGTGTTTACCGATTCCGAAGGCCAGTCGGCCACGGGCGAAAAGCAACTGGTGCCGCTGGCCGCCGTGGTGGCTGGCCGCTGGTTTGTTACCGAAGAAGGGAAAAAGCATCATGTCTTCGATTTATGAGAAATATGGCTTAAAACAGGTCATTAACGCTTCGGGCCGCATGACCATTCTGGGCGTCTCTACCCCTGCCGCCGACGTGGTGGACACGGTAAAGTACGGCCTTAACCACTATTTTGAAATGAACGATCTGGTTGATAAAACCGGCGCTTATATCGCCAGCCTGCTCGGCTGTGAGGATGCGGTGGTGGTTTCCTGCGCGTCGGCGGGCATCGCGCAATCCGTGGCGGCGGTCATCGTCAAAGATAACGACTGGCTGCTGGAAAACCTACACGCCGCGCCGCTGATTGTTCCTCACCATATCGTGGTGCCGAAAGGCCATAACGTTAATTACGGCGCGCCCGTCGGCACTATGGTCGCGCTGGGCGGCGGGCGTCTGGTAGAAGCAGGCTACGCCAACGAATGCTCCGCCGCGCAGCTTTCCGCCGCCGTGACTCCGCAAACGGCGGCCATTCTTTATATCAAATCGCATCACTGCGTGCAGAAAAGCCACCTCAGCGTCGAACAGGCGGCCGCCGTTGCGCGCCAGCATAATCTGCCGCTGATTGTCGATGCGGCGGCGGAAGAAGATTTACAGCGCTACTACCAGGGCGGCGCGGATCTGGTGATCTACAGCGGCGCGAAGGCTATCGAAGGCCCTACGAGCGGGCTGGTGATGGGGCGCAAAAAATACGTTGAGTGGGTGAAGCGCCAGTCGCAGGGCATCGGCCGGGCAATGAAGGTCGGCAAGGAAGGCATCCTTGGCCTGACGCAGGCGATCGAAAACTATCTGCAACAGCCGAAAATGTCCGGCGCACAGATGGTCGAGAAGATGACGCCGTTTATCGACAACCTGAACGCGCTGGACGGCATCAGCGCGCGCGTGGTTTGGGATGCCGCCGGACGAGATATCGCCAGGGCAGAAATCCATTTCGACGAGCTTAAGATCGGTCTGACCACGGGCGACGTCGTGCATAGGTTAAAAACAGGCGAGATAGCGATCTATTTTCGCGGCTATAAAGCCAATGAAGGCATTGTCGAGGTCGACGTGCGCAGCGTCTCGCCAGAGCAGCTGAATACTATTTACATTTCCGTCAGGGCATTATTATCAGGAGGGGAAAAAGCATGACGCTTATGCCAAATTTCTATCGCGATCGCGTTTGTCTGAACGTGCTGGCAGGATCGAAAGAGAACGCCCGCGAGATCTGGCAGGCGGCTGAAGGCCACGTGCTGGTTGGCGTGCTGTCGAAAAACTACGACAGCGTGGCAAGCGCCGTTGCCGATATGCGTGACTACGCGGCGCTGATCGACAATGCGCTCTCCGTTGGGCTGGGGGCGGGCGATCCGAACCAGTCGGCGATGGTCAGCGCTATTGCAGGCCAGCTGCAACCGCAGCACGTGAACCAGGTGTTTACCGGCGTGGCGGCCAGCCGCGCGCTGTTGGGCCAGCGCCAGACGGTGGTTAACGGCCTGATTTCGCCGACGGGCAGGCCAGGCATGGTCAAAATTTCCACCGGGCCGCTCAGTTCGCAGGCGCCAGAGGGAATAGTACCGATAGCGACCGCGATTGCGCTGCTGAAAGATATGGGCGGCAGCTCGGTGAAATATTTCCCGATGGGCGGACTAAAGGCTGTCGAGGAGTTTCGCGTGGTGGCGAAAGCCTGCGCCGAGCAGGATTTCTGGCTGGAGCCGACGGGCGGCATCGACCTGGATAACTATGCCGCCATTCTGCAAATCGCGCTGGAGGCGGGCGTCAGCAAAATCATCCCGCACATTTACAGCTCGATTATTGATAAGGCTTCCGGCAATACTCGTCCGGACGACGTCCGCGCGCTGCTGGCCATGACGAAAAAATTGGTGGGGTAAGCGCGAGCAAGGCCGGGCGATCCCGGCCCGTTTCGTCAACGGAGAGCAACCAAGACAACCACAGGAAACCCGGTGAGATTCCCTAACCAACGCCTTGCAAGACTTTTCGATACGCTGCAAAACGAAACGCTGCCTCAGGATGAGCTGGCGCGCCGTTTTGCGGTATCTACCCGCACCGTACGTACGGACATTACCGCGCTGAATGAGCTACTGGCCGATCACGGCATCCGCTTTGTGCTGAATCGGGGCGAGGGCTATCGGTTAAAAATTGAAGATGCGCAGCGCTACAGCCAGCTGCGGCACCAGTCGCCTTCGTCTTTACGCATTCCCCGCACTTCGGCGGCGCGAGTGCATTACCTGTTAACCCGATTTCTCACCTCAGCCTATTCCCTTAAGCTGGAAGATCTGGCCGATGAATGGTTTGTCAGCCGCGCCACGCTGCAAAGCGATATGGCTGAAGTGAGAGAGTGGCTGGCGCGCTATCAGCTGGTGATTGAAACCCGGCCGCGCTACGGCATGAAGCTGTTCGGCAGCGAAATGGCCGTGCGCACCTGCCTGACCGATCTGCTCTACCAGATTGCGCAGGAGGATGCCGACGATCCGCTGCTGCATCTGGAGGTGCTGAACAGCGGCATTCTGGCTACGCTACAGCCGCTGCTGAGCCAGTCGCTGGGGCGTTTTGCCGTCAGGATGACGGATGAGGGCGAGTTTTATCTGCGCCTCTACTGTGCGGTGTCAGTAAGGCGCATCAGCGAAGGCTATCCGCTTTCCGATTTCACGGCTGACGACGTGGATGACGACGTGCGAGGCGCGGCGCGCCATCTGATTGCGCTACTACAGCCGCTCACCGGCAAAGCGTTCTCAGCCGCAGAGGAAGCCTACCTGCGCGTTAATATCGCGGCACGGCGCGTTGAGGCGATTGCGCCGGATGCCATCAGCCCGGACGACGGCGAATCGCTGGTCAATTACATCCTTAGCTACATCAATACTCACTACAACTTTAATCTGCAAAGCGACGGGCAGCTGCGGGCGGATTTGCTGACCCATATTAAAACCATGATCACCCGTGTGCGTTACCAGATCGCTATTCCTAATCCGCTGCTGGCGAACATCAAGCAGCACTATCCGATGGCGTGGGACGTGACGCTGGCCGCCGTATCCAGCTGGGGAAAATACACCCCTTATACCATCAGTGAAAACGAGATGGGATTTCTGGTGCTGCATATCGGCGTCGGCCTGGAGCGGCACTATGACGTCGGCTACCGGCGCCATCCGCAGGTGCTGCTGGTGTGCGATACCGGCAATTCCACCGTGCGCATGATCCAGGCGATGCTGATGCGGAAATATCCGCAGATCGTGGTCAACAATATTATTTCGCAGCGCGAGTATGAGCAGCAGCCGGGTATTGAAGAAGATTTTGTTATCTCCACTACGCGCCTGGTCGAGAAACAGAAGCCGGTGGTGGTGATGTCGCCTTTTCCCACGGAATACCAGCTGGAGCAGATTGGCAAACTGGTGCTGGTGGATCGCACCCGGCCTTATATGCTGGAAAAGTTCTTTGACGCCGGCCATTTTCTTGTTATCGACCAGCCCGTAACCCAGGCGGAGCTGTTCCGTATGCTCTGCGATCGGTTGGAAAAAGAGGGCGCGGTCGACCAGACGTTTCACGATTCCGTCGTGGAGCGCGAAGCCATTGTCAGCACGATGTTTGGCGAAGGCATTGCGCTACCGCACTCGCTGGGCCTGCTGGCGAAGAAAAGCGTGGTCTATACCGTGCTGGCGCCGCAGGGCATCGCATGGGGAGACGAAACGGCCTCGGTGATCTTTCTGCTGGCGATCAGCAAAAGCGATTATGAAGAGGCGATGGCGATTTACGATCTGTTCGTGACGTTCCTGCGCGAGCGGGCGATGGCGCGGCTGCGCGACAGCAAGGATTTCGTCAGCTTCAAGGCGGTAGCGATGGATTGTCTGAGTCGGCTATAGCGGGCGACGCGGTATGATAAAAGTGAAAGCCCGGCATTGGCCGGGCTTTTGCTGCTTATTGCAGAATAGTGAACGCGGTGGTGACGTGCTTCACGCCGCTGACCCGACTGGCGATATCGGCCGCCGCTTTGGCTTCTGCGGTAGTTACCAGACCTAAAAGGAACACTTCGCCGTTTTCGGTGGTGACCTTCACGTTAGAAGATTTGACCTGGTCGCTGGAAAGCAGGTTGGAACGCACTTTGGTAGTGATCCAGGTATCGGAAGAGGCCGTGCCAAAGCTGGCCTTCTCGCTGGTGCGGATTTCGTTATAGACCTCGGTTGCGCCATCCACGCCGACGGCGATCTGTTTAGCGCGGTTAGCGACATCGGCGCTCGGCGCCTGGCCGGTCAGCAGCACTTTGCCCTGGTAGGCCGTTGCCACGATGTGGGCTTCTTTTTTGATCTGGTTGTCTTTCGCCAGCGCGTTGCTGACGCGTAACTCCAGCGTGCCGTCATCAACCTGGGTGCCCACGGTACGCGGGTCGGTGGCCGTTTTGGTGGCGACCGCCGCGCTGCCGATCACGGCGGCGACGCAGCCCTGTAGCATCAGCGCGGACAGCACGATGGCGGTTGCGGAAATCAGCTTCATCATAGCTCCTTAAACGTCCTGGTGGGGAAACAAGGTGTTATCGATCAAATCGCACAGGCAATTCACGGTTAACATATGCATTTCCTGAATCCTCGCGCTCCGGTGCGAGGGAATACGAATTTCCACGTCCTGTGGACCCAGCAAACCGGCGAGTTCGCCGCCGTCATAGCCGGTCAGCGCGACAATCGTCATATCGCGCGTTACCGCTGCCTCAACGGCCTTCACAATATCACGGCTGTTGCCGCGCGTTGAAATGGCCAGCAGAATATCGCCAGCATGGCCCAGCGCGCGGACCTGCTTGGCGTAGATTTCGTCGTGCAGGCGATCGTTGCCGATTGCCGTCAGCAGCACGTTATCCGCGCTCAGCGCTACCGCAGGCAGGCTGGGGCGCTCGGTTTCGTAACGGTTGATCATACTGGCCGCAAAGTGCTGGGCGTTGGCGCTGGAGGTGCCGTTGCCACAGCTCAGCACTTTATTGCCGTTCAGCAGCGACTGGACAATCGTCATCGCCGCGCGCGAAATAGCATCCGGCAGCGCTTCCGCTGCGGCTATCTGCGTCTGAATACTTTCGGTAAAACAAACTTTGATTCTTTCCAGCACGTTTTTCACCTGGCAAGTGGTTGGCGAAATTACTCCGCCGTAAAAGCATCGGACAACCAGTCCGTTCGTGCGCCGGTTATCGCTACCACATCAAAGCGGCAGCGGGCGCTCTCAAGGCTGCTCTGGCGACCGTTCAGCCATAAGGCTGCGGCTTTCAGCAGCTTTTGCTGCTTGCTGCGGGTTACGCTGGCGGCGGCGCCGCCGAACCGATCGTTACGGCGATAGCGCACCTCTACGAAAACCCACGTCTCGCCATCGCGCATAATCAGGTCGATCTCTCCGACGCGAAAGCGGACGTTAGCCGCGATAAAAGTTAATCCTGCACTTTCCAGCAGGCGGCGGGCCTGTAGCTCATAGCCCGCCCCCGTTTGCTGACGGCTCAGGATGCCGGAACGATTTGTCCCTGGCGATACTGGCTCCATACCAACTTCCTGTTGATGACGCAGTCCTGGGTGGCGCTCAGGTTGCCGGTTTCCCCCTGCAGCCGGAAGCCCGGCAGCTGGCGCACTTCATTGAAGTGATTGGCCAGGGTCCAGGCGTCCACGCCCATGGCATAGAGACGAACCTGAGAGTAATCGTTGTTAAAGTTTTTAGCCGCCTGCTGCATCAGCGCCGGATTAGCGCCCGACAGCAGCGGGATATCGCTGAACTGCACGCCTTCCATCTCCAGACGATAGTCCGGGCCGCTGCCCGCCTGATAGCTGCGCGAGCTGGCATAAATCTGTGCCATATTGCGGCTGCTGACGCGCATGGAGAGGGAAGGCTTGATAAGCGCCATCTCGTCCTGCGTCGCCACGACATACAGCGAATCCACGCTGCCGTCGCCTGCCGCTGGTGTATCCGCCTGCGGCGCCGGAATGGTCAGGCCCGCAATAGTTACGCCCTGCGGCTGCTGCGGCTGAGCAACGATCGGCGTACCGGTCAGACGCAAGCCCGCACCGCTATTAATGCCCTGCTTCAGCTCGCCCTGCGAACCGAACTGCTGTTGTAGCACGGTCGCGCCGCCCAGCTGCTGCCATTCTGCAGCAAATGCTTTGCTGACGCGATCGCCTAACGAGCTGCGCGGCACCAGCAGCAGCGGCGAACGCTTGCCCTGATCCCACATATGATGCGCGGCGTCACGCGCTTCGTCTTCAGGAGAAAGCGCAAAGTAACAAAGATTCGGATGGTTCTGTACCGTCTCCGGCTCGTTAAGCGCCAGGATATTCAACGGCGTTTGTAAGGCAGCTAAACGCTCGACGTTGCTTTTCAGCAGCGGGCCGACCACCAGCGTGGCGCCGTCTTTCTGCGCCTGCGCCAGCACCTGATCTATCGGCTGGCTGCTGGTGTCGTAGACCTGAACCTGCGCCGAACTGGATGGCGGCGCGGTTTGCGCCACGCTGCCGTTCTGCACGGCAGGCTGAGCGGCGCTATCGCTGTTTTGCGCAGCTGGCTGAGCGGCAGCGCTATCGGTGGCCGGACTGGCTGCTGCTGGCGCGGCGTTGGCATCGACAGGCGTGGCGGTATTGGCGTCAACAGGTGCGGTGCTGGCGGCGGCGGCCTGCGGCTGTGCAGCCGGCTGGGCCAGCGCACCGTTGCGTGCGTCGTCAAACCCCTTCTGAATCGCTTTGGCGAAGATCTGCGCCTGGCCGCTTAACGGCAGCAGCAGCGCAATTTTACCGGTCGACGACTGCTGGAAGTTCTGCACCTGGCTCAGCGCCGTTGGCAGCATTTTCGCCGCCGGGTTGTTAGGATAGCGCGTCTGCCAGTCGCTGATGCCCGCTTTCAGCATCGTGGGATCGCTGACGTTGGCCTTATAGACGTTGAGCAGATCCAGCCAGCCCTGTAGCGTGTTTTCATCGGCGTTGATCACCAGGCCGTTGGCCTGCTCTGGCGTCATCTGGCTCAGCGCCAGCCAGGTTGCATCAATATTTTTCTGCTTATCGGCTGGCGAGCTCAGCAGCGGTTCCTGCGCAATATAAGCGCGCAGCTGCGTTAATCCCTGGCTGCCGGCAATTTGCAGCTGGTAGTAACGGGCCTGCTGCTCCTTCGACAGGGAGGCGGCATCAATCTGCTGCAAAAGCTGCGCCGCGCCGGCCGCATCCTTCTGCATCACCTTGAGCTGCGCCTGTAGCAGCAGCGATTCCTGATGCTGGACATCATTCAGCTGCTGCGGCAGGTTGGCCAGCTGGTCGCTGGCCTGAGGAATTTTTCCTTCGTTCAGCAGCGCCCGGATTGCAAGTAATTGCCAGTCAACCTTGTTATCATCTGAACTTTGCTGCATTTGCTGCAAATAAGAGTCGGAAGTGCCTGTCGCGGTGCCCTGCACGTTGACCGTCGGCGCCTGTGGACCCTGGCCGGAACAACCGGCAAAAATCAGGGCCGCCAGCAGCAGAGGCACGCAGCGTCCTGCTTTGTTATGAATGACTTTCGAAGGAAGCATACTGTATCCAGTTATGTTTTTTTCAAGATGCTCAATATTAAATCGGCAATTCGGATCAAACAATGAAACAACGCGAAGAGATTTCGGCCAGCACGCTCTACATCGTTCCCACACCGATTGGTAACCTGGGCGATATTACCCAGCGTGCGCTCTCGGTGCTTGCCAGCGTCGACCTGATCGCAGCGGAAGATACACGTCATACCGGGCTGTTGCTACAACATTTCGCCATCAATGCGCGCCTGTTCGCATTACACGATCACAACGAGCAGCAGAAGGCGGAAACGCTGTTGGCAAAGCTTCGGGACGGGCAAAGCATAGCGCTGGTTTCCGATGCCGGCACGCCGTTGATTAACGATCCCGGCTATCATTTGGTTCGTCTTTGCCGGGAAGCGGGCGTAAACGTGGTGCCTTTGCCTGGCGCCTGCGCGGCGATTACAGCATTAAGCGCGGCGGGGTTGCCGTCCGATCGATTCTGTTACGAAGGGTTTCTGCCCGCCAAAAGCAAAGGCCGTTGCGACACGCTGCGCGCGCTGGAGCAGGAATCCCGCACGCTGATTTTTTATGAATCCACCCATCGCCTGCTGGAAAGCTTACAGGATATGGTCAGCGTATGGGGAAGCGAGCGCTACGTAGTCCTGGCGCGGGAAATCACCAAAACCTGGGAATCGATTCACGGCGCGCCGGTGGGCGAGCTGCTGGCCTGGGTTAAAGAAGACGAAAATCGCCGCAAAGGCGAAATGGTGCTGATTGTGGAAGGCTATCAGGCCGTGGAAGACGCGCTGCCGCCGGAAGCGCTGCGCACGCTGGCGCTGTTGCAGCAGGAGCTGCCGCTGAAAAAAGCGGCCGCGCTGACCGCCGAAATTCACGGCGTAAAAAAGAATGCGCTCTATAAGTATGCGCTGGAGCAGCAAGAGGGGTGACAAACCGCGCGGAATGCCCTATTATCCGCGCCGAAGCTGACCAGACAGTCGCCGCTTTGTTGCCGTCCTCCTTCGGGGGAGACAGACAAAGGGGAGGAAAGTCCGGGCTCCATAGGGCAGGGTGCCAGGTAACGCCTGGGGGGCGCAAGCCCACGACCAGTGCAACAGAGAGCAAACCGCCGATGGCCCACTTGTGGGATCAGGTAAGGGTGAAAGGGTGCGGTAAGAGCGCACCGCGCGGCTGGCAACAGTTCGTGGCACGGTAAACTCCACCCGGAGCAAGGCCAAATAGGGGTTCACAAGGTACGGCCCGTACTGAACCCGGGTAGGCTGCTTGAGCCAGTGAGCGATTGCTGGCCTAGATGAATGACTGTCCACGACAGAACCCGGCTTACCGGTCAGCTTCAACATTTTCAGTAAGAAACCCGCTTCGGCGGGTTTT
>NZ_JARUWZ010000027.1:0-68676 GCF_030433775.1 Erwinia sp. PsM31
CCGGTCAGCTTCAACATTTTCAGTAAGAAACCCGCTTCGGCGGGTTTTTTGCTTTTTACGGCAGAACCGTCCACGACGCTTTTTATGAAAGGAAAGCGGCTTACCGGTCAGCTTCAACATTTTCAGTAAGAAACCCGCTTCGGCGGGTTTTTTGCTTTCTACGGTGCGGCCTGTTCACAACGCTTTTTGTGAAAGCAAAAGCTTAAAAGCGCGAGTCTTTGCAGCGCGCCGCCATGGCGGAAACCGCTGCGCTGACGTCAGGCTCCTTAGCATAATAGAAGGTCACGCTGGATTGCTGACGGCCTGCTGCCGCAATTTCAATCCAGGCCACGTTGTCGTAATTTCTGTCCGTCAGATTATACTTTTCAATACCTTGAGTCAGGCGACCGTCCCGCCCCAGCCGAAGGTGCTGACTCTGCGCCGCAGCAAAAAGACAGTCGGCAACGTTGTGTGGATATCCCTTCAGGTAGACCTGTTTCATGTCAGGATGCGTCCCAACGCGCCCTAAATCGACACAGCCAACCAGTAAAAACACAAACATCACAGCCAGCTTTTTCATTCCCTGCTCCTCGTGTTATCGCTCACCTCTGACAATAGGCCAGAGAAAATCAACGTGCGATTAACGAACGAAATTTACCTGAGGATATAAAATAACTACGGCGCTTTGAAAATTTTAACCGTAAGCGTTAACGCTGAGGAGATAAACGATGAAAAGATCGATACTGGCCACCCATTTAGGGCTGTCTGAAGAAGAGCTGGACGAGATGGATCTGGACCCTGAAGATTTAGACGAGGGAAAAGTAGAAGAAGAGAGCAACACCTTCTTTTTTACCGTGCCGGAAAACACGCCTCAGCATATTTTAGGCAAAAAAGGCTGGTCAATCGGCGAGAGGGTCGCCGTGCCCATCAGCTTATTTGACGTATCAGGCAGCTAAACCCGTCATGCATCGCTGGCGAGTTTTACAGGAGTAGGCAACGGCGACTACTCGGCTAAATCAATCACCAGCGCGCGCGTTGGCGTGGTTGCCGCTATCGTCACGCTCTGCTCTTTTTCGATAAATGCGCCGTCGCCGCAGGCAAGCGTCTGCCGATCCGCTGAAGATGCGGTCACGGTAAAGCCGCCGTGAATTGATTGCAGATAGGCGCGCGAACCACGTAACGGCAGCGTCACATCTTCGCCCGGTTGCAGTCTCAGATGATAAATCCAGGCCTGTTGGCGAAGCTGCAGGCTCTGTTGTGCACCGTCCGGCGAGGCCAGCAGTATGGCGCTCGCGTTAGTCGGGATCGACAGGCATTGAATCGCCGCGTTTTCCCTGTCGGGACAGGCGTCCAGCCAAAGCTGCATACGCGTCAATGGCTTCTCGCCACTGATATTATGCTCGCTGTAGCTGATCCCCGGTTGGGCAGCCAGCAGCAAAGCTTCGCCCGCGCGCGCCACGACATGGTTGCCGTCGCTGTCGCGGTACTCCGCTTCGCCCTGCAGGATCAGATTAACAACATCGACCTTTGGCCAGGTTCTGGGTTGGAAGGAAGCCCCTGGTGTCAGCACTTCCTGATTGAGCACGCGTAAAGAGGCGTAGCCCAGCAGTTGAGGATCAAAATAGTGGCCGAAGGAAAACGTGTATCGCGCCTGGAGCCAGCCGTAATCGGCTTGACCACACTGTTGTACGGTGCGACTGGTAATCATATTTTCCTCCTTATTAACCGGCAAACCGCGTCGGTCATTTATTATGCCGCTATAGTAAGGCGCTGGACGCCAGATTGTTAGCCAGTTAATCTGCTTGCCATATTCAAAAATCCTGAAAGAGAACCGCTATGGCAAAAGATCGCGCTCTGACGCTGGAGGCGCTGCGAGTAATGGATGCTATCGATCGACGCGGCAGCTTTGCGGCGGCGGCAGATGAGCTGGGCCGCGTCCCTTCAGCGCTCAGCTACACCATGCAAAAGCTGGAAGAGGAGCTGGACGTGGTGCTGTTTGACCGCTCCGGACACCGAACTAAGTTTACCAACGTAGGACGCATGCTGCTGGAGCGGGGCCGGATTTTGCTGGAAGCGGCCGATAAGCTGACCACCGATGCGGAAGCGCTGGCGCGGGGCTGGGAAACACAGTTGACTATCGTTACCGAAGCGCTGGTTCCTTGCGAATATCTCTTTCCTTTGATTGATAAACTTGCCGAAAAAGCCAATACGCAAATCGCGCTGGTGACGGAAGTACTGGCGGGCGCCTGGGAAAGGCTGGAGCAGGGCCGCGCGGATATCGTTATCGCGCCGGATATGCATTTTCGCGCCTCTTCAGAGATCAACACCCGCAAACTGTACAGCATTATGAGTGTGATCGTCGCCAGCCCGGATCATCCTATCCATCAGGAACCGGAACCGTTATCGGAACCATCACGGGTGAAATATCGGGGTATTGCCGTAGCGGATACGGCGCGCGAGCGCCCGGTACTGACCGTACAGCTACTGGATAAGCAGCAGCGGCTGACCGTCAGTTCAATCGAAGATAAGCGCCGTGCGCTGCTGGCCGGGCTGGGCGTGGCGTCCATGCCGTACCCGATGGTGGAACAGGATATTGCCGAAGGGCGTCTGCGTGTTGTCAGCCCTGAATACAGCAAAGAGGTCGATATCATTATGGCCTGGCGCCGCGACAGCATGGGCGAAGCCAAATCATGGTGCCTGCGGGAGATCCCTAAGCTGCTGGCGAAGCGTCACGCGCCGCTCAGGGGATAACGCCGGCTAGCGGAAGCGTTCATCGCGCCCGTGCGGCTCGTCCCAGTCGAAAGCCGGACCGGTCGAGATAACGCCGTAGGGATTGATCGTCTTGTGGCTACGGTAATAATGATGGCGGATATGCGCCAGATCGACCGTTTCAGCGATGCCCGGCAGCTGATAAATTTCTCGTAAAAAGCCGCTCAGGTTCAGATAGTCGCCAATACGATAGCGATCGCATTTGAAATGCGTCACATAAACCGGATCGAAGCGAACTAAGGTCGTCCACAGACGCAGGTCCGCCTCGGTCAGCCGGTCGCCGGTCAGATAGCGATGCTGCCCCAGCATTTGTTCAAGCCTGTCCAGTGACTGGAAAAGGGCGGTGACCGCCTCGTCATAGGCCGCCTGAGAAGTAGCGAACCCCGCTTTATAGACGCCGTTATTAACGGTGTCGTAAACCCAGCCGTTCACCTCATCGATTTTGGCGCGTAAGTCCGCCGGATAGTAATCGCCGGCGCGGGCGCCTGCCGCGTCGAATGCGCTGTTAAACATTCGCAAAATATCGGCTGATTCATTACTGACGATAGTCTGCTGCTGCTTGTCCCAAAGTACCGGGACGGTGACCCGGCCGGTATAGTCCTTATCAGCGTGCAAATAAAGTTGATACAGGAATTCGTTCTGATAAAGGCTGTCGCCCGTCGCGCCCGCAAAATCTTCATCAAACGTCCAGCCGTTTTCCAGCATCAGCGGATGGACTACCGACACGGAAATAAGCTTTTCCAGCCCTTTTAGCTTACGCATCAACAGCGTTCGATGCGCCCAGGGGCAGGCAAGCGAAACATAGAGGTGATAGCGATCCGCCTCGGCACGAAAACCAGCTTTGCCGTCTGCGCCGGCAGAGCCGTCGGGCGTTACCCAACTGCGCCAGGCAGAATCAGAACGTTTAAAGCGTCCGCCCGTGGATTTTGTGTCGTACCAGTTATCGTGCCAGACGCCGTCAATAAGCTGTCCCATGTAAACTCCCTGATAATTAAATGATAATAAAAGAATATAACCTGTTATCAGAAAAAAGCTCGTTACTTTCTCCTAAAAATAATTATGCGATAAAATAGAGGGTATCAGGTTGGTTTTTTTAACTTTACTGGATGTAATGCCCCGGCTTTATAATTAAAAGCGCTAATTACATTCTGGTTTTCACCATTAATACAATGCCTGTTTTAAGGCTGCCTTTATTCTGTATTGATTTGGGCCTGTAGATATTTGACTTTTTTTGCTGGCTGTCATTAAAATAGTTCCTCGCCTGTTTTATGGCGTGGGGTTATTAATAAAAAAGGAGAATTTTATGCGTGAATTAAACAGCCAGGAAGTTGACGTCGTCTCAGGTGCCGGCTTCTTTGCCGATTTAGGTAAAAGCATTGGCGCAGCAATTGGAGGCGTGGTAGATCTGGGCACCTCTGCTGGCGGCCTGACAACGGATGCAACCTCGGCGGCGGGTACGCTGGGATCCGGTATCGGCAGCATTCTGGAACTGGATTTCATTAGCGCTATTACGAATATCGGTTCCGGCATCGTCGGTATCGTTAATTTTGGCATCAGCGCTATCTCACAGATCAAAAATAAATCGGCTTAATTAGCGGTCTGGTTCGGAGAGTCACATCTCCTGGTATTATTTTTATACCATACAGAAAAATTAACGTTATAGTCGTCTGGTTAAGAAATTGGTTAATCTTTTAATCAGATACGCTGGCGCTTATTGAAAGCAGGGCATAAAGCCCTGCTTTCATCATTTTTTATTTTTTTCTTTTAATTAAGCGGTCAAGGCTGTATGCGCCAGGGCCGGTAATAAACAGCAGCAGATAACCACCAGAGATACTCATATTTTTCATAAAGTTAATAGAGTTACCGTCCACGCTGAAATTACTGTGAAACACAAATGCGGTAATCAACGTAAAAATAGCGGTGGAGATAGCGGTAAAGCGCGTCAGGAAGCCAAACAGGATAGCCAGACCGCCGCCGAACTCCAGCAAAATGGTCAGCGGCAGTAAAAAGCCCGGTACGCCCATTGCTTCCATATACTGTTGCGTGCCCGCATAACCAGTAATTTTTCCCCAGCCCGCCACGATAAACAGGACAGGCATCAAAATACGCGCGACCAGAAAGCCGATATCTTCTAATTTTTTCATGTTAATCCCCGATAAATTTTATCTGGCCTGAATAGCTCCTGGCCGCATGAAGCCCGGTTGTGACGCTGAATACGCGTTAATTCCCGGTCGTTGCAGAAGATAATATTCGTCAGGAGAGAGGATTGTAAGCGAGTTAAACTGTCAAAGTTCTTCAGAAAAATTGAGTATTCAGGTTCAGCGAGGCTGAACCTGAGAAGGAACAGAAAGCATCAGCGGCCCGGCAGGAAGTTGCGTACCATACGCACCGTACTCCAGATACCCAGGCCGCGCTTGGCCCAGCGGGTAATACGGCGTGGATTACGCACCGACCAGATAGCCGCCAGGCCGCTGCCGACCGCAATATAACGCTTCAGGCTGAGCAGCGTTAGCCAGCCGCGATCGTAACGGGCAGTACTTTCCAGCCAGAATTTCTTTTGGATGCTGAGATCGAGCCGCTGCTGTTGGATCTGACGCAGCAGTTCGGCCTTACGCTCGTCACGCTCGCGGCTCATTAATCGTTCTCCAGTAGCTTACGATCGGATTTCAGTTCTTTACGGGTAGCGCCCAGAAGGGTGGAACGACGAGATTTGGCCAGCGTCCAGAGTCCAAAGAACAGCGCTAATGCAAAAAGCACCGCCGTGGTAATGCCGATAGCCATCAGGCGATACTGTGCATCCACCGCCCAGATAATGAGCACCATCAGGCTCATCAGGCCAAAAGCGGTAAAGAGCATGGTCAGCCCGACCATGATCAACAGCTGGATCAGGTTCGCCTTCTCTTCTTCCAGCTCCACGACGGCCAGCCTGACGCGGGTTTCTACAATCCCGACCAGAGTGGTGACGAGGCGCTGCCCGATGTTGATGACCCCTTTGCCTGGGCCCTGGCTTTGCTGGGAATCTTTCATTGTTATCGACGCGTCAGCAGCACGCCCAGCACTACGCCGATAGCGGCGCCGATGCCCACGCTGGTCCATGGATTTTCGCGCACGTAAACGTCCGCATTATCGGCAACTTCACGCGAAGTTTTGGCGAGGCGATCGCCGGAGTCGCCTAAACGTGCGCGGGTATCTTTCAGCGCGCTCTGTGCTTTGCTACGCAGCTTGTCCAGCTCGTTTTTTGATTTGTCAGTGGTGTTGCTCAGCACTTCTTCCAGCGTATCCGCCAGATTCTTTAATTCCGCACGCAGATGATCGGAAGTGATATCTTTTGACATAACAAACTCCTTTATAATCAGTAATGAGAATCCTGCCTGCCTCAGTAAGGGGCGGCCTGGACTTCCTTCAGTTCACGTTTTGCTTCTGCCAGCTTGCGTTCACGTTTAGCGATTTTCTCTTTATCATCGCCATCCGCTCTCTCCTGGTTCAGCTCTTTTTGCCGCTCTTCCACTTTCTGCTGCAGCTCATCGATCTTTTCCTGATGGCTCGCCTTCAGTTTGTCGTCCGTACAGCCCGCGCGAGCCTCCGTCAACGCCCGCTCCAGACCAGTAACGCGGCGCTGGTTGTCGTGCTGACGGGCTAAATCGATCTCGTGCTGAATGTCCTGCTCTTTTTGCAGGCACAGCGAGTCTGCCGCCTGAGCGAAAGTGGTCAGGGATAAAAGGCTGAGGCCAAGGATCGTGCGGTATTTCATAAAGTGACCTTCCATTGTTTGGGTTCGCTGATACAACCCCGTTAATCCTGTCATGCTTGCCGCTTACGCCGGCCAGTTAAGCATAGTCAGGAAATGCGGAAAGCTCAAAAAGAGAGAAGATTCTTAAGGATAGAGGCCCGGAAGTGGCACTGCCGGGCACGTTTCTTAGCCGATGCTCTGCTTATGCGGGCTGATGCGGCTGAGCCACTCAGAAGATTGTTCGAGCTGAGCGATATCAAAGCCTTCCGGCAGCAGGCGGCGCAGTACTTTCTCGGCGGCGGTACTTTGCTCCTGTGAATCAAATTTAATCACCAGCGTGTTTTTATCCGGCGTGATGCTTTTAATATGGATGCCTTCCGCGTTCAGCCGCTGATAGACATAGAAGCCGTCTGGCACCGTAATACCCTGGCGAGAGGCCCGAATTTGCAGCGCCGTTTCACCGCCAAACAGGGCAGGCAAAAGCGCAATCATTGTCAGCGCAACCGATGCCAGCGCCACCAGGCCCAGTATTCGTTTGCGGGAAGCGTAATTTTTCATCATGAGTTTCCTTTCTCATTCATAGTGCGTTTCTTTTTCCATAAAACATAAAGCGACCCAAACAGGCCGACAACCAATAAAATCAGCGGCAGCATCATCAGGCAAGCCATCAGCTGATCTTCATACCGCTGAAAAAGAGGCGTTCTGCCCAGCGCAAAGCCCAGCACCGTCAGGATCAGTACCCAAAGCAGCCCGCTCACCCAGTTGAAGAACTGAAAGCGCGCGTTGTTTAAGCCCGACAGCCCGGCAATGGTCGGCAGCAGCGTGCGGACAAAAGCGATAAAGCGGCCGATCAACAGGGCCGAAAGCCCGTGGCGATGGAACAAAGCGTGCGCGCGCTGATGATACTGCGCGGGTAGATGGGCGAGCCAGCGCTGCACCGTGGCCGTATTGCCCAGCCAGCGCCCCTGAATATAGCCTACCCAGCAGCCCAGGCTGGCGGCGGTAGTCAATACCAGCAGCGTAAGCGGAAAATTCATCGTGCCTTTGGCAATCAGCACGCCGACCAGGATCAGCAGGCTGTCGCCCGGCAGGAAAGCGGCAGGAAGCAGGCCATTTTCCAGAAATAAGATCATAAACAGCACTAAATAGATTGCCCAGACCAAGGAGGGATCGGCCAGCATGACATAATCCTGGTGCCAGAGGGCATGGACCAGCGCTTTTAAAATATCCATAAAGTGTCCCTGAATAGCATTTTCGCCATGTTCCGGCAAAGTTCATCACAAATGGTTGTAGTTAGTATGCGTGCGGAACCTGGTCTTAACACGAAAAAAAGAAACAAAGGTGAAAATAAACGGCCTGTCGGGCTTGATACGCCGGGCCGTCAAATCGTTATGAATGCGGTCTGATAAGCCTGGGCAAAGCCAGCATTACCGTTGTTGTACAGGCGCAATCAGGAGGTGCAAAGGAGTTTTACACAGGCTGACATAATTAGAGGGTTAACTGCAATAATTTCGCCGCCTGGCGGCGGCAAAACCCTTACTTATCGGTCACAGAGATGCCTTTGATGGCGACAACGGGATTTTCAGTAAACATGTAACGATCGATGCTGGGTTCAAAATCGTCTGAAGTGGCTTTAAACAGCATCTGGCGGGTATGTTCAAGGTGCTGCCACATGGCCAGCTTGCTGCCGGCCGGATCTTTACGCATCAAGGCGTTAAGTATGCGATCGTGATCGTCACACCAGCTTTCCATAGCGCTGTCGTCAATGTGTTCATGCAGTTTCAGCCAGTAGGGGTTGTGCAAACGGTGCAGCCACATTTTTTCTACAATAGCGGCCAGCGCGCCGTTTTGCGTGGCGCGGGCAATCTGCACATGGAATTTTAAATCCCATTCTGAATCACGGAAGCGATCTTCTTTTCTGGCCTGCTGCTGGATTTCCATTAACTGCTGAATATCCTGCCGGGTTACCTGAGTGGCGGCAAACTCTGCCACATTGCTTTCAATCAGCTGGCGAGCCTGTAGCAGTTCAAACGGGCCAAAGCTGGCAAATTCTGACTGTTCGTCCGGAACGACGCTGTTTCTCTGGTGTTGTGAGATCACATGGATACCTGAGCCTTTGCGTACCTCAACGTATCCTTCTACTTCCAGCATGATGATCGCTTCACGCACCACAGTGCGGCTGACGCCCATTTCTTCTGCAATAAAGCGTTCAGCCGGTAATTTCTCGCCAACGGCATAAACCCCTTCCTCCAGACGACGTTTAAATTCCGCAGCGAGCTGCTGGTAAAGACGTCGGGATTCGGCCAACACCATAATCTTTCTCCTGCCGCACAATGATGGAATTTGTTATACCACTTCCGCCGGGCGGGAGAAACCCGGACTAGCGCGCGGCGGCCCCGGCCGACCTGACGCTCTGCTGCTTCTGATCGACTGCGGGTTGGTTGCTTAATAATGTCCAGATAGCTACTGCGCCAAGCACATCCATCAGCGCCAGCACGGCGAACAGCGGACTGAATCCCAGCGTGTCCGCCAGGGCGCCGACGATCAACGCAAACAGCGTGCTGGCGCTCCAGGCCGCCATCCCCGTCAGGCCATTGGCGGTCGCCACTTCATTGCGGCCAAACACATCGGAGGAAAGGGTTATTAACGCGCCCGACAGCGCCTGATGAGCAAAGCCGCCTACGCAAAGCAGGGCAATCGCGGTGTAGGGACTGCTAAATAAGCCAATGGTGCCGGGAGCAATCATCAGGAGCGCGCCCATAGTAACCACCAGCTTACGCGAGACGATAAGATTGACACCGAACCAGCGCTGGAACAGCGGCGGTAGATAGCCACCGATGATGCAACCAAGATCGGCGAACAGCATCGGCATCCAGGCGAACAGCGCAATTTCTTTCAGATTGAAGCCGTAGGCCCGAAACATAAACAGGGGGATCCAGGCGTTGAACGTTCCCCATGCGGGCTCAGCCAGAAAGCGCGGTAGCGCGATCCCCCAGAATTGCCTGCTGCGAACAATTTGCCAGGCGCTCATTTTGGTCGCATTGCTGACCTGATGGTGCGCTTCCTGGCCTGAAAGAATGTACCGACGCTCGGTTTCATGCAGTTTTTTATGATCTTTTGGATGCTGATAAAAAATCAGCCAGCATAACGCCCAGATAAAGCTAAGGATGGCGGTAACAATAAAGGCCATCTGCCAGCTGTGCGCCACGATAGCCCAGACAACCAGAGGCGGTGCCAGCATGGCGCCAATGGACGAGCCGACATTAAAATAGCCTACCGCGATAGATCGTTCTTTGGCCGGAAACCATTCGCTGCTGGCTTTTAATCCGGCGGGGATCATCGCTGCCTCTGCCGCGCCTACGGCGGCACGAGCCAGCGCCAGTCCCGTCCAGCTATTGGCCAACGCCGTGGCTCCGCAAAAAATCGCCCAAAGAATGGCAAACAGAGCGTAACCCACTTTCGTTCCCAGCACGTCAAGGATATAACCCGCGACGGGTTGCATCACGGTATAGCAGGCCGAATAGGCGGCGACGATATAGGAGTACTGCTGGGTCGTGATATGCAGCTGTGATTCCAGCGTAGGCGCGGCAACGGCAATCGTATTGCGTGTCAGGTAGCCCAGCACGGTGCCCAGCGTGACCAAACCTATCATATACCAACGCAGTCCTTTGATTTTACGCATAAAATTCTCCCGCTTTTTCTAATCCCTATTGATTTATGGCTTCCTTTTCAACGCGGGACGGCTTGCTGGTTGGCACCCGCACGTTAACTCTCCAACCGCCGTACTGTCAGGAGGCTGAATGCCGCAACAATAACTTGTCATACAGATTCTAAAGGAGAGAAACGTCACAATTGCAGCCCAGACGGCTAATGTTTTTTTAATATTTTATTAATCAATGCCTTATTTTTTACCACGGCAACGCCGTCAGGCGTAAATGGCATTTTTGTGATCGGGATTGCACAAAATTACGCCGTATCTCAATAATTGGTATGATAACTTTGCAGCAAAGGATATTGACCACAGGAGAAGGGTATGTCGGGATTTATGCAGGAAGATTTTTTGCTGTCGGGAGAGTTTGCGCGCCGCTTGTACCATGAGTTTGCAGCCGGGCAGCCCATTTTTGACTATCACTGCCATCTGCCGCCGCAGCAGATTGCCGAGGATTATCGATTCAAAAATCTGTATGACATCTGGCTAAAAGGCGATCATTACAAATGGCGAGCGATGCGGGCGAATGGCGTACCGGAAGCGCTGATTACCGGTAACGGCAGCGATCGTGAGAAGTTTGCCGCCTGGGCCAGCACGGTGCCCGATACCATTGGCAATCCTCTTTACCACTGGACGCATCTTGAGCTGCGTCGACCTTTTGGCATTACGGACACGCTGCTGTCGTCGGAAACGGCGGAAGAAATATGGTCGCGGTGCAACGCGCTGTTGGCACAGGATGCGTTCAGCGCCCGCGGTATCATGCAGCAGATGAATGTGAAAATGGCGGGCACGACCGACGATCCGGTCGACGACCTGCGCTACCATCGCCTGCTCGCTGAAGATGCCAGTTTCGCTGTCAAAATATTGCCAGGCTGGCGTCCTGATAAAGCGCTCAATCTGGAGGCTGGCGGCTTCTGTGACTATCTGCAAAAACTGGCTGCGGTTAGCGATACGGATATTGTCCGCTTCGACGATCTCCGCCAGGCACTCAGCCGCCGGCTTGACCATTTTGCCGCTCACGGCTGTAAAATTGCCGACCATGCGCTGGATATTGTGCTGTATGCCGATGCGGACGAAGCCACGCTGGACGGCATCCTGGCGCGGCGTCTTGCCGGAAAAAGCCCGAACGAGCTGGAGATTGCGCAATTTAAAACGGCGGTGCTGGTATGGCTTGGCGCGCAGTACGCTCAGCGCGGCTGGGTTCAGCAGTATCATATCGGCGCATTGCGTAACGCCAACAGTCGTCAGTTTGCGCGGCTGGGGCCGGACGTGGGCTATGACTCTGTTAACGACGCTCCGATCGCCGTACCGCTGGCGCGTTTGCTGGATGCCCAGCACCGAAAGGATGCGCTGCCAAAAACCATTCTCTACTGCCTGAACCCACGGGATAACGAAGTTATCGCCACGATGGCCGGCAATTTTCAGGGCGAAGGAGCGCCGGGGAAAATGCAGTTCGGTTCCGCGTGGTGGTTCAACGATCAGAAAGACGGCATGACGCGACAGCTGACGCAGCTGGCGCAAATGGGCATGCTCAGCCGTTTCGTTGGCATGTTAACCGACAGCCGCAGCTTTCTCTCCTACACGCGGCATGAATATTTCCGTCGGCTGCTGTGTGAAACCATCGGTGGCTGGGTGGATAACGGCGAAGCACCGGCCGATCTCAATCTGCTGGGCAAAATGGTGGAAAACATCTGTTTTAACAATGCGCGCGACTATTTTGCCGTTGAGCTGTAACCGCCGTCCTGAACCGTTGCGGCTCCGCTACCAGTACGGACAGAAAACGCCCCGGGCGAAACGCAATACCGGGAAAGGAGCGCAATGCCGTACCGGGACTGACCGCAAGGGTAACGGTATTTGTGCCACGACTTATCAGCAAGGGCATACGCCAGCCCCGCTTAGCTGAGGAAAACATTATGCAGCGTTACATCCGGATCGATCCTGAAGATAACGTCGCCGTCGCGCTGGCTGACCTGGCGGAAGGCGAGGCGCTGGAAGCAAACCGGCACGTAATCGTGTTGCAACAGCCTGTCGCGCGTGGGCACAAGTTCGCCCTTGTGCCGCTGGCTGTGGATGAGCCGGTTATAAAATATGGCCTGCCTGTTGGACGTGCCACCCAGGCGATCGCCGCAGGGGAAGGGGTCCATTCTCATAACCTCTGTACCAATCTTGGGGACGTGAATGCCTATCGCTATCGGCCGGATTTCGTCACGCTGCCAAAACCGGCTGGCGATCGCGAAGTGCAGATTTACCGCCGCCGTGACGGCAGGCCCGCCATTCGTAACGAACTCTGGCTCCTGCCAACGGTTGGCTGCGTCAACGGTATAGCAAAGCAAATGGTGGCCCGCTTTATGGCAGAAAGCGAGGGCGCGACAGATATTGACGGCGTTTTCCTCTTCACCCATCCGTATGGCTGCTCGCAGCTGGGAGAAGACCATCTCAATACGCGCACCCTGCTGCAAAATATGGTGCACCATCCAAATGCCGGCGCGGTACTGGTGATAGGTTTGGGCTGCGAAAACAATCAGATCGATGCTTTTCGCGAGACGCTGGGCGAAGTGGATGCCGATCGCGTCGGCTTTATGACGCTACAGCAGCACGATGATGAAGTGGAAGCCGGGCTGGCTCAACTGCGTCGCCTGTATAAAGCGATGCGCAACGATCGCCGCGAGGCTGGACGGCTAAGCGAGCTGACGTTTGGCCTGGAATGCGGCGGCTCGGATGGCCTTTCCGGCATTACCGCTAACCCCTTGCTGGGGCGTTTCTCAGACGAGGTGATAGCCAACGGCGGCACCACCGTGCTGACGGAAGTGCCTGAAATGTTTGGCGCCGAACAGACCCTGATGAACCGCTGTCGGGACGAAGCAACCTTTCGCAAAACTGTCGATATGATTAACGATTTCAAGCGTTATTTCCTGCAGCACCATCAGCCCGTTTTTGAAAACCCTTCGCCGGGCAACAAAGCGGGCGGCATCACTACCCTGGAGGAAAAGTCGCTGGGCTGCACGCAGAAAGCGGGTCGGAGCCAGGTGGTGGACGTGCTGAAATATGGCGAGCGCGTACGCAAGCCGGGGCTGAATTTACTCAGCGCGCCGGGCAATGATGCCGTGGCGACCAGCGCGCTGGCGGCGGCGGGCTGTCATATGGTGCTGTTCAGTACCGGCAGGGGCACGCCCTACGGCGGCTTTGTGCCCACCGTTAAGCTGGCGACCAACAGCGAACTGGCGGCGAAGAAACCGCACTGGATCGATTTTGATGCCGGGCCTTTGCTTCAGGGCGTGGAGATGACGACGCTACTGGAAAAATTTATCGATCTGCTGGTGGAAATCGCCTGCGGCCGTCAGACCAGAAACGAGCTGAATGATTTTCGCGAGCTGGCGATTTTTAAAAGCGGGGTGACTTTATAGCGGGCGCGTAACGCTGCGCGACAGGGCGAGAAACCCCACCCGTTCGGCAGGGCAGGATTTCTCGCTGAGCAGGGCGCCATCTTTTGACGGCGCCGCCGGTTAAGCTTTTTGTTCCACCCGACGCTCTTCGGCCATGCAGGCCGCGGCGGTAAACAGAATATCGGCGGAAGAATTCAGCGCCGTTTCGGCGGAGTCCTGCAGAACGCCGATAATAAAGCCTACGGCTACCACCTGCATCGCCACATCGTTAGGGATGCCGAACATATTGCAGGCGACGGGGATCAGCAGCAGCGAACCGCCCGCCACGCCGGACGCGCCGCAGGCGCAGATGGAGGCCACAAGGCTAAGCAGGATCGAGGTGCCGATATCTACATGGATGCCCAGCGTATTCACCGCCGCCAGCGTCAGCACGGTAATGGTGATGGACGCGCCCGCCATACTGATATTGGCGCCCACGGGGATCGAGACGGAATAGGTGTCTTCATCCAGATTAAGCTTCTTCGCCAGCGCCATATTTACCGGGATATTGGCCGCCGAACTGCGGGTAAAGAAGGCGGTGACGCCGCTTTCCCGCAGGCAGGTAAAGACCAGCGGGTAAGGATTACGGCGGATCTTCCAGTAGACCAGGATGGGGTTGATAACCAGCGCCATCAGCAGCATACAGCCCAGCAGCAGGGCAAGCAGATGCGCGTACTGCCACAGCGCCGAAAAGCCGGTAGAGGCCAGAATCGACGCTACAAGGCCGAAAATACCGACAGGAGCGAAGCGGATCACAATACGCACCAGGTAAGTCACGGCGTCGGAGGCATCATTCAGGAAAGCGCGCGTGGTGTCGCTGCTGTGGCGGAAAGCGAAGCCCAGGCCAATCGCCCACACCAGGATGCCGATATAGTTGGCATGCATCAGCGCGTCGATCGGGTTGGAAACCATGCTCATCAGCAGGCCGTTTAAGACGGCCAGGATACCGGACGGCGGCGTGATTTCATTATTGGCGGCGCTCAGCGTCAGCGTCTGCGGCAGCAAATGGCTGAACGCCACAGCCAGCACGGCGGCAAAAAACGTGCTCAGCAGATACAGTATCACGATAGGGCGGATAGAGGTTTTCTGGCCCTGCTTGTGGTTGGCGATAGAGGAGATCACCAGCACCATGACCAGCAGCGGCGCTACGGCTTTCAGCGCGCTGACAAACAGCGAGCCGAACAGGCTGACGGAAAGCGCGCTCTCTTTGGAAAACCACGCCAGCGCCACGCCAGCGACCAGACCGATCAAGATCTGCGTAACCAGGCCTGCCTGCATCAGACGCTGCAACAGGCCGGGACGATTCTTTTCATTACTCATATAAAAACCAGCTGTAAAAGTGATGGAATGCGCCTCAGCGTCGTGTGCGCTGAACTGACGGCATCGGTGTGTTTGCGCAGGCAGTATAAGGAAATGTGTTGGCAGGGGAAGCGAAAAGTGGCCCGACGGCGGCGGAATATTCTGCTGTCGGGCCTGGCTGTTACGTCAGGGTAAAAGTTATTTCCGCAGCGCTAAACGATCGTTGCGGCGGTTAACCAGAGCGTTAATCAGCAGCGTAATGGCCAGGATACCGCCGACGATGCTCAACGAAACCGCCACCGGAATATGATAGAAATCGACGATCAGCATCTTGATACCGATAAAAATCAGCACGATCGCCAGACCATATTTCAGCATAGAGAAGCGTTCCGCCACGTTAGCCAGCAGGAAGTACATCGCGCGCAGGCCAAGAATAGCGAACAGGTTAGAGGTCAGGACGATAAAGGGATCGGTAGTAACGGCAAAAATAGCCGGAATGCTGTCCACGGCGAAAATAACGTCGCTCAGCTCGACCATAACCAGCACCAGCAGCAGCGGCGTGGCGTAGAGCAGGCCGTTGCGGCGCACAAAGAACTTTTCGCCTTCCAGGTTATCGGTCATGCGCAGATGGCCACGCAGCCAGCGCACCACCGGCTTATCGCCTACCGCGCCTTCATCGCCGCCTGCCATCGCCATTTTGACGCCGGTAAACAGCAGAAACGCGCCGAACAGGTAGAGGATCCAGCTGAATTCCGACACCAGCCAGCTGCCGGCGAAAATCATGATGGTACGCAGCACGATGGCGCCCAGCACGCCGTAGATCAGCACGCGGCGCTGAAGCGCAGCAGGAACGGAGAAGTAGCTGAACAGCATCAGCCAGACGAAAACGTTATCGACGGCCAGCGCTTTTTCCAGCACGTAACCGGTCAGAAAGGCGAGGGATTGCGTATGGGCGATCTGCGGCCCGACGGTTTCTTTCAGATACCACCACAGCCCGGCGGCGAACAGCAGCGAGAGGCTAATCCAGACCAGCGACCAGAAGGCGGCCTGCTTCATCGACATGGTTTGCGCGCCGCGCCGCCCCTGCATCAGCAGATCGATGGCCAGCATAATCACCACCACGACAGCAAAGCTGCCCCAAAGTAACGGCGTGCCTACAGTATTCATAGTTTTTTCCTGTCAAAAATAAAATGGCCAACATCGGAAGACGTCAGCCACACTATTTTTGCTGTGAGCAAACCTCGCCTTCCGGCAAGGTCTCACTTACAGTCAGCTTGCTGACTGCCCGGCAACCGGGCGCTTACGCACCGTAATGACGATTGACCGACGAAGAAGTTACTCCCCTTTGCAGCAGTGAAGATAGTGGCCGCGAGCACATTGGTCAATCTTACGCAGAAATATTTAGCAATATTTACACGACGGCCAGCGCATCGGCAGGAAAAACCACGCCGGTCTGACGACGGATCTCCGTCAGTAGCGCCGCCGTGATGCGCGTCACGGTCAGGCCCGGATGGTCTACAGCGTGTTCCTCCACCAGCCGGACAAAGGTTTCCGCTTCGTACAGTAACGTGTTGATGTGCTGAGGCTGGCTAAGATCCTGCGGCTTCGCGCCGCGCGGTATGAAATGGATCTGCTGGCAGTCGGCCAGCTGCCCGATAACCAACGATCCCGCTTCGCCCTGGATTTCGCCGGGCAGATCGGACTGGCTGACTTTGGAGTGCAGCAGCGTCACGTCGAAACCGTCGTAGCTCATAACCACCGTACCGTGGGCGTCGACGCCGCTCTCCAGCAGCGAAGCCGTGGCGACCACGCGCGCCGGCTCGCCCCACAGGCTGACCGCCGCTGCCAGGCAGTAGTAGCCGATATCCATTATCGAGCCGTTTGACCAGGCCGGATTAAACGTATTCGGGTTCTCTCCCTCCAGATAGCGCTGATAGCGTGATGAATACTGGCAGTAGCTAAACAGCGCCTTGCGCAGCTTGCCGACCTTCGGCAGCGCCTGGCGCAAAATGTGAAAGTTCGGCAGGCTGGCCGTTTTAAACGCTTCGAACAGCACCACCTGATTAGCGCGCGCGCAGGCGATCATCGCTTCCGCTTCGCGAAGGTTAGAGGCAAGCGGCTTCTCGCAAATCACGTGCTTCTTGTGCTGTAAAAACAGCAGCGCCTGCTGACAGTGCAGCGCGTTAGGGCTGGCGATATAAACGGCGTCTACCGCCTCCGACTGCGCCAGCCGATCGAGAGAGGTAAAAAAATGCTCAACGGGATAGTCGCGGCTGAAGGCCTGAGCCTGCTCCAGCGTGCGTGAATAAATGGCGGTAAGCTTCATTTTGCCGGTTTCGTGCGCGGCGTCGACAAACTGACGCGTAATCCAGTTGGTTCCAATAACAGCGAAGCGGATCATAATTTTTCCCGAACGGTTGATTCATTGAGCCGGGCGCCGTGCGCGCCGTAACCTTATCTACCAGCGTAGCAGGCAAAAAAGCGCGGCGGGCGCGCTGACTATTTGATTTTTAACGCTGCCTCTCTCACGATAAGAGCAGGTTAACGGCGGCGAGGTCAAAAAATTCATGTCCACAGGCAGTAAACATGCACTTAACTGGACCAGCCTGCTGGTCGCTATTCCTGTGGGGCTGGCGGCTTCGCTGGTGACGCTGGGTTTCCGCTTGCTGATAGAAGGCATCAATCTGCTGATGTTCGGCAGCCGTCAGGATGTGACCCAGGCTATCGGCGTCTGGCCCTGGTATACGTGGCCGCTGATTGTCGGCGGCGGCGGGGTACTGGCCGGATTTTTTCTGCGCTACGCCACCGCTATTGAACAGAAAGCGACGGTTCGCACCGATTATCTGGAAGTGATCAACGCCAGGCTGGACGCGGTGCCGACCAAAACCTCGCTGTTTCGCGCGCTCTCTTCCATCGCCAGCATCAGCAGCGGCGCGTCCATTGGTAAAGAGGGGCCGATGGTGCAGCTTTCGGCGCTGGTAGGCAGCCTGATGGGACGCTTCTGCTTCAAAAATCTGCCGCTGAAGAATACGGACGTCGTGGCGATGGCCGCGGCAGCCGGGCTCTCTTCCGTTTATCATGCGCCGCTTGCCTCGGCTATCTTTGTGGCGGAAATCGCGTTCGGTATTTCCGCCTTACAGCGGCTGATCCCGCTGATTATCTCGGCTGGCGTGGCCGTGCTGACCATGTCCGCGCTGGGCTATCGTTCCGCCATCTACCCTTTTGCCCACGCGCAGTTTGCGCTGACGCCGGAAAACATGCTGCTGACGGTGCTGATTGGCCTGCTGGCGGGCCTGGCCGGCTGGACGCTGATTTGGCTGATCGCGCAGAGCCGTAAGCGCTTTAGCCGCGTTAAAAGCCTGCCGCTGCGGCTGGGGCTGGGCGGCGTGATGGTGGGCGTGCTGGCTATCGGCAGCACTAAGGTGCTCGGCAACGGCTATGAGGTGATTGTGGAGATCATGGCCGGCAGCTTTATGCTAAAAGGGCTGATTGCGCTGCTGCTGTTAAAGATGCTGGCCACGGCTATTTCGGTTGGCTCCAACGCTGTCGGCGGGCTGTTTACGCCATCGCTGCTGACCGGCGCGCTGTTGGGCGTGGTGGTTGCCAGCCTGGCCGCGCTGGCCGGGCTGCCGGTGGATAACGTCGTCATTTTCGCCGCTGTGGGGATGGGCGCGGTGCTGGCCTCGGTCAGCCAGGCGCCGCTGATGGCGATGCTGATGGTGCTGGAAATGACGCTAAACAGCAGCCTGCTGTTTCCAACCATGATCGCCTGCGTGCTGGCTTTTATGGTGGTGTACCGTCTGCAATCCAGCAGCACCTATCCGGTTATTCAGCGCCATTTCAGCCGTTCGGACGCCAAGTTCGATTTTGACAACGGCATTATCTCGCAGTTTATCGTTTCCGGCGCGGCGCTACAGCCGCAGGATCCCGTCGGCAAGGCGCTGGCGGTGAGCTCGCTGAAGCGCGAACGTTTCGTCTATGTGATTAACGAAACCGGTCAGTTTATGGGCGCGGTGTCGATCCACGATATTTCGCGCAAGGTGCTGGATAAGGAGATTACGCTGAACTCGCCGATAAGCTGCGTAACGGACGAGAATTTCCCTTATATTTTTGAGAATCAAACCATTACGGAAGGTTGGGAAGCCTTCGCCAGGGTGACGCTGGAGCGTCTGCCGGTGCTGAATAATCCCGTCGAGCGCAAGTTTCTGGGCGCGCTTACCAAAACCAGCCTGATCCAGAAAGCGAAGGACTTTTTATAATGCGACAGCAGGTCGCGGCGAGCACGGAGGCACGTCGCGGCGGCGCTAGCTTTCTCTGCCGCGCAGCGCCTGTTCGGTCAGCCACAGGCGCGTATCAAATTCCAGCTGGTGATACTGCGGCTCCATATGGCAGCAAAGCTGATAAAACGCCTTGTTATGATCTTTCTCTTTAATGTGCGCCAGCTCGTGTACCACGATCATGCGTAAAAATGCCTCCGGCGCCTGTTTAAAAATGGTCGCCACGCGGATTTCCGCCTTCGCCTTTAGCTTGCCGCCCTGCACGCGGGAAATGGCGGTGTGCAGCCCCAGCGCGTGTTTCATTACCTTGATTTTGCTGTCGTAAATCACTTTATTCAGCGGCGGCGCGTTACGCAGGGCCTGGTTTTTCAGCGTCAGCGCGTAGTCATATAACGCTTTGTCGCTGGTGATGGCGTGCGTGTCGGGATAGCGTTTTTGCAGTACTTCGCCCAGCCGCTGCTGATCGATTAGCTGCTGCACCTGAGTCAGCAATGACTCCGGATAACCTTGTAAATAGAGTAAAGACACAGGCGCTCCCACATAAATAATGGTCGAAAGCCGGATTTTATCATGCGGACGCCGCGCCGGGGGATCTTTGCGTCGACGGCGCGTGACGTTGCAAGCCTTAAGACCTTTTCGCATACTGTCGGTTTAGTGAATGATTCGGAGTCATCATGATTGATTACAGAGAGCTGTTCAGCGCGGGCGCGGGCTTTGAGGCTTTTGCCAAAACCGGCCTGGCTGGCGAAATTGCCGCCGTCAAAGAGGCGCGCGCGAAGCTGAACTCGGAAGAGTATGTTTCCAGCGAGCTGAAGGAGCAGGTAAAACAGGTGCGCGGCGCTTATTATCTGCTGACCGCAGCGGAATTGTGGTGTCCGGACTGCCAGCGCAACGTGACCGCGATGCAGTTTATCAGCGAGCTACAGCCGACCATCTCCCAGGCGATTATCAGCAAAAGCCGGGCGGAACGTACGCTGCTGCCCGCGCTGGCGCTGGATAAGGTGCGGATCCCTTTTACCGTGGTGCTGGATGAGAAGTTTGAGCCGATCGGCACTTTTGTGGAAAGACCGGAAAAAGCGATCCACGGCGGTGAAGCCGAGCTACAGGCCTATCGGGAAGGTCGGCTGTTAAACGCAACCATTGAGGACATTCTCGCTATTATTCATCAGCATCAGGCAACCCGCAGCTGACGGCAGCCGCAGGCAGCGCGGATCCGTCAGGAAAAAATCAGCAATTTCAGGCGATAACAAAGTCAGCGCGGCACGGCGGCGACAAAAGAAGAAAAGGTGACAGCGGTCGCAACTCTCGCCTGAACAAGAAAAACATTTACTGTCGGCGCATTTTAGGGGATAACTCGCGGGAATTTTTATCCAGCCGGAGATCCCATGAGCCAATTCGAACTGAGCCACCGCACGCTGACGCTGCACCGTTTTCCCCAGATGCGTGAAGAAAGCCCGTTACAGGCGTGGGACGCCGCCGATGAATATTTGCTGCAACAGGTTGCGGACAAGCCTGCCAACGGCACGACGCTGATCTTTAACGACACCTTTGGCGCGCTGGCCTGTGCGCTGGTGGGCGAAGAACTTTTTAGCATCAGCGACTCGTGGATCAGCCAGCAGGCGACGCGGCAGAACCTGCTGGAAAACGGCATGGACGAAGGCGACGTGCATTTCCTGGACAGCCTGGCCGCGCTGCCCGCCAGCCCGGGCCGCGTGCTGATAAAAATCCCTAAATCCCTTGCGCTGCTGGAGCAACAGCTGCGCGCGCTGCGCCATGTGGTAACGCCGGAAACGCAGGTTATCGCGGCGGGTAAAGCAAAAGATATTCATACCTCGACGCTACAGCTGTTCGAGCGCGTGCTGGGGAAAACCACCACGTCGCTGGCGGTAAAAAAAGCGCGGCTGATCTACTGTACGCCAGCGCTGCCGGAACTGGCCGCAGGCGCGGAAACCTACAGCTGGCCGCTGGACGGCACGCCTTACCACATTCATAACCACGCCAACGTGTTTGCCCGCAGCGGGCTGGACGTCGGCGCGCGTTTCTTTATGGCGCATCTGCCGGATAATATCGACGGTGAAATTGTCGATCTGGGCTGCGGCAACGGCGTGATCGGCCTGATGGCGCTGGAGCAGAATCCCACGGCGGAAGTGCATTTCGTTGATGAATCCTGGATGGCGGTTGCCAGCAGCCGGATGAACGTGGAGGTTAACCGCCCGCAGGACATGGCGCGCAGCCACTTTGCGGTCAATAACTCGCTGGCCGGTTTCCCTTCCGATCGCCTGCATGCGGTGCTTTGCAATCCGCCTTTCCATCAGCAGAACACGCTGACCGATCATATTGCCTGGCAGATGTTCCGCGATGCGCGCCGCTGTCTGCAATACGGCGGCGAGCTGCGCATCGTCGGCAACCGTCATCTCGACTACTATCGCAAAATGAAGAAGCTGTTCGGCAACTGCACCACCGTCGCCTCTAACCAAAAGTTTGTGATCCTGCGTTCGGTAAAACTGCGTTAACGCCGCCTGATCCAGGCATATCGCTGCTGATAGCCATGCTGAAAATGGCCGTTGCGGCGATAGCTCGCCTGTTCTTCCGCCATACAATAGGTGCAGATGCCGCTCAGCTCGATTTGCGCTTCCGGCACGCCTGCGCGCATCGCCATGCGTTTCGCCAGCAGCGGCAGATCGAACCAGACGCCCTGCGTGGTGCCAATCGCCTGCGCTCTTACCGCCTGCGGATTGCGATATTGCCGCGTGGAGTACGCCAGCAACGGCCGCAGGTCGTGCGGGTTTTCCTGACGCATAGCCGCGATGCGATCCTCGCCCAGTTCATAACAGCACGGCCCAATCGACGGGCCAACGGCAAGATACAGGCTGTCCGGCGTTGCACCGCGCTCGCAAAGCCGATGGATAGCCTGAATGAGCACGCCTTTTAGCGCGCCGTTCAGCCCGGCATGAACGGCGGCGACCTGCTTCTGCCGCACGTCGGCGATCAGCACCGGCAGGCAGTCGGCGGTATAGACCGCAACGGGGTACAAATCTGTGGCAATCAGGCCGTCGGCCTCGTGGCTTTTCACCGGCAGCGCTTCGCTGCTCAGCAGGACATTAGCCGTGTGGCGCTGACGATTCATGATGCTTTCCGGCGGCGGCGGCTCGCCAGCGGGCTGAAAAGCATGATCGAGCCAGGCAAGAGAAGAGAGCAGGGTGGAATGGTAAGCGTGCGGCATCGGGCGACCTTTTTAACGGATGTCCTGAGTCCTGATAGCTTAACCTGGCGATGTGAACGGCGGATAACTTTTGTTGCCGCCGCCGGGAAAAGCTTCGCCGCGCTGGTGTGGCTAAATCGTTAATGCCAGCCGCGTGCCCTGGGCGATAGCGCGCCGTGCATCCAGCTCTAACGCGCGATCCGCGCCGCCGATAATGTGCACCGGACGGTCGCCCAGCGCTTCCGCCAGACGACGATCGGACTGCTGGCCCGCGCAGATCACCACGTTATCCACCGCCAGCAGAACCGGCTCGCCCTGATGCAGAATATGCAGGCCGTCATCGTCAATTTTCAGATACTGCACGTCGCCCCACATCTTGACCTGACGCATCTGTAGGCTGGCGCGATGGATCCAGCCGGTGGTTTTGCCAAGGCTGGCGCCGGGTTTGCCTGGCCTGCGCTGAAGCAGCCAGATTTGGCGCTCGCTCTGCGGCGGCTGCGGCGTTGTCAGGCCACCAGGCTGTTGCAGCGTGCGGTCAATGCCCCATTCCTGACAGAAAGCGGCGATGTTCTGACTGGTTGGCTCGCCGTGCTGGGTCAGATACTCGGCAATATCAAAACCAATACCGCCCGCACCGATAATCGCCACGCGCTTGCCCACCGGTTTTTTATCGCGCAGCACCGCCAGATAGCTCAGCACGCTGGGATGGTCGATACCGGGGATTTCCGGCGTGCGCGGCAATACGCCGGTTGCCAGCACCACCTGGTCATATCCGGCCAGATCTTCTGCCGTGACGGCATGATTAAGCCGCAGCGTAACGTTATTCAGCATCAGCTGGCGCGTGTAATAGCGTAGCGTCTCGCTGAACTCCTCTTTGCCCGGAATTTGCCTGGCAAGCGTAAACTGACCACCGATAACGGCTGCCCGATCGAACAGCGTGACGCGATGTCCTCGTGCGGCAGCATTTACCGCAAAAGCCAGTCCGGCCGGCCCGGCGCCGACTACGGCCAGGTTTTGCGGCTTTGCCGCGGGCGCGATCGCCATTTCGGTTTCGTGGCAGGCACGCGGATTAACGAGGCAGGAGGTCAGCTTGCCTGCAAATATCTGATCCAGGCACGCCTGGTTGCAGCCGATGCAGGTATTGATTTCATCGCTGCGGCCTTCCTGCGCCTTACGTACAAAGGCCGCATCGGCCAGGAAAGGACGCGCCATCGACACCATATCGGCGCAGCCTTCATCCAGCAAAGCCTGCGCCACGTCCGGATGATTGATGCGGTTAGTGGTAATCAGCGGCACGGTCAGGTGCTGCTTCAGCTGCTTTGTCACCCAGCCGAAAGCGCCGCGCGGAACGGAGGTGGCAATAGTGGGAATGCGCGCCTCGTGCCAGCCTATGCCGGTATTAATCAGCGTCGCGCCCGCTTTTTCTATGGCTTGTGCCAGCCGCACCGTCTGCGGTAGCGTGTTGCCCTGTTCCACCAGGTCGAGCATCGACAGGCGATAGATAATGATAAACGCCTCGCCGACCGCCTGACGAACCGCCCGCACGATTTCCAGCGCGAACCGCATGCGCCGCTGCTCGTCGCCGCCCCATTCGTCGTCGCGCTGATTGGTTCTGGCAGCCAGAAATTGGTTAATCAGGTAGCCTTCTGAACCCATGATTTCCACGCCGTCGTAGCCTGCCTGTTTCGCCAGTGCGGCACAGCGCGCAAAATCAGCGATAAGCGTCAGGATGCTCTCATGACTCAGCACGGCTGGCTTAAAGGGATTGATGGGCGCCTGTAATGCGGACGGCGCAACCAGGCCTGGCTGATAGCTGTAACGACCAGCATGTAAAATCTGCAGCGCAATCTTGCCGCCGGCCTGATGCACGGCTTCGGTGACTACGCGGTGGTGCGCAAGCTGGTCAGGATGGTTGAGGACGGAAGCGCCAGCCGTGACCACGCCTTCCGCCGAGGGAGAAATCCCGCCGGTAACAATCAGCGCTACGCCTGCGGCCGCGCGTTCCGCATAAAAAGCGGCCAGGCGGCGCGGGCCGTCGGGATGCTCCTCCAGCCCGGTATGCATCGATCCCATCAGCACACGGTTTTTTAACTGCGTGAACCCTAAATCCAGAGGCGAAAAAAGTGAGCGGCTCATAGTTGCGATCGTCAAAGTGGTCGGATGAGTTCCACTGTAGCGGCGGCGCCCTGTTTCCGAAAGCGGTGCAGATAAAATTGTGATGTATGCCCGGCTAATTGGATAAAACGGAAGTGGGTGGACCTGGTGTAGTCGTTGGAATGAGTGGCGTTGCTGGAATTGGTGTAGTCGTTGGACTTGGTGGACTTGGTGGACTTGGTGGACTTGGTGGACTTGGTGGACTTGATAGATTTGGTATGGTCGCTGGACTTGGTGGAGTCGTTGGAATTGATGGCTTTGGTGCGGTCGTTAGAGTTAACGGAATCGGTAGATTCGGTAGATTCGGTGGAGGCTGAACTCAGCCGTTTCGCCATCATCGCTGAAGCTTTTAACCTTCAGGTACTTTCATCCTTCTTTTCGTACCAAGTGCATATTATTAAAAACTAAAATTTTACATTTTATAGCGGACCTTTTTATAACGTTCGGATCGCTGTTATTTGATTGACCCCACAGCTGAGTGTTGGCTCCCCGGACGCCGTTGCAGGAATTGCCGAGCCGTCACGCAACTCTGCGTTTTGCCGGTGGGATAACAAGGGAAAAGGGGTAAACTGCGCGGCGGGTGCTCTGGATCTTTCGGTCCCGGGCATGGCAAGGGACAGAAAGAGAAAGGCCCCACCCGATATTATCAAAGTGAGGCCAACCCTTATGTCCAACAACATAAAGGTAGCCTTTTACCCGCTGAAAAGCAACGGAGAAGGAAGCCAATGAAGGCAGCAAAGTTACTCTTTTTGAGCCTGCTCATCTTCTGTGTAACGGTACTGATATTTACATGGATAACGCGCGGCTCGCTGTGTGAACTGCATATCAGACAGGGAGGAACGGAGGTTGTCGCCAGCCTGGCTTACGAATCCGGAAGGTAAGGCGACCCGGCGGCGGGCGTAGTCCCGCCGCCTGTTGCGGCATGATCCACGAGCACCCTTCTTTTTGTACGTTACTCTTTTTTTTAGGGCCATAAATATTGATAAATGGACTTGCGGATTATATTTGTGGCGGCTCTGTTTTAACGGTCAGTACGGTATTTTTTGATCGACCCCACGATCGGGAATGCGATCCGTTGACGCCGTTGCAGGAATTGCCGAGCTGTCACGCAACTCTGCGCTTTGCCGGTGGGATAACAAAGGGAAAGGGGTAAACTGCGCGGCGGGTGCTCTGGATCTTTCGGTCCCGGGCATAGCAAAGGACAGAAAGAGAAAGGCCCCACCCGAAGTTATCAAAGTGAGGCCAACCCTTATGTCACAACAACATGAAGGTAGCCTTTTACCCGCTGAAAAGCAACGGAGAAGGGAGTCAGGGAGAGGGATGTGTGTCAGGTTGCCTGATTGCCATCAGCATCTCGTTATACCACTGCTGCAAAGAGAGTTTTTTTACGGCACTAAAGCCATATGCGGAAAAAAGCGTGGATAAAAGGGCCGGACGTACGGCCTCACCTTTGTACTGGTATTGCAAAACCAGCACAGCCCTCTATGCTGCGTTAGCAAATTCTTGCTTCAGAGAGCATAAAATGAGATTTCCCGGCCTGACCAAAGGATTTTTTCTCTTAATCCTGCTTATCGTGACCGTCGCTTTTTTCGAGGTGCTGCAACCTTATTATTCCGCTGTGTTGTGGGCAGCGATCCTGGCGGTCATTTTCCATCCGATGAAAAACAAAATCCGCCAGTGGATGGGAGAAAGAAACGGCGCCGCCTCCCTGGTGACCGTGGCGATTATCTGTCTGATCGTTATTACGCCGCTGGCGCTGATCCTCTCGTCGCTGGCGGTTGAGTTCAACATCGTTTACAGCAAAATTCAGGCTAACAGCACGCCGCTACCGACAATGATGACGAATACGGTGCACCATCTTCCGCAATGGGCGCAAAATTACCTGGCCGATCATCAGCTGAATACCGTGGGCGGCATTCAGCAGAAGCTTTCTCAGGTTGCGTTGCGGGGCAGCCAGTATCTGGCCGGCAGCGTGTTCCTGATCGGGAAAAGCAGCCTGAGCTTTGCGTTAGGCTTCGGTATCATGCTTTACCTGCTGTTCTTCCTGCTGAAAGACGGCTCCTGGCTGGTCAACATTATTCTGAAATCGCTGCCGCTTTCACGCTATGCAAAACACCATCTGCTGGCGAAGTTCGCTGCGGTGGCCCGCGCTACGGTAAAAGGCACGGTCGTGGTAGCGGTGGTGCAGGGCGCGCTTGGCGGCTTTGCCTTCTACGTGACCGGCATTGATGCCAGCCTGCTGTGGGGCGCGCTGATTGCTTTCCTGTCGCTGGTGCCGGCCGTAGGTTCGGCTATTGTCTGGGTGCCCGCCGCCATCTTCTTTTTCTCTACCGGATTAATTTGGAAAGGCATTTTCCTGGTCGCTTTCTTTGTGGTGATTGTAGGCCTGGTGGATAACTTCCTGCGGCCGTTGCTGGTAGGCAAAGACACTAAGATGCCGGATTATCTGATCCTCATTTCTACGTTAGGCGGAATGGAAATCTACGGCATCAACGGTTTTGTCATTGGCCCGCTGATTGCCGCAATGTTTATTGCCTGCTGGAACCTGCTTTCCGGACGCGATCACGAAGGCAACAGCGAAGAGCTGGACCCAGAGTTTATTGAGGAAGGCAAAACACCGCCGGCCAGCTGATTAAATGCGGCCCTGCGGGGCCGCTTTCATTTCTGCGCTTCTTCAGGCAGCTCACGATAAAATCCCATCCCTATCAGCCTGCCGAATAAAAATGGCAGGAAAGGGCGACGACGCAGCCAAAGCTCCATACGACCGGGCGGCTTGCGTCGAGGCTTTTTCCCCGCTTTGCTAATCATAATTTGCAGCGACTGCGTAGCCCAGGTAGCGAAAGCGCGCCGCCGCTGGACTTTCTCCAGATCTTTCAACGTCAGCGAACCCTTTCTCAAAGGCCCTGACAGAAGATTAGCGGTCGCTACGGCATCCTGGATCGCCAGGTTGACCCCCACGCCGCCGATGGGTGACATGGCGTGCGCGGCATCCCCAATACACAGCAGGCCAGGTTTGGCCCACTGCTGCAAACGGTCGATGCGGATCTCCAGCAGCTTAACCCGATCCCAGTCGGCAATTTCCAGCTGGAGTCGCTCAAGGGAAAAAGGCGAAGCGCTGGCAACCTGCTGCAGAAAAGCGGAAAGTCCGGTTTCCTGCAAAGCAGTAAAGCTGCCCTGCGTAATCGAATAGCCGCACTGCCAGTAGTCGCCGCGATCGATCATTATAAAATGGTTCTTAGGCCCACGATGGCCTGGCGACCATTCAGGATCGTCGGCCTGTTTAGCGACTTTCATCCACAGAACATCGCGTGGCGAGCCGAAACGCTGTACTTCCAGACCGGCGAGCTCTCGAATGACGGAGCGGCGGCCATCGCAGCCAATAACAAGATTGCTGCGGAATTCGCGCGCTTCGCCTTCCACTGTCGCCTTAACGCCTTTGATCTGGCCCTGCTCTTCAATTAATGCGTCAACCTTTGCGTTCTGGATTAGCTGAAAACCGGGCAGCTGTAAGGCTTTAGCGTGCAGGAAGTTCAGAAAATCCCACTGCGGCATAAAAGCGATATATTTACAGCGGGTAGGCAGACGAGTGAAATCCGCCATCGTCGCGGGCTGACCATCGATTTCGCCGTAAAGCCTCTCTGCTTTTTGGTGTGGCAGCGCCAGAAATTCATCCAGAAAACCCAATCGCCAGATAATTTCCAGCGTAGAGGGATGGATAGTGTCGCCACGAAAATCCCGTAAAAAATCCCCGTGTTTTTCCAGTATCGTCACAGGAATGCCGTTGCGCGCCAGCAGATAACCCAGCATCAGCCCGGCCGGGCCTGCGCCGACGATGCAGCAGGAAGAAGGGGTAGAGGTGTTCATTCAGGACCGTCCGGCTAACTCAATAAATGATAATTGTTATCATTGGTCAGGAAGAAGATCAAACTACATCGGGCCGGACAGCACTAATGTTTCATATTGGTGCTGGCAAAGCTGCGCTGCGGCAAGCCGATACAGGCAACCGGTTTAGCATAGTCCGGCAGGTTTTAGCGCTATGAGAAAAGGCGTGTGTTTTTATTATTAACAGGCTAACCCTTACTTCACTTAATTAGAAATAAGAGCAGTTTTGTAGCGTTTCATCAGCGGATGATCAGCATGGCAATTAATTGTTCTGCTTTCTAAGGCTGCAAAGAGGGCCGTAGCGTAATAGCGGCAGCAGCGACCTTCCGGCGCCTGAGCCCGCTTTTTGCTCAGTACGCTAAACGGCCCGAAAGGGCCGTTTAGCGTACTGACAAACCTGGAACAGGGTGAATCTGGCAGCACCCCATAGACTCAAGGTGCAGGGAACACAAGCAGAGGAGGAAAGCGTCCCGCGCCATGGACGGCGTGGGTCGAGCTGTCAGGGACGACGTTTTTTGCGTCTTTCCGATCTGACCGTGTTCCCTGCACAGACTCGATCTTGCCGCTGACCTGACCAGACTTTGTCAACAATCTCGTTTTTTATTGCGGCTCTTTCGGCAGCTCGCGATAAAAGCCGATGCCAATCAGGCGGCCAAACAGGAAAGGCAAAAACTTCCGCTTGCGCAGCCACTTCTCCATGTTACCGGGCGGTTTGCGGCGCGGTTTCTGCCCTGCCTTGCTTATCATGATTTGCAGCGACTGCGTTGCCCATGTGGCGAAAATCCGGCGACGCTGCACCTTTTGCAGATCTTTGAGCGTAAGCGAACCGGCCTTTAATGGTGCAGAGAGCAGATTGGCAGCGGCAACGGCATCCTGAATCGCCAGGTTGACGCCAACGCCGCCAATCGGCGACATCGCATGGGCCGCATCGCCAATGCAGAGCAGTCCCGGCTTTGCTCACTGCTGCAGGCGATCGATACGGATCTCCAGCAGCTTTACCCGATTCCAGTCCGTTACTTCCTGTCGCAGCCGCGCGAGGGTAAAAGGCGATGCCTCCGCCAGCGTTTCCAGAAATGAAGGCAAACCGGCCTGCTGCAGCGCCTCCAGGCTCGCTTTGGGAATGGAGTAGCCGCACTGCCAGTAATCGCCGCGATCGATCATAATAAAATGCTTCTTCGGCCCGCGATGTCCCACGGACTATTCAGGATCGTCGGGCAGTTTGGCAATTTTCAACCACAGCACATCGCACGGCGCCCCAAAATTTTGTACGGCCAGGTCAGCATGTTTACGCACTGCCGAGTTACGGCCGTCGCAGCCAATCACCAGCTCGCTACGAATTTCCTGCTGCTCACCGTCAATGGTGGCTTTAACACCGCACACTTTACCCTGTGCTTCGATCAGCCCATCAACCTGCGCATTATGAATAAGCGTAAAGCCCGGCAGTTCTGCGGCCTTCGCGTTGATAAAGTTCAGGAAATCCCATTGCGGCATAAAGGCGATGTATTTGCATTGGGTAGGAAGACGGGTGAAATCCGCCATGGTGGCTTCCTGACCGTCGATCTCGCCGGAGAGCCTTTCCGCTTTCTGATGCGGCAGCGCCAGAAATTCCTCCAGAAAGCCCAGCCGCCAGATAATTTCCAGCGTAGAGGGATGAATAGTATCGCCGCGAAAATCGCGCAGAAAATCGGCATGCTTTTCCAGCACGGTGACGGGAATGCTGTTGCGGGCCAGCAGATAACCGAGCATCAGCCCGGCAGGGCCCGCGCCTGCGATACAGCAGGATGAGGGGAGTGAGGCGCGGGAAGAGGTCATGGCATTGCGTCCAAAAATAAGTATTACGTGATAATAGTTATCTTGTCGCTTACCAGGAAAGCGATTCCTTGCTGGCTTTGAGATTCTGCTTATACATCATATCCAGCGTCACATAACTGCACATATCAATTGAGCCCTTGCAGTAATCGCTGATGACCTTGTTAAGAATGGTTCGATCTTTCGCCGCGGTGAGATGTTTGAAGGCGTTAAGATTCTGCTTTTCCATCATGCGAAGCGTGGTCGGCTGGCACATATCGATGCTGCCTTCGCAGTAATCCTTCTTAACTTTGGCCTGAATATATTCAATCACTCCTTTTTTTTGCGCTTCTGAACCGTCGAAATCCATTGGATGAACAAAAGCGGCATTAGCCGCGCAGGCGGCAAAAAATAACGCGAATCCCAGAAATTTTTTCATGCTGAAAAACCTTAAAAAAAACGAACAGTTAAGATTAATCTTATTTTTACGAGATGTGAAGCCCTCTAAGTGAAGGATCGATAAGCTATTTTAATCTCCCGCTGAAGCAAGAAAAGGAGATAAAAAAGCCACCTCCTGCGAAGTGGCTCAATCGCTATCGCTGCAGGCGCAGCATGCTGGAAAGTGCCGACAGCGCCGATATCAGGCAGGCCAGTCCAAATACCCAGACGGCGAACCGCATTCCGGCCGGGTCGCTCAATCCGTTAAGCAGGGCAATGACCATCGCCACCAGCGCCGCGCCGATCGACTGGCCGGCGGTTCTCGCCGTTGATAAAACGCCAGAGGCGGTTACCGTACGGTTCGCGGCGACATTGGAAAACATCTCTTTGTTATTCGGCGGCAGGAACAGCCCATAGCCGATCCCGCAAACCGCCACCCGCCACAGGAAATCATTGACCGTGGCGGCTTCCGGCAGCAGCGCCAGCGACCCCAGGCCCAGGCAGAAAATCACCACGCCGACGGTAGAAATTTGCGCCGGATTTAAACGGTTAGAAAGTCTGCCTGCAAGCGGGGCGCAGACGGCTACGGCAATCGGCCATGGCGTAAAGATAAACGCGGCCTCCAGCACGGAATAGTGGAAGGCGTGCTGCAGAACAAACGGCAGCCCGACCAGCGCCATCCCCTGCGCCACAAACATGGAGACGGAAGAGAGCACCGCAAAGGTGTATTGCCGGGAATGGAAGATATCAAAAGGCAGCAGCGGATGTTTTGAACGCCTCTGCGCGTTAACAAAAATGGCGATCAGCACTGCCGATGCGACGCCGCACAGCACGAGCGTGCGGCTATCCCAGCGGCCGATCTGATCGACTGCGACAACCATCAGGCCTAATGCAGCGGCCGACGTTATCGCGCCTCCCCAGTCGAAGCCTTTTTCCTTCTCCGCATCCACGCCCAGAGAGACAAACGAAAACACGATGGCAAGCGCCCCCAGCGGAAGATTGATATAGAACAGCCAGGGCCACGAGAGATAAGAGATGATCAGCCCGCCCAGCGCAGGGCCAATCGCCGTTCCCACCGCAAACGCCAGCGCGTTCAGCCCCAGTATGGTGCCCAGCATGTGCGGCGGAAAGATAACCCGATAAAGTCCCAGCCCGACGCTAATCATAACGGCGTAGCTGATTCCCTGGAGCACCCGCATCGCCACCAGAACGCCAAAGGTTGGGGAGAGGCTGCAGCCCAGCGACGCCAGCGTAAACAGAATCATTCCCGCCGTGTAGAAGCGCCGCTCCCCAATCCTCGAACCCAGCGAGGCGCAAATCAACATCGCCGCCGCGCTGGCAACCTGATAGCCGTTGGTAACCCAGATAACAGAGGCTGAATCCACCTGTAAGGCTGCGGCGATTGAGGGCAGCGAGATATTAACGATGGAGCTGTCGAGCGCCGCCATGATCACACCGATTAAAATAGCCGCTGCCGCCAGATAGCGTCTCGGGGCCTCAAATCCCTGTTCCAGGGTACTGCTGCTTACCAACGACATGCCTTAACATCCTGTAGTGGGTGAAAATTATGCACAGAGACTTTCAGTTTCAACATTCGCCCCTTCGAGGTAAGCCACCAGGCCCAGCATCAGCACTTCTTCCGGGCTGGCTACCATAGGGGAGCGTGGGGCTTTCCAGAGCGTTTTACTGCCGTTGATGCGGATACTTCTCAGGAAGCAGTAGGTGGTGAGCACGTAGAACCGATTCCGCATGCTTTCGCCCATCAGCGGCAGCAGCCCGGCAATGCCTCCCAGCTCCGGGATGGCACCGAGAATGTTGCCGTAGTCGGGCTTCGCCAGCACGAACATCAACGCGTCAGCCATCGGCACCACTTTCACCGCATCCTTCACTTCGGCGGCAAGTTCGTGCCAAAAAGAAAAGGCAAATCGGGAGAAACCGAAAAGCGGATCGAGTCCCCGCACTGAAAAATCGGGATCGATAAAGCGGGTCTGCGCCTGTTCCTCGTTGTAAAGCACGTTGCCAAAGTGAAAATTGAAGTGGGCTTTTTCCACCGATCTGAATTTTTCCGTTCGCGCCAGCTCCAGCGACTTTTCGACGATCTCGCGGGCGGTTCGGTTGCACCTCGCCCCGTTAAGCAGAATCGGCTTATCGAACAGGTCATGGGCGAAACGCGCGCCTTCCCACTCTTCCCGTAGCCTGGCCGGCATATCGTCGAACGTCGCCAGCTGATTATCCAGCTCCATGCCGATGGCTCGCTGAACGTTTTCCAGCGCGTTGATAACAATTGTTCTGCGTTCAGCCAGCGGGCGCCCGTCGTCAAACACGATTTTCGACAGCGGAAGGGCGTCGATCTTTTCCAGAATATAGAACTGCCGTCCGGCGGCCAGCCCGTCGTGCAATACCGGAACCATCAAATCCGGGTAAATATCGTGCAGCGCGCGTATCTGATCGACTTCAGCTTTTAGTTTGCCGTTAAACGTGGCGGAGCTGGCCGTCTTAACGACAAGGCCTGAACTCAACAGATCGACCGTGTGGGAGCGTGTCATTTTTCAATCCCCTGGAAAGTGGCGACGGGCAGGCCAAGCGCGACGCTGCGCGCGACGGAGCGAACGACTGCGCTATAGCCAACCGTATTGTTTACAAATGACTGAACGATAATCTCACTTAAATTCTGCTCTGCCAGCCAGGCCGGACGCAGGATAAGTAGGTGATTCTTGTCGGAAAGGATGGTGGAGCAGCGGCGCTCCCAGGCATAGGCACGGCTGCCCAAAGGCGTCTGGGATGCTCTGACGACGTGCGGATGCGTTTCACTCACGCGCTCGATCGCCGTCTTGATAAGATCGAGACTTAACGCGCCGCTGTCCCGGACGATAAAACGGTTAATCTGATAGCCAGGCGCGTGGACGGGCGCGCGTAGTGAAACGGTATTCACCAGCGGCGCCCAGGGCATAACTTTCTCCTGACTCATGGCGATTTGCGAGAAGCTGGGACGCAGATTGTCGCGTGCGTCCTGCATGCGCCCTTCAAAAGATCGCGTGCCGAGCACGCCGTTAGGCGTATCGGGATGCACAATATCGGTTTCTACCGAAATAATATGCGAGGCATTGCAATGAACGGCTTTCAGCGCCTCGGTCACGACACGTAGCGAGGCATGCATGCCGTTCGTCTGGCAGGAGCCGAGGCAGTACATCCCGGAATCAACCACCCGGCGCTGAATGGTGCCGATCTCATCGCTGGTCAGATCCTCCAGGCAGCCATAAATGCTCGGCAGCTCGTTTGCCTCTGCAACGCCCAGCACCACGTCGGCGAGCTCCAGCATATTACGGGCAACCGGGCTGTTTCTGTCCATATCCAGCTTGCTGGTGGCGATAAAACCGATGTCGAAGCGGCCGCTTTGCGGCGGAAGCTCTTCGGCTAAATTGCCAAAGAAGAAGTGAACTTCGCGACCTTCGATGTTGAGCGTATTGTCGCTAATAATCTCAATACGCGATTGCATGCCGGGTTGCGCCATCGCCAGGCGGGCAATGATGCCGTCAATCGGGCGCAGGTCCGGATAATGCTTATCTAAAGACGGCGGATTGGTCACCACGGTTTGAATAGCGAAGCCATCTTTTGCCGGATCGTTTTGAATCAGCAGGTTTGCGCCGATCTCCGCGCCGCAGCCAACCAGTATTGCTTTTTTCACTTCATCACCTCGAAATAAATTAACGGATGTTGTTTTTATGGGATCTATAGCCATGAGAACATCTTCAGGAAGTCGGTAACGGGCATCGCATCCAGCTTTGATTCAGAAATCAGGGTGTCGGCCAGAACCGACGCACGGTTGCGCAGCGGGCTGTCTGAAAGATTCAGATGGAATTTGGCCAGCAGCGCATCGAAACACTCTCCACGACGACGTACATGGCCGCGCGGATAGTGGATGGTTTCAGCGATCTCTTCCGTCATGCCGCGACACTTCAGGTAAAGCGCATTGGGAATGGCGCGTTTTTCCGGGTCGTAGTAGCTCTCGGTAAAAGCAGGCCGCTCGGTGCAGGTAATTTTCATGCGTAGTGCATCCAGCTGCGGATCGGCGGCGAGCGGTTCGTGAAAATCCTGTACGGTGAGATTTCCGGTCTGCAGCCCAACCGCAATCATGTACTGAAGGCAGTGATCGCGATCGGCGGCGTTTTTAAGCGGCCCTGACTTATCAATAATCTGCATGGCCGGTCGCGTCGTTTCCACGCGGACATATTCAATGCTTTCGGGCGAGAATCCGGCGGCGACTATCCGCTCGCGCAGGTTAATCGCCGCCTCCACTGCGGTCTGCGCATGGTATTCCGCAGGATTGGGAACCTTGAACAGGATATTTTTGATAACAAAGTCGGAGAGGCCGCGTGACAAATTAAAGGGCTTTCCGCGTAAAACCGCATCATCAAATCCCCAACGGCTGGCGGTAAGCGCGGAGGGATAGCCCATTTCGCCGGTCTGAGCGAACAGCGCCAGCTGAAGCCCGCGTGCTGTCGCGTCACCCGCCGCCCAGGATTTACGCGTGCCTGCATTGGGCGCATGCCGGTAGGTTCTGAGAGAATGGCCATCGATAATGGCGTTGGAAAGGGCGCTTAGCGCCTGCGCTTTTGACAGGCCAAGCAGCTGAGCTGAGGCGATCGCCGAGGCCAGCTTGACCAGCACAACATGATCGATGCCCAGCGCGTTAAAGCAGTTAGACAGGCAGAGCACGCCATGGATCTCGTAGGCGCGAATCAGCGTATTTAATACGGCTGCCATATCGGGTTCCTGCTGGCTACCGTCTGTCAGGCTATGCCATGCTGCGGCGGCCAGGATTGCGCCCAGGTTATCGGAGGGATGTCCCCACTCCTGCGCCAGCCAGGTATCGTTATACTCAAGCCAGCGGATCATCGACCCGATTTGAAAGGCAGCCTCAATCGGTCCCAGCTTCAGGGCGGTCCCCATCACCGGAACACCCTCGCTGCTCTTACTGAACTGTGCGCTGCGCATCAGTTTTAAGCAGTCGTCATCGCTGGAGGCGGCAATCGCGCAGCCGACGGAATCCAGCAGACAGAAACGCGCCAGGCGCAAAGTCTCATCATCAAAGGTTGACTGCTCATAGGCATAATCAACCAGTTCAACCATTATTTTATCAAATTCGGCCTGCGCCATAATTTATCCCATACGCTAAAACAGATTTAAAGGAAATCAGCAACGGCGATCCGCTACGGCTATATGCAGAGAATTAAAATAAAGCATTAACCTGTGAGTTATCGCCGGGTCTTGTTCGCCAGATGTTATTTTTCACGTCAGGTAAACGCCAGCGAATAAAATCGAGATCTTCATCGAAAATATGAATATTCTGGCGATATTCTGAAAATGGAAGATGGCTAATGAGATGGGCAGCATTACGAAAAAAATCGGGAGATCGGGCTGAATATTTTTTGATTACTTATATTATCCTGGCAGGAGAAGCTATCCGTTTGGTGCTGTTTAACATCAGCGTCGGTGCGAATTTTCGGGGCGACTCAATAATTTCGATAGCGGTATCGAAATTATCCATTAGGGCAAACGGCCGGATTACCCTATTAATAAGAGCGGCAGCATAGTCCTGCAGCTCAAAAAAATTCACGGATTCCATAAGTAAATATTGCAAATTCAAATAGTGCAAGCGATGGAACCGAAGAGAAAGAAAAAATAAAAATGGGGAGTATTGAATGTTTATTCGGCCGCTTAAAATAACTCAGCATGTAGACGTGCAGGGGCCAGAAAATGCGAAAACGTTGGTACTTCTTCATTCGCTGGGCACGGATTTGCACCTGTGGGATTTGCAAATGCCGCGTTTAACCGAACGCTATCGCGTGGTGCGGCTGGATATTCGAGGCCACGGTTTAAGCGCAATCGACGCGCTGCCATTCTCCATGGCCGATTTGGCCGACGATGTCATCGCCGCGCTGGACCATCTGCACATCACTGAGTTTTCGGTTGCGGGAGTGTCAATTGGTGGAACCATCGCGCAGTGGATCGGATTCAAGATACCTGAGCGTGTACAGGGACTGGTGATTGTCGATACCTCGCTGGTCAATGCCGCTCCGCCTTCACTTTGGCGAGCCAGAGCGGAAGATGTTTTTCACCACGGTGTTGAACATCTTGAAACGGGTATTTTGGGTAAATGGGTCACGCCGAAGTTTATCGACTCGCCCTACGCAGACGGCATGAAGCAGATGCTGCGCCGCACCACGGTTGAAGCCTTCGCCGGCTGTTCTTATGCCATCGCCGATACCGATCTGACCAATATGACTTTTCCACGCGTCAGGGCGGTAGTGGTGAGAGGTGCGGACGATCTGCTCACGCCGCCAGATTATGCGCGACGCCTGGCTGAAAAATGGCACGCAGAGCTGCACACCATACCTGGGGCGGCACACCTGCCCAATTTTGAGCAGCCTGATGCCCTTACGAATGAAATTCTCTCGTTTATTGGTGCCGATAAGCCATCCTGAGGCAGGTTCGGGCTGAGCAAACTATGCCCGGCAAGATCCGGCCGCGCAACTGGAGTAACACTATGAATCGTCGGAAGTTCATTGGCGGTAGCCTGGGCCTGTGTGCCGGGGCGCTGATATTGCCCGGCATGATTAACCGGGCAAATAACCGTCATGATCTCATTGAAATGAAGCTGCACAGTGGAACGGTAACCATAAGCCTGTTTCCCGAGCTGGCTCCTAATCACGTGGATCGCATTAAAACTCTGGTGCAGGCCAGATTCTATGACGGCATGCCGTTCGCGCGAGTTATTGAAGGCTTTATGGCACAAACGGGAGATCCGGTAAAAGAGACTGGCCTGGATTATTTAAGGCTACCGAAACTGGCGGCAGAATTTAACAGCCTGCCGTTTGAACGCGGCACTCTCGGCATGGCCCGATCCAGACATCCGCACAGTGCCAGCCATCAGTTTTTTATCACATCCGCCCGCTCGCGCTTTATGGATCAAAATTACACCGCTTTTGGCAAAGTGACGCGCGGAATGGAACTGATCGATGGGCTTCGCCGTGGATGTTCTGAACTCGGTACGGTGGTCAATCCTGACGTTATAAAAAGCATGAGATTAATCCCACTGAAAGCAGCGTAAATATCCATTCGCAGGAGCGAGGTAAAATGCCCAGTATTACCCTTTATACATCCGCGGCCCATCGCATTAACCACGATGCCTTTGCGGAATTTTCAGCCTCGTTAACTCATATTGCTATGAAGGTATTAAAGGCAAAAGAAAACAATATTCATATTAGTTACCTTACGGCCGAAATAGGTTTTGGTACGCCGGTATACTTTGAAGCAAAGCTAAGGCAGGAAACATTTCGTACCGCGCCGGTACTGGAAGAATTTTTGCATCAGGTTGATGAATTAATTAGGGAGAAAATGGGGGTCGTTGCGAGGATCCGCTGTTTCTCTTATGACGTAAATAACATCTGTGTAAAAAACTAAGGAACAGGCTATGAGTACACTATTTCCCACCCTCGAACTCGGTGATATGTCGATTACTGCGGTGAGCGACGGCTATCTGCAGGTTGACTTTGGCATGCTGGCTAACGTCAACGCAGCAGAGTGCGAAAACATTCAGAATGGCGCACGGGTAAACGGGCTTAACGATGTGCATATCAATACTTTCCTGGTGCGCCGCCAGGGCAAAAATATTCTTATCGATAGCGGAGCCGGCGGCATTAAGGGCTGGGGAGGCGGGCTGGTGGCTAACCTGGCAAAAATGGGGCTGGAGCCGGGAAATATCGACGCGGTGCTGCTGACACATGCGCATCCCGATCATATCGGTGGCCTGCTCAATGCGGAAGGTGAAGCGGTCTTCAGCAATGCCGAACTGGTGATCAATAATGAGGAATATCGCTATCTGGAGGATGACAAAAATTTTGCGGCGGTCGCCGATCGGGTTAAGGGGAATTTCCTGCTGGCGCGCAGCATATTTGAAAAGTATCAGCAGAATTTTCGCCCGTTCGATAAAGGTGAGGTACTGCCCGGTATTTTTGCCATGCCGCTGAAAGGCCACACGCCGGGCCATACGGGCTACAGAATTGAAGGCAGTCAGGAGAGCCTGCTGATTTGGGGCGATATTGTACATTTTCCGCACATTCAATTGCAGAAACCGGAAGTGACGATCGCCTTTGATTACGACGCTCAGATGGCGGCAGAAACTCGTTCTCGCGTGCTCGATATGGTCAGCTCCGATCGCGTTCTTATTGGCGGCATGCATTTCGGAGAATACGGCTTTGGCCATATTGAAAAGGGCAATTCAGGATACGGAGTCGTCAATATTAAAAAATAAAAAAACGTAATGAGCTTCATGCTCTGAAAATAATTGTTTTATCGAATGGCAAGGCAGTATTTATTCAGGCTGCTTTGTCATCGCTGCTTTTTTCTGCATATCGCTATCTTTCAGAATATATTTTGGTATCTCAATACTATCCTTATAGGGAATATAATGAATTCTGCGCTTAATAGAGAAACAGGTGTTAATGCCGCTTGCGGCGAGGTGAATCATTTTAATGACGGTCAATCGCTGGGCCCAGGAGAACTTCCCAGGCTGCCTAAACTTCCCTCATTAACAGGGAGCAGATTCTGGGCCGCCTTTTTAGTTTTTTTATTTCATTCATCGTTGCCAAGCGATCTGGCGCCGTTTGCTGATGCCAACATCCAGCACATCTTTACGGTGATGGTAGGGAAAGCGGGCTGGCTCGGCGTTTCCTACTTCTTCATACTCAGCGGCTTTATCATGGTATGGTCAGCGAAAAATAACGATACGCCTGGCGATTTCTATCTGCGTCGTTTTGCCAAGATCTATCCTACCCACTGCCTCACCTGGGTGATGGCGTTTATTATTGGCGCGACCAGCCTTTATCAATATAAGCTGTGGTCCGTGAACCTGCTGCTGCTGAATACCTGGTTTGATGATGTACATTATTTCTTTGTGGGCAACCGCCCCAGCTGGTCACTGTGCATCGAAGCGATGTTTTACCTCTCCTTTCCTTTCCTCTTCAGGGTCATGAAAGCGATACCGGCAAAATTTGACCTGCCCGGATTAATCGCCGTTACTGCTGCCTCCCTGCTGGTGCAGACCGGCATTTATCTCTGGGTTGAGCCGAACCACATGATGGGCGCATTTCCGATTTCGCAGCAGCATTTTTGGGTGTCATATATTTTTCCCCCGGCGCGTATATTTGAGTTTCTCGCCGGTATGTTTGCCGCCAGGTTGTTGATTAACGGTCGGGCACTGGTGCTGAGTAAAACGGCCTCGCTTGCCATTCTGGCGGCGACTTACGTCGGCTCAATGTATATTCCCTACCAGTTCAGCATGAGCGTGGTATTCATCATTCCTGTTTGCCTGTTGATTATCTCTATGGCTGGCGATGATTTGAAAACCAGAAAGACCGTGCTGAATAATCAGACCTCGGTATGGCTGGGAGAAATATCCTATGCGTTCTATATGGTTCACTTTTTAGTACTGTTCTATTTTTTAAACCTTACGGCGGGAAGAAAATTCAGCCTGCCGGAAGGTATCGCGCTGATCGCCGTTGCGCTGGTGCTCTCCGTTTCGCTGGCGTCATTTATGTACAAGTATTTTGAAGTGCCAGTGATGAAATTGATTCTGGAAAAGTGCCGAACCAAGGCGCTGGTCATTGTGCGTAAGCCTTCATAACTTAAGGCAACGGGATCAACAAACAGCTCGGTTATTCAGGTTGAGAGCATGTAGCAGATTACGGACTTCCTGCTGGCTCAGCAGGAAGTCCGTATGCGCTTTGGCGGAAAGGCCAGGTCTTAATGACCGGGATTGTGCAGACGGGGATCCTGAAAAACGGATGTCATCACGCTTCTGAATTTCGTGCTGTCCAGGTTAGCGCAATCGGCACGGTAAACGAGCTCGATTCTGAAGTCGTTAAACTGGCCGGAGAGCTCATGGATTTTAATTTTGTTCTGTACCTCGCTGCTGATTGAACAGCGCAATACCAGAGAGACGCCTTTACCCGCAGCAACGCTTGAAAACAGCACGGGATAAGAGCCGCACTCGACAATTCGTCTTGGGGTGATACGGCCTTCTTTGAACAAAGTGGTATAGTTGCGGGTCGAGGTTGCACACTTTTTGCTGCTAAGCATAAAAACTTCGTCATCCAGCGTGGAGATATCCGTGATGGTCGGAAAATCCTTTTCTGTAATGATGACCAGCTCGCTGGATAGCAAAGTCGACCGCGTATGCTGCGCATTAGAGAAACCGGCACCAATGATTACTGCATCATATTCATTCTGATCGAAAGCGTTGAGCAGGCTGATAGTATTGCCAATCGACACATCGATGTTCCAGCCCAGATCGTAACCTGAGTCGATCATTGAACTGATCACCCACGCGGGCAGGCATTCGATTATGCCAATACGCATGTTCACCTGGCTGCTTCTGGAGTGGAAGATGTTGCTTTTACAGTCATCCGCGAGGTTCAGTATTTTAACTGCATAGTCGTAGAGTATCTGGCCTTGCGCCGTCAGCGAACAGCCATCGCTTTTCCGGTCGAGCAGGGTGACATCCAGATTATCTTCAAGGCTTCTGATTCGGTGTGAAATGCTCGACTGCACGCGATTCAGACGCTCGGCGGCCTGAGTAATATTTCCTGTCTCCACAACCGTTACGAACGCAAGAAGTTCATTTAACTTCATTTAATACCCCATGCTAAAAACCAAACCATCGGCACAAAACAATTTATAAGGTTTATTAATAAATTTGTCACTTTCTTTTGCTTCTGTGGCCGTACGGACAATTCACTTTCAGACTAAAGCCCTGACGTCGCCAGGGCCGGGTTGAAAAGCTTTTTACTCTGCGGTGTTAATGGCCAGCATATAATATTTATTGCTGTTGAATTCGAAGAAGCCTAAGTCTTCGAAATTATTCCTGTGGTGGAAAGCGTAAGAGCGAGGATTAAGCACATTAACAAAAGTCACGGTGTGCTTATAACGAGAGGCAAAAACCTTACGCTGATGGGCCAGCAATTTCTCGCCAATTCCCTGGCTTCTGTAGGCAACATCAATACAAACAGGCCCGTACTGATAGGAAGTATCGGCGGAAAGCGCCTCGCCATTGAACGAATAATCTTTAAGAATGCTCGCCATATAATCGAACATCGGCCAGGGTTTTAAAAAAAACCATGATGCCCCTAATAACAGGCCAACGACTTTTTTCTCTTTTTCATCGTAAGCAATGGTCACGCCGTTCTCTCTATCGCTTAAATCCTGTAGCTGCTGCTCGGTCATATCGGTAGTAACAAAGCCGTTCTCACGCTGGTCGCTATTCAGATTCTTAACGTGATGCCGCTCCAGCAGCTGTTTAACTCCGGCGATATCATCGTGGGTTGCCAAACGGTAAGTGATATTTTCAGCACAATTTTTCATCATTAAAAACCCGTAAAATATTTAACCAGTAAAGTAATCATCATCACGCCAACGGAAACAAAAAGAACTTTTCTTATTATTTCACCGTTAGTGCGTATCGCGTGCAGGCTGCCAATATGATTGCCCAGCAGACTGGCAACGATCATTGGAATGCCGATAAGATAAGCCATTTTTCCGGCAATGGCGAAAGCCACAAACGCGCCGATATTTGAAGAGAAATTGAATATTTTACTGGTAGCAGAGGCCTGTAAAAGCCCAAACTTATTAATTACCGTCAACGCAATAATAAACAGGCTCCCCGTGCCCGGCCCGAAGAAACCATCATAAAAACCCACGGTAAAGCAAACCAGGAACACGGCCAGAAACGAGGCATTACCTGCAGATTGCGCCGTGGTTTTTACCCTGCCTTTGATGGTGGCGGCCAGTAAGCCGACAGGCAGCAACGCAACGATAACCAGAGATAGCGCCTCAGCAGGTAATAAAAGTATTACCCGGGCACCGACATAGGCGCCAACGAGCGCAGATATCAGACCGGCTGGTACGACACTCCATATTACTGACTTGTTTTTAATAAAGTTTTTTATTGCTGCAATGGTGCCTATGGTACTGACTAATTTTTCCTGACCGAGCGCGAGCTGCGGAGGAAGCCCGGTTAAAATAAAGGCAGGAATAAGAATCAGACCCGCTCCACCGGCAATGGCATCAATATAACCAGCGACAAAAGAGGCTGCGACCAGCAGAATTAAGCCAATAAAAAAATAGTGGGCAATGAGGCTTCCCTCAATAAAAAATGAGGAATTAAATAATTCAGGCATACTTCTTTCCGTTAAATAGTGCGTAAGTGATGAAGGCAGTTTGCAGCGTCAAGCAGCTGACTGTTAAGCGGACGATTGAGTAAACCAAAGACCCGCAGCAGCCATCTGTCCGTGCCGTCAAAACGTGGCTGAAATGCATTTCGGGTATGCATGGTTCTCTGGTTTAAAAAAGTAATGGCATCGCCGGGATTGAGCGGCGCATCAAACCACAGGCTTCGGTCCAGAGTGAGTTCACGCATAATTTTCAGCGCGTTTTCTGCTTCAGGATTCATGCCGCTGGTATTGTGCCAGTCGAAGCGCGAGTACCATACGCCGCTCTCTGCTACAAGAACAGGGACGCCTTCTACAGAAGCATTTCCTTCAAAGCTTGCCGGCCTGTCGACTTTAAAAAACGGCTGCGTCAGAATAAATTTTGTTTCTTCAGACAGAAGGGCGATGACTGAATCCAGCTTCAGTAAACTGGTCCTGACATTATCTTCTTTTCGTAAACAAAGAAGCGTCAGCGTATCGGGACAATTACCTAAGGTTGAAAACGGCGTTTCTCCGGTAATCGGCAGATCGGGATTATCGACGTGCGGATAAAAATCATACTTTCCTCCCTGAGAACTGATTTTATCTTCTGCTTTCATCATCGGACAGACGTGGCGGATTAAATGGCCGTTATTCTCACCCTGATAGACTACGGGCCACAGGCCAGCCTCGAAATGCGCCGATAATAAAGCCCCGTGTAAATCTGAATTTTTACTTTCAACAAGATCTGCATCTGATGGAAAAAGAGGCGTTTTGGTAAGCTCGTCTGCCCTGAATTGCGGCAAAGACCATAATACAAAACACTCTCTTTTTAACCCGGTGGTAAATTCCACGGTACTCATCGGCAGTGCATCACGTATCCTGCCCGCTTTTGTTAAAATTAGTCCATTCTTCATTATTTGAACTGCCAACCTTTCAATAGAAATAGCTCTGATTCAACTAAGATAAAATGCTGATTTGAAGGTGGATATATATTTAACATATGATTAACGTGCGGCAAATGCATAAATAACGTTTATCTAAAAATTGGTTTATTTACATTTAACTACGTTTCTTTACAGTCGAAAGTTCTTGCAGAAGGTGCGCTAACAAATTTTTGTTCCGACGTTATGAGAAGGTTTCTGAGGCGCTTTAGCAGCGGGGAAACCCGTATTTGAGATGCTTGTAATGGTGGAGTAGGGCCAGCGATTAGTGGAGTCTTTCGGGGTGTGAGTTTTTTACAGGGCTGTTCCCCACAACAAAATTATTCATCTTTCCGGGGCGGCGTTTTCATGGTGGCAGTGCTCAGCTTTACTAGGCTGTTTCTGCGGTCGGGCAGCCGGTTGCTAATCAAGCTGAGAGTTGAAAAAAGGAGCTACCCGTCTGCTGTATTACACATCTTGTTTCACCGATGAATATAACGATGTTTGCCAGCATCAAAAGGCTGAGGATCTACTTTTCAGGAATGGTGTTATACGCCTTATTAAACATGATGATATTTTCTATGAGCGCATAATACAGCATCTTATAATAATTTTAATAACTGCCCTTACAAGCTAACTTTTAGGGGGCTGGGTATTATTAATACCATTTATTATACCTGACATATACCAAAGAAACGATAATTACCCATAATAAAATAAGAGGTGCGGCATAGCCAGGGATGAAACGTATAAAAACATACACGCCTGCCACAATGATTGCGGCAGGTACCAAATAAAAAATTACTGAAGTAGCCATAATAATGCGCGCTTCATTTGCGTAAAATCTCATACAGCGCATCTGCAATTTTTTCTTCATTGTTATCTTCAGAGTTTACCTAATAGATTATTTCAGATGTTTGGGATTCAATAAGAAAATAAAGCATTTCAATGTTTTCTTTACATAGCGCTTGATAATATGAAGGGTTCTGGAACTTTAGCCTGTTTGCGGCTGATGCAGCTACTTGCGCTTTTGCATAAAGTGTCGCGGCATTCACAAACCACGTTGAAAAAGAATTAACAATTCTTATATGATTTTCTTTGAATTCGGCACTATTAAGTACCAGGTTAGCAATTGTGAAGGACAGAACCAATTTGCTGGCTTTGGTTGATGCATGCTCTGCTGCTTTACCTAACAAATTTTGGATATGAGATGCAAGTTTATAGCTTTTTTCATCTCCAGGTCTTGCTAATGTTTTGCGGAAGTAAATTTCAACCATATCCAGAGCTATATTGTTTCTTCTATATATCTCACTTAAAGAAAAGACTAACCGTTTATCTTCTCTGAATGTATCGCGGCATGAACTACGATAATATTAATTTGGAACAAGGCAAGATCCATAATTAATAATACGCAGCTCACCCAGCTTTATCTTTTCGATAGTAGACATATAATCATCATTGAGGTCATTTAGAGAGTTTGTTAATGCAATAGCTAATTTCTTATTGGCCTGCATCTTCAATTGCAAATAGGTTTGTGATCTACCTTAGATCCTTGTTGTGTTATTCGCCCAATTTTTGATCATATTCACCAACAAGAGCAAGAAAGAAGATGGGAAAAACAAAAAAATTGCTGATTTATGTCTCGACTGTTATTATTTTATTTTTAATTATACCGGAGGTCATTCTTCGTGTATTAACGCCTGAGCAGCTCGCGAGGATGAGTGATTTTACGAGCTTAGGGGGAGCGATGAACCCCTTACTCTCGCTAATAATTTTCCTGGGCCTTTTTTCCGTCGTCTTGGCTTTTCTCACTGTCTCCGCTGTGAGCAAAATCTATCGATCATGGTCACGCCCTGAGAGCAAGTGAAGCATGCATTACCGATAATCACCTTCATCAAAGTTATGCATGCATTGAGTGCATTATTATACATGCATTACTTCCTCTCATTTTTGATATTGCCGACCTGTATTAGCACCGTTTTAATGGCTCGATATGGCTGTATGAAAAATTGATTTACAAAACGGACAGGCGTGACGGGGAGAGCGTTTGCCCGGCCAGACGGAAAGGTGTCGATTTTTTAGTACAATGACAGACAAAGCATGATTGCTCTGATGAAGGGCTCGTGAAAGCGGGATTTTTTGTCGCTAATTTCAGAGGAATGAAAAATACATCGCCATTTCATCGCCACTCAAAAAACACAAACAAAAAAGCCACCCATAAAGGGTGGCTTAACTGCATGATTTTCATCATTAAATCTGGTGGCCCCTGCTGGACTTGAACCAGCGACCAAGCGATTATGAGTCCCAATTTGAACTGATTAAAATCAGTAACTTACTGATTTTTATATTTTCTTTAGGCCGAATAGTGATGAAAAGTGGCACATAGCGTTGAGCTCTGCTGCCACTTTGCTGCCACTGCCGGGTAAATTTGAGTATAACAAATAAGTTTTTTAGAAAAAATTATTGAGACTTTCAAGCTCAGAAAATTTCATTTGCAAACCCCACATTTTATGCAGTAGTTATTTGGGTCGAAATTTATATAATTCGCTGGATTAGGTCTGTTGAGGATGTATGAATTAACACAACTAGATTTTCTGAAAACCTTTATGCCTGAGTCTGAAATACTCTGACAGAACGATTCTGATTGTCCAGAATTTCCTAATTCGTAACTTTCACCAGAGGTGCAATCAAGGACTTGCATATCAATAGGTTCTGATATATTAAAGCCAATCTCTGAAAGTTTTATCTTAATCGTATCATCCAAAAGGAGATCGCCAACAACACATTGCCTAACATTGTGATCTTTTAATGCCTTAACAATATTTTCAACATCAATGTCAGTAATTCCCGGTATGAAAGGTTTGATCATAACATTTGTAGCTACACCTAAATTATCAAGTTTTTCAATGCTTCTAAGTCTATTTATGGGATCATCGGCATAAGGCTCTATTTTTCTAAAATTATTAATTGAACTTATAGATGTTGAATATAAAATATGGCCTTTGTATTTGTTGCACTCAACTATTCCATTAATAATTTCTGTATTTAACTCGTACCTACTCATAATTTGAATTGGGTTTTGCAACTCAGATATTTTTTTCAGCCATTCCAAGCTGTGCGTACAAAGTTCTTTATTATATCTTGGGAATGGGTCTCCCCAAGCGCCGATTGAAATAATTGAACCCTGAATCCCTTTTGAAAAACTTTCATGTGATTCGAGAAAATCCATAACTAGGTGAATATCGAATTCATTTCTGATGGCCTTCTTAGTGTATCCTTTATCGTATATATAACAAAAACGGCAACTAGCATTACACCCCAATAAAGGGCTAACAAAGAAGCGGCCTCTTTCATAATCAGGCTTCCGGATCATTTGCAATTTTCCCATAAAATAGAGAAGTATTTACTCCAGTAACTATAACCTTCCCCTGTTGAAAATTCATATGATATGGTTTGCTGACTTGAAATGCCTTTAAGATATGGGCCAACATAAACTTTATCATCTACCTTAAAATAAAAATCCAATGGTAGTTCATCATAATATCTTATTTCTATATTATATTTCTTTGATTTTTCTTTTAACCCTCCGACCCAAGTAATTAATCCTTCAATCGATTTCTTGGTAGAGCCTTCAACTACATTCTCCCTTTTGTCAACATATTCTAAGATTTTCGATGTAGGACTTGCTGTTATAATTCTGATACGGACGCCTTTAGACAAAAGTCCATCAATTATATCAGATTTTGATTCTCTGAAGGATTTTAAGCCAAAGGCTATAATTTCAATTTCCTGTTTACATAAAGATAGTGAAATGTTAGAGGACTCATTCATCTCAGCTCTTGTTTTATATATTGCCTCCATGCCCCACCTGTCAATTAATTCTGCTCTCCGTTGACTCCTTATCATAAACTCAGAGCTTAAATACATAATTATGTTGCTAGCAAGTATTGAGCAAGCGACACTAATTTGTATGTTCTTCCAATCACTATAGTTTTCTGTATAAAAAAATGAGCTGATGATTAGTATTATCGAAAATAAAAATGTAATAACCATTATTGTTTTAGTATTCCAACGCTCTCTTGAACTAGCGCTAATCATAAGGTTGCCTCTCAATTCTGCTTGGATATTTAGTGAGTTATTAGTTAATCTTTCGAAGAAATAAGTAATGTAGATATTTTTCTACACATATTCCCTTATAAATCCATTTGGAACAATGGATTTAGCTGCATAGCCTCTAAAAGATGATCTGGCGCAAAATGCGCATAACGCATTGTGACTTTAATGTCTGTATGCCCCAATATTCGCTGTAATACAAGGATATTGCCACCGTTCATCATAAAATGAGAGGCAAACGTGTGGCGTAAAACGTGCGTAAGCTGACCGGCAGGTGTCTCGATACCGGCGCGTTGCATAGCTTTTCTAAACGCTGAATAGCATGGTTTAAAGAGCAACTGCGCTTTCCTACTGGATGGCAGATCAGCCTGTAATTTTTCAGTTATCGGCACCGCTCGGTTTTTCTTGCCTTTAGTTTTCACGTAGATGATCTGACCGGCGCGGATTTGGTTGCCCTTCAAGCCTTCGGCCTCACTCCATCGTGCGCCAGTAGCCAGGCAGATTTTCACGATGGCTGTCAGGTCTTTGGATCGGCTCTTCTCACACTCGGTGAGGAGCGTTCTAATTTCATCAATGGTGAGATACGCCATCTCTGATTCACTGATTTTAAACTCGCGCACGTTCTCTAACGGATTTGGAGCGGTCCATTCATCTAACCGGCGTAGCTCGTTAAACATCGCTCTGAAATAAGCCAACTCTAAATTAACCGTGCGCGGCGTAACCGTCTTCACTCGACTGGAGCGGGTGATCTTCCCGCTTAACCGCTGCTCGCGGTAAGACGCAAAAATTTTCGCGTTAAACTCGGTTGCGAGTGGGTTTCCCATCGCCTCGCAGGCGAACGCCATTGTGGTTCGCCGCTTCTCACCATCCGCTAACGTGATGCCATGCGTGTTGAACCACAATTCAACCAACTCAATTACTCGCCGCTTATCTGCTTTCTCTCCCAGCCAAGGCTTATTTTGAGCCTGCTCTTTTACGAACTTCTCATAGGATTGTGCTTCGCCCTTCGTTGCAAACTGGCGGCGAATCCTTTTGCCGTCACGGCCGTTTGGGAAAACCTGTGCCTGCCATTTCCCGTTGGATAATTTACTGATCGCCATGCTGTGCCTTTATAGATACTCAATGCGGGCAACGACTTTGCCCAAAACCTTGATGTCGTCTGCTTTGCATTCGAATGAGGCTTTTCCATTCTCAACGCGAATACGCCCGCCAGGAAAACGATATAGCTCCTTAATGCTGATGAGCTTATCGATCTCGATGAGCCACAGCCCATCCGTGATCTCTGCGGCGGTCATGTCTACCAAGTAATTCTGTTTCTCAAAATTTACTAACAAAGGGGCTTTAACATCACTGGGTAAGAGTTGCGCATCATATTCAACCCAATCAGATGATGAAAAGTTCCCATTTGTGATTTTTTTAAGTTCGATTTTGGTTGATGGCATGTCTTCGTTTGTGATGTTTGAATCACCGAGGCCATATGTCAGCCACTCCAGCGAAGTACCGGTTTCCATAGAACAGATCAGAACCCAATCAGCGGGGAAATTCCCACGCATTATGCGGTTAGCCATAGTGCTTTGAGACACGTTCAAATGACGGCATAGCGCTTGCCGGGATGAAAAACCATAAGCCTTAACGATACGTTCAATGGGTTCTTTACCCCCCTCTGGTAAACTTGGTGCTTTACGATTCGTAAAATCTTTCGTTGACCTTTCCAATTTGTGATCCTAATATTCACTCGTCGTATGGCGACGTGTTTAATAGTGATAAATAGAGTTGATTAAAACTCAACAGAGGATAGTGCATCATGACCCGTAAACTTTCAATGCGCCCATCAATCAATCTGGTCATCTCCGAACCGTACATTACGGTTGAAGAGTTTTGCCGCCGCACTGGTTACAAGGAAGGCACCGTGCGCCAGATGTACCGCGAGAACCGCCTGCCCATCAGGAAGAAAGAGGGCGTTAACGGTCTCATCGAGATCAACATGGTTGCATTGACGATTGAAGCGGCCGCTGGCTGTGAAATCACAATGCAGGCTTGACGCATCCATATTGGGATAGCAAAAGGGATTTATCATGTTTGATTTTCGTGTCTCCACACATAACCATTTCGATGATGCGTGCCGAGCTTTTGCGCTGAAGCACAACATCATTCAGTTGGCTAACAAAGCCGGGCTGAATCCACAGACCATCCGTAACAAACTCAACCCAGAGCAGGTTCACCAGTTAACCGTTCGTGAATTGCTGCTACTGACCGATCTGACGGAAGACGCAACGCTGATTGACGGCGCGCTGGCACAACTGCAATGCCTGCCATGTGTTCCGGTTAACGAAATGGCGCAGGAGAATCTGCCTGCTTATGTTCTTAAAGCCACCGCTGAAGTAGGGCAGTTAGCTGCGGGCGTTGTGAGCCATGAGCAATTAACAGCAGCCTGCCGCCGTGGACTGGTTCAGAACGTACACGCAGGTATCCGGTGCCTGACTCTTGCAGCTCTGGCGGTTCAGGCTCGCGTTCATTCTAACCCTGCGCTTTCAGGTACTGCTGACGTGTTAAGTGGTATCGGTGCATCGATCGGGATGGTGTGAGATATGGCCTTTTCAGTGGCCCCGCTTCTGAAGCGGCAAAGCCCATCCCACGCATACGGCCACGGCTGGATTGCAGCAGATAAGGGCAGGCGCTGGCATCCGGCAATTTCACAGGCCGAACTGCTGGCAGAATTAACCGGTAAGAGGAAAGAATCATGGGTTACAAAGCTGAGAGTATCACTGTTCAGATGAACGCGGGGCAGCGTGCAAGTGCGCTTAATCATATCTCTGCGCTTCGTACCATGATGTACGGCGATTGCAGCCACGAACTCAAACGCTTTATCGCAGATATGCGTAATAAGCGCGATCACCAGGCTGAACAAAATGGCCGCGCACTGAGCGCAATATTCTTCCTGGCAAATATCAGCAAAGAACGTCACAGCGTTGATTTCAGTGAACTGACGAGTGACGAATTAACGGCGCTGATTAGCGCGATGAATCACTTAAAGGCAGTCGTGAGTTTATTTCCAAAGAATCTGACGTTACCTAATTAATTAACCCAACGAAATTAAATGGCGTAAACCCGCCGGGCATTTTTTTGCCCGAATTCAGGAGAAAGTGAAATGCGAAATATCGAGACCCGTAATTTTAAAGCCGATGAGGACGCGCTGGCCGTCCTGCTGAGTAAGGCCAAAACCGAACAGCGTAGTGATGATGCGCTGTCCGTTTCTATCCGCCTGGCCGCACTGGCAATTCATGCCCGTAAAAATGAAATGTCCGCAGCGGAAATCATCGAGTTGCTGGACAAAGAGGCGGAACGCTTTGAGAACCAGGCGCAGGAGCTGCACTGATGGCTGACTCAATGGATCTGGTACAGCAGCGCGTGCAGGAAGAGCTGGCGCGCAATCTGGCTAACGCTACTCACCGCCCGGCAGGGGCGAGTGAGTTTTTCTGCCTGTCGTGCGGCGAAGAAATCCCGGAGAAGCGCCGCCGCGCACTGCCGGGCGTTTCCCTCTGCGTAACCTGCAAAGAAGTCAGTGAGCTAAAAAGTGCGCATTACAAAGGTGCGGCATTATGAGCAGCATCCTGAAGTCGGCCGGCAGTAAGTCCGGCCTTGCTGCCGAAGAAGGCAAGTGCGCAATCAAGATCATTCTCGTCCCGCATATTGAGCATGTGGCTTCACTGTGACCGATATTGCCGTAAACGCCGTTGAGTTTAATGGTGACTATCACGCTGCCCTGAAAATGCAGCGTGAGAATTATGGCGTCAGAACGCCGCGTAACATGACCCTGGCTGAGCTGAAGCTGTGGAACGCTAACCCCGACGATCACAGCTGGCGCAGCCAATACCTGCATGACATGCCAGACTACCTAGCCGGGTACTTCGCTGACCGTTATCAAAAAATCCTTTCAGGAAAACATGGCCGTCGGCGGGCCAATGCGTTTCTGCGCCAGACCATTGGCCAGAGCGTATTGCCACGCCTGCAGCTTGTACGCACCCGCTACCGGCTGAACGATGCTGCGCAGTTTGAGCTGCCTTTTTTCAAACAGCTTGATCGCCTTCCGACGCTAGACCGCCAGGACATTCGCGATCTGGCTTATAAGATGGCCTCCTTCCTGTCACAAAGTCTGGCTGAGTTCGTTGATAAGGTCTCCATACCACAGGAGGCGGACGAACTGCCCGTGACGCTCACCGGATACCGTTACATCGCTGAACTGGCTGCGCTGACAGGAACGCAGCCACCTTACTGGGCAGAGTTCTGTTCAGCTAAAGGTGAATTGCCTCTGCGCAAAGCCCAGTCTGGTCTGCTTCGCATGGTGGCTCCTGAATGGTGGCGTGGCCGCCTGAAGCAGATGCGAGATTTACAGCGTGAACACATGGCTATCGCGGTTGGGCAGGTACAGAAAGCCGCATCACCTTACGTTTCCCGCAGCACGCTGGCCGAATGGATAGAGCAGAAAAAACGTAACCGTGAATTCTTCAAACGCTTTGATCTCATCAATCAGGACGGGGAACGTATTGCGCTGGATGAAATGGTCAACCGCAGCGTGTCCAATCCGGCAATACGCCGCCGCGAATTGATGACCAGAATGCGTGGGTTTGAGGATGTCGCTAATGAAACAGGGTGCGTAGGTGAGTTTTATACAATCACAGCACCATCACGTTATCACGCAGTTTACAGCCAGGGCGGCTTTGTTTCTCAGTGGAACGGTTCAAGCCCACGTGACACCCAGCGTTATCTCTGCCGTGTATGGGTGAGGATCCGCGCGGCACTGTCACGCGAAGCTATTCATGTCTTTGGCTTTCGCGTTGTTGAACCTCACCACGACGGCACGCCGCACTGGCACATGCTGCTGTTTATGCGCCCTGAAAACGTCCAGCGGGTTCAGCAAATCATGCGTGATCAGGCTTATAAAGAGGATTCCGGGGAGTTGACCACACCGCAGGCAATGAAAGCACGATTTCATGCCGAGCCGATCGACCCTGAGAAGGGCAGTGCGACAGGCTATATCGCCAAATATATTTCAAAGAATATCGACGGTTACGCGATGGACGGCGAGAAAGATGATGAAACCGGCGCAAATATGCGCGACATGGCTAAGGCTGTTTCGGCATGGGCTTCACGCTGGCGTATTCGTCAGTTTCAGCAGATCGGCGGTGCGCCTGTGACTGTCTGGCGTGAGCTGCGCCGTATGGGTGATGCACATCTGCCAGATAAGCAGATGGATGCGGTGCTGGCGTCAGCTTCTGTTGCCAGCTGTTGGGCGTCCTATACGATGGCGCAGGGTGGGCCGTTAGTTGCGCGTGAGGATTTAGTGATCCGCCTTTGCTATGAACTGACCGAAATGGGTAATGAGTACGGCGAAGATGTTCAACGGGTGCAGGGTATTTATTCGCCGATGGTTCCGGATTCAGAAGTCATGACACGCCTGGTCAAATGGGAAAAGGTTGCTAAGTTGGCCGAAGCGCCAGCGGAGGCTGGTTTTTCTGGCGGCATTGCCGCCCCTTGGAGTTCTGTCAATAACTGTACGGGGCCAGAGCGCCGACGGTTAGAGCTGGAACTAAAAGCCAGGGGATTTAACGGTGATGAATATGAGATTGGACTGTTGCTTAAGGGCTGTAGCCTCAATGCAGGGGCGAAAATGCGGCTTTTCTACCGGAACGGCAGACTTCAGGAAGAACCATTCTGATCTGGCAACGTTCAGATCAATCCCATTGATACATAAAAAATAGTTTCAATTCCGACCGGATTTTCTATACTGTATGCATAAACAGTAGTTGTAAGCGGAGGAGGGAACATGCAGGACTATCTTTTGGAGTCGGTGAAGCTTCAGCGTATTGATTTCTTTTTAAAACTTGTTGCTGTCAGCGAATGTAGTGATCAAGAAAAACGCATGGCAATTGAGTGGGTTTCCGAACTCACAGATGAGTTAATGGCTCGTCTACGCAAGCATGAATACAGCCTTTCAATGAATCAGGCTGAGTGATGAAAGGCCTAACAGAACTACGAGCCGTGAGTGCATGACTATGCTGCATGAAATCGCATGATCCCAAAAGGATCTCTGATGCTCAGGCCCGCCAGTACTGGCGGGCTTTTGTTTATGTCATGCAGGTGCATGAAAACCACTGCATAAAGCGGGCAGGCGTGGCGGGGCTACGAGCGCGCGCTGATGGGGGCTGATGGTCAGAATGCGGCGCAATTTCCGGGCCGCTGGCGTCTCGGTGGGAACAGGACAGGTTAGAGGTTGAAAAAAAAGAGCGCCTCGCAGGATGGTGCTGAGGCGCTCTGGTGGGTATTTGATGAAATCAGCCATGAATGTACTAACTCAGCAAGTCGAGAATTGAAGCTACATTTAGATTCCGTACTGAAACATTGCAGTGAAGTGTCAAAGCTTACCATTCCTTCCTTCAAAACTTTAAGCAGTAAATTTTATCGTGTTGTGCGAATTTTGCACTTGATTAAATGGCTGGCTGCAACTTAAGTTAAGTGAGCTTTTAAAGATGACGTTGTTAATTACGGTCAAAAGGTGGTCAACCCAAAACAGAACTATGAAGGATAAGTTCTGTCTAATCTGTACAGATAAAGCGCTTAATGCCGTGGCGCATCTGTGCTAAACTTCGCCGCCCCATACGGGCAGTACCTGTAAATCGTTAAGAATTGAACCGGTTTACGTGGGAAGGTTAAGGAGGTTTGTATGCAAGAGTTAGTGATGAAAATGTTCGGTCTGAATGGTTATGTGGCAGGTGGTAAGGCCATGGCTGATCGCTTAGAAAAGTCCGGAGTTAAGGACATACGCGTTGTTGGTCGCGGTTCGGTTATCGTGCATGATAACGGAGAGAAGTTGTCTCATTACCGTGAAGCAGCTAAGCGTTTTGTAGAGCAAGACGCTAATGCTGTTGCTGCAGGAAGCAAGGACAGCGACGACGACTAATGTTCGCACTTCTCATAATTCCATTGCTCGCTAGTGGGCAGATAATAATTTCCTCACCCTACAGAATCAAAACCTACTTCCGCTTACACAGATATGATGGCCAGCTTCTCTACATGAAGGTGGCCACATATGGCATATGGTGTCTGATCGCCTCTGTCTGCGCCGCTTATCTGATGAAATGGCTTGTACCTGGCTTCACTTTAGCAACATGGCTAACAGCATGGATTGACCTCAGCAATAATTCGAAAGATAACCGTCTGGCATCATGGCTGATACTTTTATCTCTGAGTATGGTTCTTGCTGCTGTGGTATGGACTCAGGCAGCAAGATTTGGGATCTATCTGGCAGCTAACATACTGAGCGGCTTCAAGAACGACAATGGACAGGTTGCCTTTTTCAAGCAGGTAATTAGATTGTCGGCGCTTAAAGAAATACTTTCTGAAGGTTCGCTGGGGCAACTGTTTTTTGATTCAGCTACCAAAGACAAGCCCGTACTGGTTAGCCTAAAAAGCAGGAAGGTTTATGTTGGCACGGTGAATATGATCAGCGAGCCGAATGAGAAGCAAGGTCCTAACCTTGAGGTCTCAATCAACCCCATAATGTCTGGATATAGAGAAAAAGATAATCTGCGGGTTCTTTTTTCCAACGATTACAGTGAGCTGGGTGATGTGGACACTAGCGTGATTTTTCCGATGAGTGAGGTCGCGCAGGCTTCTTGGTTTGATATGGATACGCATGAAAAGGTAGACAACAATCGAGAGCAGAAGCCTGTTTCTACCAGAAAAAGAAAGCGACAAAATCGGCGTTAAAAATCTAGCCCGGCGTAGCCGGGCTTTTTAGTGTCTGCTATTCAATATCCAGTACATACGGTGCAAACCGGATAACATCCTCACCCAGCCAGCTGTTCAGTTCCTCAAAGCGTCTTTGTAGTGGCATCAGTTCATTACGCACAAACACCTTGCTGGCCTTCTCAATATCACCAAATCCGCCGGTGTTGTTTGGAATGATCCCCATAAGTTGCGGCGGCACACGATGCACGGCCAGCATGTCATCGCGGCTCACGTTTTTGATGTTCAGAAACTCATCCTTTGCCGCCACCTCTGACAGCGGGATGATCTGGATGCCGTCCTTTTTCCCGTTCGGACTGTACATAAAAAGGTTGCGGAAGTTGCCAGGGCCCTTTGCGCTTTTCATGGCACCGCGGATATTGTCCACGTCCTGCTGACTCTGCGCCGGGTCGGTCATGTACATGATGAAACCCGCATGGCTGCCGTTGAGGTAATACTTACGGCGGAACAGCGTAGCCGACTCATTCAGCAGCGCCGACGGAATAGCCGACAGGTAGCCCGGCAGGCCGTAAATCTCCTGATTGATGTCCGGCTCCATCAGGTGAAACACGCTGCCCTTCTCAAACTCATACGGTTCTGTGTTGATGCCATAGTGCGCATACCAGTAGGTGTCCAGGTCCAGGCCGCGCCGGGTGAACTTCGCCAGCGACGGCTCCAGCTTCAGCGCGTTACCGAGGCGGCTGGTCCGCTTCTCAAGATAGGCATTGCCGAAAATCAGGTAATCCAGCGCAAAGCGGCTGAACGCCTGCTGACTCAGCAGGCGGTGCGGGATAAAGGTGCTCGCCAGAATATTGCACTTTACGCTGATGGGTGAGCTGTGATGCACAGCGGCGCGGAACGTGCGCGCCAGCCCGTCAACGCTCACGGGCGGTTCATACCAGCGATCATTGATAACGCACTCCACGTAGTCCAGCAGTTCGCGGCGGTCCAGCACCGGGATCGGGTCGCCAAAGGTAAACGCCTCCGACGCTGCCCCGCTGGTCATGTTATCCGGCTGCGGCACGGGCTGCGTGCGGGTGCGGTTCCTGCGTTTGCTCATTAATAAATCTCCACAATGTTCTGCGTGTGTGCCGCCTGTCCCTGCAGCGGCTCGTTTGCCAGCGCGTGCATGGTCGCCCAGGCTAAATCGCCGTGGCTGACTTCTTCGCTGCGGCTGGTTTCATAGGTCGGACGGTTGCCGCTGGCCGTGGTGGCCTTGCGGATAGACATAAATGACTGCGCGATGTCGAGATGGCTGGCGTCAAACTCCAGCCGCCCGCTGGCGATGGTGTCGTAAGCCTTCAGCACCAGGGCGTTCTTCACGTTCGGGTTATAAACAAACTCTTTCACCTGCGGGAAGAAGGCTTTGACGTTTTCATACACGCCCAGCCCGACGCCGGTGGAGTCGATGCCGATATAGGTGACGTTATACTGCTGCGTCAGCATCCTGATGGCGTCAGCCTGCGCCCGGAAGTCCATCCCGCGCCACTGGTGGCGCTCAAGGATGCGGAACTTACCGCCCGGCACGGCAGGCGGTGCCATGACCACACATCCGGCACTGTCGCCGTTCTGCGTGCCCTTCGCAGGGTCATAGCCGATCCAGACCTCTTTCCAGCCGAACGGCCGCAGCGCCAGCGCCTCAAAGTCGGTCCAGACTTCCCAGCTGTCCACCATGCACTTCTGCAGCATGGCCAGCTGAAACACCGACGCCAGATCGTCCATAAAGACGCACATCAGCAGGTTCTGGTAGTCCTCCGGGCTGTAGCGCGTGCGCAGCTGCTCCAGGTCAAACAGGTCACAGCCGCCGCGCACAGCATCTTCAACCGTGACAATCTGGCGAAACTGGCCGTCTTCGCAGAGGCGACCGGCGGCCAGTGACTGATGACTGAGATCGATATCAACCCGGTCAGCTTTGGCCCGGCCCTTGTTGAACTGCGCGCCGGACCAGAACGGATAGGCGCTGTGTGTGAGGCTGGACGGGGTGGAAAAGTAGGTTTCGCGCCACTTCTTGTGCAGCGCCATGCCGGACGCCACTTTCTGCAGTTCCTGAAACTTCGGGATCCAGAAATATTCATCCAGGTACAGATTGCCGTGATAGCTCTGCGCGGTGCGGGCGTTGGTGCCTAAGAAGTACAGGCACGCGCCGTTGCTGAGCGTCATCGGGTCGCCCTTCAGGTCTACGTCCACCTCGCGGGCAAATTCAATGATGTACTGTTTGAAGACGTGCGCCTGCGCCTTACTGGCGCTTAAGAAAATCTGATTGCGCCCGGTGGTCAGCGCATCGATCAGCGCCTCGCGGGCAAAAAAGAAAGTGGCCCCAATCTGGCGCGACTTCAGCAGGTTGCGGACTGAGTACTTATTCCCGGCTTCCCACCACTGGCGCTGATAGCCGAACATTGAGCCGTGGAAAACCTCCTGCAGCTTCTCAATCTGTTCGTCGCTGAACAGGTTCTTTTCCGGGGGCTTACGCGGGCCTTTGTTGCGGTTCTCCACGTTCGGGTTCAGGTCCGCCTCATTGCCGCCGTTGCTGAATTTACCGATCCGGGCGTGGCGCTCGGATTGGCGCGCCAGCAGGTCGATTTCCTTAAAGTCCTTCCCTTCCTTCTGCTCCTTCATGATGAGCTGGCAGTAGCGTGCGGCTGTGGTCAGCTGCATCTGATCCAGCGGGCCATAGTCGCCCCACTTATCGCGCTTTTTCCAGCTGTGAACGGTTGCGGGTTTCTCTCCCAGCATTTCAGCAATGCGGGCGATACGGTATCCCTGAAAGTAAAGCAGTAAAGCCTGCCTGCGGGGATCGAGGTCGTCGGGGGCGGGTGTCATGTTCATGCAGCCAAAATACGGCCCCGCCGCTTCCTTTTCCGCCATCCCTCATTGTGTGGTTTCCCGCACAACGTCCGCGCGTTGTTTCGATACCCCTGCCGCCGCAACCATAGAGCCTCACAGAGTTTTACTGACCGGAGCCTGGACAATGGCAAAGAAAGCAAAGCGTTTTCGTATCGGGGTGGAAGGTGCCACCACGGACGGGCGCACCATCGAGCGCAGCTGGCTTGAACAGATGGCGGCAAATTACAGCCCTGAGCTGTACACCGCCGTGATCAACATGGAGCACATCAAGGGCTACACGCCAGACAGTCCGTTTCGTCGCTTTGGCGTAGTGGAAGCGCTGGACGCTGAAGAAATCGGCGACGGCCCGCTGAAGGGCAAGCTGGGGCTGTATGCCCTGATTAACCCGACTGACGAGCTGGTCACGCTGACCGGCACCATGCAGAAAATCTTTACCTCTATGGAAATCCGCCCGGAATTCGCGGACACCGGCGCGGCCTATCTGATTGGCCTGGCCGTGACCGACGATCCGGCCAGCCTCGGCACGGAAATGCTGCAGTTCAGCGCCAGCGCCGGGGCGAACCCGCTGGCAAACCGCAAGCAGCATCCTGACAACGTTTTCTCTGCCGCTGAAGAAACCCTGATCGAGTTTGAGGACGTGGCCGACGAAAAGCCCGCCCTGTTTACCCGCATCAAAGCGATGTTCAGCAGACAGCAGCAGACCGACGCGGCGCGCTTCAGCGACGTGCATCAGGCCGTTGAGCTGATTGCCACCGAGCAGCAGGACCTGAGCGCGCGCATTGAAACGGCGCTGAGCGAACAGGCCGACAGCCTGAAATCACATTTCAGCAGTGCGCTGGGTGAGGAAGTGCTGAAGCGCGAACAGCTGCAGGCGGACTTCACCGAACTGCAGCAGCAGCTGAGCCGGGAAGATGGCCGCCAGCAGGTCCGCCCGCGCACGCAGGGTAACGGCAGCGGCGGCGAAGTGCGCACCGACTGCTGATACAGCGGCGGCAAACCTTTTTAACGAACTGAGAAAGCGAAGCGATGAAAAATACTACCCGTTTTAAGCTGAATGCTTACATGTCGGTGCTGGCAGAAATCAACAAGATTGATCTGTCCGCGCTGAACAGCAAATTCACCATCGAGCCATCCGTGTCGCAGACACTGGAAAGCAAAATTCAGGAGTCGTCCGCGTTCCTGCAGGCCATCAACATCATGCCTGTCAGTGAGCAGAGCGGCGAACGGCTGGGGCTGGGGATCGGCACCACCATTGCAGGCACCACCGATACCACCCAGAAAGAGCGCGAGCCGACCGATCCGACCTATATTGACGGCGACGGCTACAAATGCACGCAGACCAACTTTGACACGGCGCTGCCTTATTCAAAGCTGGACATGTGGGCGAAGTTCAGCGATTTCCAGGTGCGCATCCGTGACGCCATCGTGAAGCGTCAGGCGCTGGACCGCATCATGATCGGCTTTAATGGCCTGAAGCGTGAGAAGACCTCCAACCGCGTGCAGAACCCGCTGCTGCAGGACGTGAATATTGGCTGGCTGGAAAAAATCCGCCAGGAAAAACCGGCGCAGGTGCTGGGTCAGCACATCGGTGACGACGGCAAAGTGGTGTCGGACAAAATCACCGTGGGTAAAAACGGCCTGTTCCGTAACCTGGACGCGGTTGTGATGGGCGCGGTGTCGGAAAAAATCGGCGTGCAGTATCAGGACGACACTGAACTGGTGGTTATCTGCGGACGCCAGCTGCTGGCTGACAAGTATTTCCCGCTGGTTAATCAGAGCCAGCCCAACACCGAAGCGCTGGCCGCTGATCTAATCATCAGCCAGAAGCGCATCGGCGGCCTGCAGGCGGTCCGCGCCCCGTACTTCCCGGCGAATGCGCTGCTGATCACCCGCCTGGATAACCTGTCCATCTACTGGCAGGAAGAAACCCGCCGCCGCTCGATCATCGACAACCCGAAACGTGACCGCATCGAAAACCTTGAGTCGGTTAACGAGGCTTACGTGGTTGAGGACTATGACTGCACCTGCCTGGTGGAAAACATCGAGCTGCTGGAGCAGGAGCCGGAGAAAGAGCCGGGTGAAATGAGCGACGCGGAAATCGCACGCATCGCCGCCGTGGCGGCCAGCGTGGTCAAGTCCATGAGCGGCGCGGGCAGTTCAGCCGCCAGCGCGGACACCACGCAGACCGGTGATGCCGGTGATGCCGGTGATGGCAGCAAAGGCGGAGCGTAACCCGTGACTAACCCTTTCCGCGCGCATACGCGCTTTATTCAGGCACAGGAGGCCGCCCGGTCGGGCGGCAGTGGCCGCAGCGCAAAGGGCTATGACCTGATGCTGCTGCAGCTGAACGAAGACCGCCGCCGCCTCAAGGGCATTCAGTCCAACGTCCGAAAGGCCGAAATCAAGGTGGAGGTGCTGCCGAAGTACGCTGCCTGGGCTGAGGGCGTGCTGAGTGCTGACGGCGCGCAGCAGGACGACGTGCTGATGTACGTGATGCTGTGGCGCGTTGACGCCGGTGACTATGCCGGTGCGCTCGCGATTGGCCGCCACGCGCTGAAACACGGCTGGGCGATGCCGCTGGGAAGCCGCACCACGGCGACGGTGCTGGCCGAAGAAATGGCCGACGCGGCAAAGGCGGCCATCCTGGCAAAGACGCCTTTTGATCCGGCCCTGCTGCTGGAGGCGCTGGAGGTGGTGGACGCACACGACATGCCCGATCAGTCGCGCGCCCGTCTGCACAAGTCCATCGGCTGGGTGCTGACGGAAAGCAGCCCTGCATCCGCGCTGAACCATCTGAAGCGCGCCCTGCAGCTGGACGAGAAGTGCGGCGTTAAAAAAGACATTGAGCAGCTTGAGCGGAAGATCCGTAACGCCAGCTGATAACCGGACGTGCCCACGCGCGGGGCGGCACGGGGTGGCGACAGGCAGCGCCGCATCAAAACCCCGTCCACCGCCCACCTATTCAGGAGTAACAGAGCAATGGAATTTATCGCGCCACAGAAGGCGACGGCAGCGCCGGACATCATCCCCAATAACTCATTCTGGCCGGACGTTGATCTGGCGAAGTTCCGCAGCGTCATGCGCGTTGACGGCACCGTGACGCCGGAGCGTCTGCGTCAGGTGGTGCTGACCGCGATGGCGGAGGTTAACGCGGAGCTTTACCCGTGGCGTGAGCGGCAGGAGCTGGCCGGGCATAACGGCCTGGCTGACGTTCCGGCTGAGAAGCTGGCCGGTGAGAGCGTGCGCCTGCATCACTACATGAATGCGGTGTGGTGCTGGACGCGCGCGGTGCTGAACGAGCGCTATCAGGACTTTGACGCCACCGCCTCCGCCGTGAAGCGCGGCGAAGAACTGAATGATGCCAGCGGCGACCTGTGGCGCGATGCGCGCTGGGCCATCAGCCGCGTGCAGGACATGCCGCACTGCACCGTGGAGCTTATCTGATGAAAGTGCGTGCGCAGCAATATGACACGGTGGACGCACTCTGCTGGCGTCACTACGGGCGCACGCAGGGGATGACGGAACAGGTACTGCAGGCAAATCCGGGGCTGGCGGAACACGGCCCCCTCTTACCGCACGGGCTGGAAGTGGAGTTACCGGACGTGACAACGATGGCCACCGTGCAGGCCGTCCAGCTTTGGGACTGAATCATGTGGGAAAAAATCAGCACCTTTATCACCTGGTGCATGGCGGTAGTGATGGCGTGGCTGGGAGGCATGGACCTGAAGGACATGTCCACCTTGGCCGGGGTATTCATCGGCCTGCTGATGGCGCTTATCAGCTGGTACTACAAGCACAAAACCTATCAGCTGCTGCTGAGCGGGCGCATCACGCGGGGTGATTATGAATCTGCAAACCGTTAAACGCTGCGCCGTTGGCGTGGTGCTGGCGCTGGCTGCCACGCTGCCCGGCTTTCAGCAACTGCACACCTCCGTAGAGGGGTTGCGGCTCATTGCCGACTATGAGGGCTGCCGCCTGCAGCCGTACCAGTGCAGCGCGGGAAAGTGGACCGACGGGATCGGCAACACCTCCGGCGTGGTGCCGGGTAAGTCCATCACGGAACGGCAGGCGGCGGGGAATTTCATCACCAACGTGTTACGCACTGAGGCGGCACTGGCGCGCTGCGTGGCGGTCTCTATGTCGCAGCAGGTTTATGACGCGCTGGTGTCGCTGGCGTTCAACGTCGGCACCGGCAACGTGTGCGGCTCCACAATGGTGGCGCTGCTGAAAAAGGGTCAGTGGCGCGAGGCGTGTTATCAGCTGCCGCGCTGGGTGTACGTGAAAGGCGTATTCAATCAGGGGCTGGATAACCGGCGCGGGCGAGAGCTGGCTTGGTGCCTTAAAGGAGTCTGAAATGCAGCTGTTTAAAAAATGGTGGTTTACGGCGTTACTCACCGTCCTGCTGACGCTGGTCAGCATCAGTCACGGCAGCTTTGCGGGCTATCCGCTGGCGGCGCTGCTGTGGGCTGACTTCTTCGCCTGGGCCGTTATCGGGTTTTCCGGCCTGTACGCCTGCGCCCTGACCGGCGGCGAACGTAAGCGGGTGTTTGCGTGGCTACTGAGGTTTGCGCAGCTGGCTGACCGCGTGCCGCTCAGATGGTATCACCGCGTATTTATTGCAGTGGTGATGTGGGACACGGGCTGGAAGCTGGCGGCATTTGCCGGTATTCATGCGGTTTTTTATCGCCGGATGATCAGGTCAGAACTTGAACGGGCGGCAGCATGATTCGGGTACTGATCGCCATCGTGCTGATCCTGCTGGTTTTCGCAGGCGTGCAGTCTTACCGGCTGAGCAGCGCACACGGCAGAATTGATGCGCAGCAGGCCACCATTGCGGGCCAGGGTAAAAAGCTGAGCCAGAAAAACAGCCAGCTGATTGCCCTGAACATTCTGACGCAGACCAGCAGCCAGGCACAGACGCAGCTTTACGCCGCCGCCGAACGCAACGGCCAGCTGCTGCGCGACCGGCAGCGAAAGATTGAGGAACTGAAACGTGAAAATGAAGACCTGCGCCGCTGGAGTGATACCACTCTGCCTGATCCTGTTGTCCGGCTGCGCCAGCGACCGGCCTTCTCAGGAGGTGAATCTTACCGTGAGTGGCTGTCCGAAAATCACCCGCTGCCAGCTGGACCCGGCAGCGCCGCGCACTAACGGCGATCTTCTGGCCCTGCTGGACGAAACCGAGGCCGCCTGGGCGGCATGTGCCGGTAAGGTGGATACCATCATCAGCTGTCAGGAAAAAGACGATGAACAAGCCGCAGTCCTTGCGCAGCGCACTGAATAAGTCGGTCCCCTACGTTGCCGAAAACCCGGACCGCCTGCACCTGTTCGTGGACAGCGGCCAGCTGGTCGCCACGTCCGCCGCGTCCCTGTCGTGGGAGTATCGCTACACGCTGAACGTGGTGATCACCGACTTCACCGGCGACCAGAATCTGCTGATGGCCCCGGTGCTTTTGTGGCTGCGGGAAAACCAGCCCGACGCGCTGCAGAACAGCGAGGCGCGAGAAAAGCTGTTTTCGTTTGAGGTCGATATTCTTGCTAATGACCGCTGTGACATCAGCATGGACCTGAAGCTGACCGAGCGCGTGATAGCGACAGTTGAGAACGGCAAGGCACATATCGAAGCGGTGCCGGAGCCGGACGCGCCGGAGGAATTCTGGACGGTGAAGCATGGCTGAACTGCATGAAGTGGATGCCTGGCTGGCTGCGCTTCTCTCACAGCTGGAACCGGCAGCCCGGAAAAAGATGCTGCGCGAGGTGGCGCGCGACGTGCGTCGCATTCAGCAGGCAAACATCACAGCACAACGTTCCCCGGACGGCACTGCATGGGAGCCGCGCCGCGTCAGCGCCCGCAGCAAAAAGGGGCGCATCCGTCGCGGCATGTTCGCGAAGCTGAAAACGGCAAAATATCTCAAGGCGCAGGCAGGCGCGGACGCCGCTGAGGTTGCCTTTGTTCCGTCGGTGCAGAAGCTGGCCCGCGTTCATCACTATGGCCTGCGGGACCGGGTAAGCCGTCGCGGCCCGATGGTGAAATATGCTGAACGTCCGCTGCTGGGCGTGACCAGCGATGTAGAAACCACGGTGCGTGAAACACTGCTGCGCTGGTTTGAAAATAATAAAGCGACAAAATAAATTAAATTGATAATTCTCTTTTGGACACTGCTATAAAGTCACAATATTTATCGTGTAATTCGTGGCTCCACTCGTTTGCTTTTTTGACACGCTCATTCGTATGCGCTGACCACTCCCAGTCGTTGGCTCTTTCATTATCTGTAGGAATACTTAAAAGCGGACCGGCGCCTATGAATCCAGAGGATATAGCTAAAAAATTCAGAAACTCTTTAGTCTCATTGAAAAATTTTTCCGATTTGAATTCCAACTCTTTGTTATGAAAGTGATGATCTGCCTTCCCCCATTTATAAGTAAAGCTTTCAATGTCCGCGATGCAATTTTTATGATATGGAGTTCCAAAGTGCTGATCTTTGAGCGTTTCAATTGACAATGAGTCTGTAGGAAGTAGTGAAGTAAAATATTCAAACAACTTCGTATCAGCAGCAATTAATTTTTCGCTCTTCTCTTTTTCGGCTTTAAGTGTGAATTCTTTTGTTTTAAATTTTATTTTATCAGCATGAATTTCTGCAAAAATCTGGATGCCTTTGATAGCCAAGTGGTATATAAGCCCTGATAAAATCAATGTGATGGCAGCCCCATTTCCGGGAGTGAAGGAACCTATATCAATCAAGTTAACATGGCTTTTCGTAGCGTTGTTATATAAATCTATAAAGAGATTGATGAACATTAAATAGGTAGGTGTAGGTATTGCAAGTATAGCTACACCTACAGTAATTAGCGTCCAAGTTACTTTGTTGCTGAATTCTGGAAAGGCTTTATGTATTAGTTTCTCAAGAAAAAGCTTAAGAGTTGAGTTCACTTTTTGTTCGTCCTTAAAAAGGAAGATTGTACCATTATCCATACAATCAGTAATAGGTGAGTAATAGACATTATTAATGTGAAATTGTAGGTATGAATACACAACTCACCGAAATCATGCGTCTTATCACCAATCTGATCCGCACCGGCATTGTGTCCGAAGTGGACCCGGTGAACTGGCTGTGCCGGGTGAAAACGGGAGACCTCGAAACCAACTGGATTAACTGGCTCACCCTGCGCGCCGGTAGCACCCGCACATGGTGGAAACCCACCGTCGGGGAGCAGGTTGTGCTGCTGAGCCTGGGCGGCAACCTTGAAACCGCCTTTGCGCTGCCCGCCATTTATTCCGAAGCCTTCCCGCCGCCTGACTACTCGGAAGACGGCACCACCACCGTGTTTAAGGACGGTGGCTGGTTTCAGTACGAGCCGGAAACCGGCCAGCTGCTGATAAAAAACATCAAAAGCGTGCGCATTGAAGCGGCGGACGGCATTCAGCTGATCACCGATGCGCTGGGGATAGAGGCCAGCCAGACACGGATTAACGGTGACACCACGATGAACGGCGATGTGACACACGGCGGCGGTTCAATGAGTTCTAACGGCGTAATTGCTGATAAGCACTTACACGACAAAGTTAAGAGTGGCGGCGATATATCAGGAGGCCCGCAATGATGTATCTCGGCATGAACCGCGACACCGGCGAAGCCATTACCGACATCGATCACATCCGGCAGAGCATGCGCGACATCCTGATCACCCCCGAAGGCAGCCGCATCGCCCGGCGTGATTACGGCTCGCTGCTGTCGGTGCTGATTGACCAGCCACAGAACGACGTGATCCGCCTGCAGGTAATGGCGGCAGTGTATGTCGCCATCAGCCGCTGGGAACCTCGCGTGAGGCTGAGCACCGTAAACCTTACCAGCGACTTTGACGGCTCTATGGTGGTTGAGCTGACCGGCCAGCGGGATGACGGTTCGCCGGTTGCTATGTCTGTACCAACGGGGGTGAACAGTGGCAGTAATTGACCTTTCCCAGCTGCCCGCACCGCAGATTATTGAGGTGCCGGACTTTGAAACGCTGCTCGCAGAGCGCAAAGAGGCGCTGATTGCGCTTTATCCGGCGGATGAACAGGCCGCCATGCGCCGCGTGCTGGCGCTGGAGTCTGAACCGATTGTGAAAAGTCTGCAGGAAAACACCTACCGCGAAATCCTGTTGCGCCAGCGCATCAATGAGGCTGCGCAGGCGGTAATGGTGGCCTACGCAATCGGCAGCGATCTGGACCAGCAGGCCGCCCGCAATAACGTGAAGCGCCTGACCATTACGCCAGCTAATCCCGACGCGGTGCCGCCGGTGGATGCAGTGATGGAATCAGACGACGCACTGCGCGTGCGCGTGCCGGAGGCGTTTGAGGGGCTGAGCGTGGCCGGACCGACGGGCGCGTATGAGTTTCATGCCAAAAGCGCCGATGGTCGGGTGCAGGACGTGTCCGCCATCAGCCCGTCACCGGCGACAGTACTGATCACTGTCCTGAGTCGCGAAGGCGACGGCACGGCGGCAGCAGATTTGCTGACTACAGTGGACACAGCACTGAGCGCCGACAGCGTGCGCCCGGTAGCCGACCGTGTGACGGTTCAGGGGGCAACTATCCGCAGCTACAGCGTGAAGGCCAGGCTGCACCTGTTCGACGGCGTGGCCGCCGGTCCCTGCCTTGAGGCGGCAAACGCTAATCTGGCGGCTTACCTTACCGAACAGAAAAAGCTGGGGCGCAGCGTGCGGCGTGAGTCCTACGGGGCGGTGATGCGTGTGGCCGGTGTGGACTGGGTGGAAATCACCGAACCGTCGGAGGACATCATCATGGACCGCACGCAGGCGGGTTACTGCACCGGCACGGACATTTCCGTGGCGGGCGATCAGGGGGTGACATGAGCAACAGCAGCCTGATGCCGCCCGGTTCGTCTGCGCTGGAGCGCCGTTTAGCGCAGGCGTGCAGCGGGATTACCGCGCTGAACGTGCCGCTGCGCGACCTCTGGAACCCGGCCACCTGCCCGGTGAGCTTTCTGCCCTATCTGGCCTGGGCCTTTTCGGTGGACCGCTGGGACGAAAGCTGGGCTGAGAACGTCAAAAGGCAGGTGGTGAGCGATGCGTTTTATATTCATCAGCACAAAGGCACCATCAGCGCCATCCGCCGCGTGGTGGAGCCGTTCGGCTTCCTGATCCGGGTTATTGAGTGGTGGAAAACCAATGAGCCGCCCGGCACATTCCGGCTGGACATTGGCGTGCAGGACCAGGGCATTACTGAAGAAACCTATCAGGAGCTTGAGCGGCTGATCAGCGATGCAAAACCCTGTAGCCGTCACCTGCTGGGAATGTCCATCAACCTGCAGGTCAGCGGCGAAACACGCATGGCAGCAGCCAGCTATGACGGTGATGACCTGACCGTTTACCCGTACACCCCCGAAATTATCTCCGTCAGCGGCGCGGCTTATGGCGGCGCGGCGGTACACGTTATTGACCTGATGGAAGTGGGACCATGACACAAAAATACTATGCGATCGTAACCAACCTGGGCGCGGCGAAGATTGCCAACGCTGCCGCGCTCGGCACAAAACTGAACATCACACAGATGGCTGTGGGCGACGGCGGCGGCACACTGCCGACGCCGAACGCCGGCCAGACAAAGCTGGTTAACGAGGTGCGCCGCGCCGCTATCAATTCGCTGAGCATTGATGCGGCCAATGCCAGCCAGGTGATTGCTGAGCAGGTCATCCCTGAAACGGAGGGCGGATTCTGGATCCGGGAAATGGGGCTGTTTGATGCGGACGGCACGCTGATTGCAGTGTGTAACACGCCGGAAACCTACAAGCCCGCGCTGCAGGAGGGCAGCGGACGCACACAGACCGTGCGCATGATTCTGATCATCAACAGCACCGACGCCATCACTCTGAAGATTGACCCGTCCGTGGTGCTGGCAACGCGGAAGTATGTGGATGACAGTATCCTGACGGTTCGCCAGTACGCGGATAAGTTACTGGCGGATCATCTTGCGGCTGAAAACCCGCATGATCAGTACCTGCTGACAGCGAATGCGCTGGCAGAAATCAAAGACGCCGATCTGATTGCTGAGCTTCTCAAAAACCTCGGTATTAGCGAAAAGTTTTCCGGGCGCTGGATTGGCCGCCAGATTTTC
>NZ_JARUWZ010000028.1:0-59868 GCF_030433775.1 Erwinia sp. PsM31
TGAGTACGTGGATCGCTGGCGTCGGAAGGCTCGCCGCAGGCCACAAGGGCAAGCGGCAACAGGCATACGGCAAAGGTGGCAGGTTTAAGCCTGTGCATGGGTTCCCTTTTTGATTTAACAGGACGGTGACGGCATTCTCAGACTAGTGACTATTAATGTCAATAGTCACAAAATCAGGGGGCAGGCTTCTCAGTATCAGTGATGGCGGGAGCGCAGCAGCAGCCGGCGTCTTTTAGGGCTGAACCGGACAGATATAAGGCCGCATGACCGGATATATTGCATGTGCAGCCTCGTCCGGCAGCGTTATTCGTTAAAAATCTCCCGCCTGCCGCCCGTTAGCCATGATGCGCTCATTCAGTGGCCGCAGACGTGCTCAGTGTTTGCAATGCGGGCGCCTGACAGAAGATATTACTGGCCGACTGCTACTCAACGGATTAAGGATTACGTGGAATATGCAGACTATAAGGATCCTGCCGGCCTGGGTGAGCTGGCGAAAAAATTTTATTGTTCTGGCATTTCAAACCGGAGGGACTGGTAATTCTTGCGCAGATGCAGGCTCTGATACCCTGGCATAACGCCTCTGATTTCCTTAATCACAAAGCCGCTACTTATCCCGAAAGTCAGGCAGAGAATAAATTTCTTTGCAGGACTGGCGGGATCACAATTAAGACGTTTAATGACGATATAAAACCCTTCACGGATTTTCTCGTCTGGGCTTCTCAGCCATCGGCTAAAAGAGATGAAACGGTTCAGGCCCTGGCCGGCAGCCATGAGTTCTGGAAGCATGATTTCAGCATTGCAGAAGACAGCAAAACGCATGAGCCTCTTTTAATTATTACCCGGGATCCGGGGCTTTATCTTCCGGTTAAAATTCATGCAATGAACAAAAAGAGGTGGCAGAGGTAATTCTTTACGCCTTTAATATCAAAACCAGGTACGAAAAAGGCATTAAAAATAAAAGTGATTATGACGATACTGGATTTTAAACAGGCCTCGAACGTACCAGCAGGACGGAAATACTATCAGCGATTTGTAGGATTTATGGTTATTTTCCGTTCCTGCTGTTCAGTCAGACCGGGGTTAAATTACGCCGGCGTATCTTACGGCTGGCCTGTTTTTTTCTGGTATTGTGCCATTAAATATTTCTGCTATTCCGGAAAGATGGCAAATGAGCATCATGTTCGCTTTCCGTGATGGTTCCCGTTCCGCTGCTGGAGGCAGTTGCACCAGTAGTCAGGCCCGACAAGGCCATACCGGGATTATCTCATTACGCTACTCTGGCAGGCTTTTTTCAGGATTGCCCATCACCATTGCGACGACCAGCCGTACCGCATCTTATAGCGAATAGCGTTTCCGCCTGTGACAGTGAATTAAGCACTAATGCCTGTAAACCCTACAGCAATGTACTTTACGGCTACATTTATGCACCGCGTAACGACAGGCAATAAGGAAAAACCTGAATCGAAACGAACTATAAGTAAGGCTGATTCTACGGTTCATCATTTCATGTTATGTTGCATTGCCTGCAAAAACAGAATTCGTAAGAATCAAAATGGATCTTTATGGATAAAACAATTTATCTTGTCGACGACGATGAATCCGTCATTAGCTCGCTGCAAAATCTTCTCAGGTCGGAAGGCTATCTGATCTCGGCCTTTACCCGCCCGTCAGATTTCCTTGAGCAGAGAGATTATCCTACGCCTTGTTGTCTGATAGTGGATTTGAATATGCCCGGATTTGACGGTTTTGATGTTTCCGTGCACCTTAACGCTCGCGGCCACGTTATCCCCACCATTTTCCTGACCGGCTACGGCACTATTCCGCTCACGGTCAGGGCAATGAAGGCCGGCGCGTTTGAATTCCTGACCAAGCCCGTTATGCCGGACGATTTACTGCGGGTGGTTGCTGACGCGCTTGCGCTGTCTGAAAAAAGCGCGGTTATCTCCCAGGAAAAGCTGGAAATTACCGGTCGATACGCTTCGCTTACTCCCCGTGAAAAAGAGCTGATGCAGTTTGTTCTTCTGGGGCTGCTGAATAAACAGATTGCCGCGGAAATGGGCATCAGTGAAATAACGGCAAAAGTGCATAAGCGCAGGGTAATGGAGAAAATGAAAGTCCGGTCGGTCTCAGAACTTGTCAGAACGGCGGAAAAGCTGGGGCTGCTGCAGGAGATGTAGTCATCCCGGCCCTCTTAAGACGCTCCCGCACGGGGCGGGAGAATATTGAGGCTTACACACCCCCCTCAACCGGCAGGGTAAACCAGAACAGACACCCGCCATCCAGGCGGTTTTCCGCCCGTAGCTCTCCTCCGTGGCGTTTAATTATCTCTTTGCTGATAGTCAGCCCCATTCCCATTCCTTCCGCTTTCGTGGTGTAAAAAGAATCGAAAATCTTTCCTGTTACTTCTTCAGACAGGCCGATTCCGTTATCGGCAACCTCAATACGGATAAGATCGCTGGCGGGATGGGAAGAGGCGATCCGTAAAGTACGCGCGCCGGCATTATTGGCCATCGCTTCAATAGCGTTGATAACCAGGTTAAGCAATACCTGCTGAATTTGTACGCTCTCGCAAAAAACCTCGTCATTTCTGGCAGTCAGATCCAGCTCCAGGGAGACGAAACGGCGTTCAAGCTCGAGCCGGGAGAGAACAATAATGTCTCGCGTAAGGCGATGCATTTTTGCTGGCGCAAACTTTGCAACCTGATTACGCGTGAGCGCCTGAAGACCGTGAATAATATCACCGGCCCTGCGGCCTTCACGGATGATTTCATCAAGGCTTTTGCTGGCGTTTTCCAGATTAGCGGGGTCGCGTTTAAGCCACCGCTGGCTGGCACCGGCGTTGGCCACGATAGACATCAGCGGCTGGTTGATTTCATGTGCGATAGAAGAGGTTAGTTGCCCAACGGTGGTTGCGCGTGCGACGCGCGCCAGTTCCGCCTGAGCGATCCTGACCGCATCCTCTGACTGGCGCTGTGCGGTAATATCCGTAAGCGTGCCGAAATACTCCGCTACTTCCGGCCAGTTTTCATTCGGCTCGCCGATCCCTTTAATGTAACGGCACTCCCCATCATCGCGGACAATCCGAAACTCTGCCTGCATGGTAACGCCTTCACGCACGCTGGTTTCGATCAGCTCTCTGAGGCAGGCAATATCATCCGGATGTACGCGCCGCTGGAACTCGGCCATGGAGGTCGCGACCTGCTCCGCAGGCAGCCCCATGATGCGTTTATATTCATCAGAGATGTACTGGATATCGGGCTCCAGATGCCAGTGCCAGGTGCCGGTATGGCTGATTTTTTCCCCGAGCATCAGCGAGGTCTGGCTGGCGCGAAGCTGCTTTTCAATTTTGCGGCGCTGAATGTTTTCATCGACCAGTTCAGCGTACAGACGGGCCGTTTCCAGCGATACCGCAGCCTGTGCCCCGAGCATGGCAACGATCCTTGAGTGATCGGCGGTGAACACGTCGGGCATTAACCGATTTTCCAGATAAAGCACGCCTACCATCTGCGCCTGTCTGAACATTGGTACGCACATGACCGCCGCGCCGGACGCCACCAGATAGTTATCCTGGCTGAACGGGCTGAACACTTCTGGCTTACCGGTACGGATTTCCTGGCCGGTACGGATCACGGCAGAAAGCACCGAAAGCGGAAGGTCGGTTGCTACGGGCAGCTCCCGCACGATTTTAACCTTAACCCCTTCCGTGGTCGTGGAGGCTCTTGCCTGAATCTCGGGCACATTGCCGTCAATCAGGCGGATCAGCATGCAATGCTGCGCCCCGGCACGCTCCACCAGCATCATCATCAGGATATGGATAAGCCGATCCAGATTGATTTCTTCTGTGAGGGCCCGCATTACGGTCACCATGCTCTGCAAATCGCTTGTGACCGCACTCTGTTCAAAAGATACGGTGCTCAGCGCAGTCCGGGACGTGTGGCTGGCGAGGGCCGGATACTGCGCTTCCAGCTGGCGAACTTTGGCGCCTGCTCCCCAATGCTCCCAGGCCGCCATGGCGCCTTTAATATAGGCATCACCGGCAAACGCCATCTCCCGGGCATACGCCATACGCGCGGCCAGTTCGCAGGCAAGGCCGTTGATATGATGAAATTGCCCCTCATGGGACAGCGTGATAGCTCGTTCAAACTGCTCCGATGCCCGCGCCGTTTCACCTTCAAGGCGAAGCAGCTCCGCGCGCAGCAGCGCCTCCTTGTCTGAAAACGTTTTCGCGTTTTCATTTGACCATGTCACGATCCTGTCGAGGTGCTTCCCTAACTGTAGCCGTAACGCGTCGGTCACAGAGCCGGAGCTGAGCGGTATCGTGACCGAAAGCGCGCTGTAAAGATGAAAATCGAGCATATGCACATGCCCCGGGATCAGCGCGGTAAACGGCTCGGCCTCTTTAAACCACCGTTGTGCGTCGGCGTATTCGTTCGCAAAAAAATGCGCCATCGCTTTATAAAGACGCAACCAGAACTGCATCAGATACATGGGTTCAACAGCATTTTCAGGTTTAACCACCGCCAGCACCGGCGTGACGAAATGATTACCGGTGAAGAGGCCGTCCCTGGGCTTACGCAGAAAAAGAACGTAGTCCAGCTGCATCCCGAGGATCACTTCAACGTCTTTATACTGCGCCTTTCTGACAAACAGCAGTCCGCGCGTAATTGACGTATGCACCCCGTCAAGATGGTCGCCGCGGGCAAGATAGTTCATGATGAGATGGCGCAACGCCAGGCAGGCAGATGTGCGATCGCCCGTTTCCACCCCAACGTCGAAAGCGGCTTTTGCCCGTTCAATGGCATAGGTCAGCGGCATCGTCCAGACGCTGACCTGATCCAGCGGCAGCAGCGTACGGGCTTTAAAACTGACGAAGTCATGCTTATAGACCAGCTCCCGCGCCAGAAGCGTGCTGGCAAAGCCACGACTGTATTCATCATAGCGATCGCCACACACCACTCCGTACCAGGAGAGGGCCAGCGTCGAAGCTCCGCTCAGGCCGTGCGCCATCGACAAATGCAGCAGCCTGCACAGGATTATAAAATGCAGCCGCGGATTAATGAAGGCGGCAAAGGTGCTGGCGCTGGCCAGCAGATCCATCACGGCTTCCGTGTTTTTGCAGGTAACCAGCGGCAGAGAACGGAAACGGGTATAGGGATTTTTCCCTACGTCCTCCTTCAGGACGATCCTTGCTTCATCACACTCTTCCTGAGCCGGGTTGCGGTTCAGCTGGATGCCAAACACCGCAAGCCAGGCGAGCGCCGTTTCCAGCGCAAGCTTGCTGTCCGACTGGCGCATATGAATTTCGGCAATCAGGCAGGCGGCCTCCGCTTTGTCCGCGACTTCACCAGGCGAAGCGTGGATCGCCGCGCTTAATTTCAGCGCGGCTGGCAGATTACCGTTCAGGAACTCACACTCCGCTTCTTCAAGCAAAAATTCGCCGCTTTCTGCCTTACCCGCGCCCTGGTTAAGCAAACGAGCGGTTTGCAGGTAGCGCAGCGCTGAAATATAGTCGCCCATGGTTTTGGCGCGCCTGCCGGCTTTAAGCAGCAGCTGACAGAACCGCGCTGCATCTGGCGTAAGAAGAGAAAGCGTTTTGACAGCAAGCAGATGATGCGCCGCCCGGAAAAGCAAAGCGTTGGTAACATCAAGGCTGGATTCGTGAATGTAATAAAGCGCAGCAGCGCAATGGAAGCTGTCTTTATCTTCATCGTTCAGAAGATTAAGCGCCGCCTCGTGCATGGTGTCATGCATAAAGGCATATCCCGCCTCATTCAGCGTTATCAGCCGGGCCGTGACGGCCGGCAGAAGCGTTCGTTCTATTTCCGAAACGGGAACAGTGATAATCCTGCTCAACACGTCCAGCCCGCCAGCGCTGCCCAGCGACGCCAGCCTGCCCAGAAGATGCCGGGTCGGCAGCGGCAACGAGGTCAGATGCCGCAATACGCTGGCTGCAACGTTCGCCGTATAGTGGCAGTTTCTGAGGGCCTGCGGATCGCAGCTCCATTTTAATGGCGCATGATGGGTAATCAGCCCGTCCCGAACGGCCTGACGAAAAAATCCTCGGGTAGCGAGCGGATTACCGGCCGTTTTTTCGTGGATCACCCGGGCCAGTTCGCTTGTTGCCGAGCTGCGGGTATGAAAAAGTCCCGCAAGCCAGTCGGCGATGTTTTTTTCGGAAAGCGGTTCCGGCGTGATATCGGTAATGCGGACCGCACAGGCCCGTATACGATTCAGGTTGCCGGCGATGGTAGGACAGGGCAGCGAGACGCTGTCACGATAGGTAATCACCAGCAGCAGGGGAATATCTTCGCTTAAGCTCAGCAGATTCTGTAACAGGAGCAGCGTAGCCCGATCGGCCCAGTGCACATCGTCGATAAGCATGACCAGCGGCCGCCCGGAAGCCGTAAACGCCTTGACCAGGCTGCAGGCTACAAGATTGAAGCGATCTTTTGCATCAAGGGGATGCGAGTGCATCTGAACGGCGGCTTTCTGGTTGAGAAGGATGCCCAGCTCGGGAACCAGGTTAACAGCCAGGCCGGCATATTCTCCCAGCAGGCGCGTAATGTGGGTTTTCCAGCGCGTCATTTCCTGGGTGGGAAGGCCCAGCACATGGAGAGTCAGCGTCCTGAATGCGGCAGTAAAAACGGCATAAGGCAGGACAGGCGAATGCTGGTCTGCCTTCACGACGGTAAGCAGCGCTTTCTTATGGCGTAGTAATTTCAGCGCAGATCCGATTAGCGACGATTTCCCTGCGCCGGGCACCCCGCTTATCGCCACCAGACTGTGCTTGCCGCTGCTGCTGACCTCATCAAAAGCCGCCAGAATATCGGTTGCCTGCGGATGATCTGTACACAGGCTATCGGGTGAATAGTCCGCCGGCTGTGAATCTTGTAGCCCGAGCGTAAAAGATGCAATCATGCCGCCCGGCATCAGCGTGGCCGCACACCGGCCGAGATCGGCGAGGACGCCCTCAGCCGTCTGATAACGGTATTCCGGCGATTTGGCCAGCAGCCTGAGAATAATTGATGACAGAATAAGCGGGACGTCAGGACGAATAAGGTGGGGCGGTAACGCTTCCGAGGCAATATGGTGATGCACCCATTCGGCGTGCCTGCCTTCAGCGCTGCCGTAGGGCAGCCTGCCGGTCAGCAACTCATAAAGCACGATCCCCAGACTGTACAGGTCGCTTACCCGACTGACGGGATGGGCAGAGCGGGAAGTGTGTTCCGGGGACATGTACGCCAGCGTTCCACCTGCCACCGGCAGACGAGGATGCTGAAGTAGATCGTTGTCGATGAATGACAGCCCAAACCCGCCAAGATAAACGGTTCCGTTATCGTTATAAAAAAAGTTTGCCGGCTTGATGTCGCCGTGCACCAGCCCCTGCTGATGCATGCTGCCCAGCGTATGGCAGAGCATTGCGGCGCTGCCAAGAAAGTCGGGAATGCCGCCGGGCGGCATACACAGCATATCCGCCAGGGTACGATAATTAAACGTCCTGTAGATCAACGCATAGCGGCCCTTAAAAAGGGTATGCCGCTGGGGCTTCAAAGCCCAGCTTTCCGCCAGGCTGGCGCGAAGGGCATACTCGTTTTTAAGCAGCTGTGTGACGTGGAAAACCGCCTCTTCACTGGCTGCCGTGGCCAGCACAAAGGTTTCGCCGGTGGTGGCGTGTCGGCACAAAAGCCAGTCGATATTGCCCTCCTGCGCCAGCTGGCTAAAAGCAATATCCTCTGACAGCATCACTTCATCGCTTTCTGCGGCATTCAACTCCTGCGGATCCATACTCATTGAGGGGCAGCCTTTGAGGAGAACTCCTGACGGATGTGTTCAAACAACGTATCAATTTCGATGGGCTTTGGCAAAAACGCGATGGCGCCCAGATGAACCGCATACCGCAGCATGTTTTCATCGCCGCTGCCGGAAATGATAATACCCGGCGGCTTTTCCAGCCGCCGGGTAAGATTGATAAAAAGCTCAAAACCATCCATGCCCTGCAGTTGCACATCGATAATAAAAAGCGCGGCAGTCGCCATCGCTGCTTCATCGCCAAGAAGAGATTCTGCCGACTCGAAGGCATCGGTAAGATAACCTTCAGACTGAAGCAGGTTGGTCAGGCCATTGCGGACAGAACGTTCATCATCGACGACGACGATGCGCTGCGGCAGCTGCATGCTATGTTCCTTTATAAAGCTAAGGCCTTGGTGAGGCGCTTCCCTGGAAGGTTTAGTCGCCCGAAGACGGTGGGTTGTCGCCAATTTTATGGTGATACTCATGGCGAAACCAGCGCAGGTTAACGGGCTGACGGCTAAGCAGACGTTTTATCAACGGGATAATATGTTCGCCGATCTGCATGCCTGCCAGGCCTGCCAGCGCAACGAACGGCGGCGCCGGAGAGCTCACGTCCAGAACGGCGTAAATAACGCCTGCCAGAACGCCGACCGCCAGCGAAACAGAATAGGTCTTTAACATATCAGCCTGCCTGTTTTGCGATAAGGGATGGCGATACCGAGCTTTTCTCGGTGACGGCCTGGATGTGTAAGCCAGAGGGTGCCCGGGCTATTGGTACATTGTTCAGCAGCTTTCCGCCCAGCGTGCTGCCGATGACCATGCCCAACAACCCGACAAGCGCCACGGCAGGCGGAGCAGGAGAGCGGACTTTGAGCAGCGAATAAACCAGCCCGATCAGCGCGCCCGCGCCCAGAGAAATGATTAAAGGACTCACAGATCCTCCTTTCCAGGATAGCCGGCCAGCCCGGTAAGGGGCCAGCCGGATCGATTAACGTACCGGTGCGTGTACTGGCGCCAGGGTACGGTGCTCGCTCTTCTGACGAGAAGGCGCTTTGTGCACCATGGTGTAGGCGTAGTCGACGCCGATGCCGTAAGCGCCTGAATGCTCTTTGGCAATGTCCATAACGGCGTTGTAAGTGTCTTTGTGCGCCCAGTCACGCTGCCACTCCAGCATCACCTGCTGCCAGGTCACCGGGATCACGCCAGCCTGGATCATGCGCTGCATCGCATAGTCGTGCGCTTCTTTAGTGGTGCCGCCGGAGGCATCAGCCACCATATAAATTTCGTAATCGCCTTCCAGCATGGCGCACAGCGCAAAAGTGTTGTTACAGACTTCGGTCCACAGGCCGGAAACCACAATCTTCTGCTTGCCGTTGGCCGCCAGCGCATCACGAACTTTCTGGTCATCCCATGAGTTCATTGAGGTGCGCTCAAGAATGTCCTGGCCCGGCAGCGCGTCCAGCAGTTCCGGGAAGGTATGGCCGGAGAAGCTTTCGGTCTCAACGGTGGTCAGTACGGTCGGAATGTTGAAAACTTTGGCCGCTTTAGCCAGCGCAACGACGTTGTTTTTCAGCACCTGACGATCGATCGACTGGACGCCAAAGGCCATCTGGGGCTGCTGGTCGATAAAGATAATCTGGCAGTTCTGCGGCGTCAGTACTTCAAGTTTACGGTTAGTCATGTTTTGGCCCATTGAGGTGAGTGTTCCGAAGGAAATACGGCGGTTAATCAACGGCCCTGAAAACGTTATCAAATGCCGTCGTTACGCCGGGTAACTGTCTGCTCGCAGTGTAAGAACCTTTTTATTTTCAAACTATTATCTATAGGTATAACTATACGAACGTATACTTATCCCTTTGTATAACTAGACGCTCTCCTGGCCTCCTGAACATAATCCAGCCATCCCACCAGCCTGCTTTACGGCAGGAAAATTCTCTGTCCGCAGTGGTTACCGCCGCTTCGGCACTCTCATTCAGGAGCTTTTATGGTTACCCTTGGTAAAGCCGACGTCATTCTCACTAACGGCCGATTTCACACCGTCGATCGCGAAAATCCTGTTGCCGATGCCGTGGCCATCCGCGACGGTAAGTTTCTGGAAGCAGGCAGCCTGGCGGAAGTCATGCAGCATCACTGCGAAGGCACCAAAGTCATCGACCTGAAGGGCCACGTTGCCGTGCCGGGCCTGAACGACTCGCATCTGCACCTGATCCGCGGCGGCCTGAACTACAACCTTGAGCTGCGTTGGGAAGGCGTGCCTTCCGTTTTTGACGCGCTTCGTATGCTTAAAGAGCAGGCGCTGCGCACGCCGTCGCCTCAGTGGGTACGCGTAATAGGCGGCTGGACCGAGTTCCAGTTTGCCGAGCGCCGCATGCCAACGCTGGATGAAATTAACGAAGCGGCGCCCGATACGCCGGTATTCGTTCTGCACCTGTATGACCGCGCGCTGCTCAACCGCGCCGCGCTAAAAGTCGTGGGCTATACCAAAGAGACGCCGAACCCGCCGGGCGGTGAGATCCAACGCGACAGCAACGGTAACCCGACAGGAATGCTGATCGCCCGCCCTAACGCCATGATCCTTTACGCCACGCTGGCAAAAGGGCCAAAGCTGCCTTTAGAGCAGCAGGTAAACTCAACCCGCCAGTTTATGCGTGAGCTGAACCGGCTTGGCCTCACCAGCGCTATCGATGCGGGCGGCGGTTTCCAGAACTATCCGGAAGATTATGCAGTGATCGCCGAGCTGCATGAGAAGCAGCAGATGACCATTCGCATCGCCTATAACCTTTTCACTCAGCGTCCGGGACACGAGCTGGAGGATTTTGAAAAGTGGACGGACATGCTTACGCCGGGCCAGGGCAGCGACTATTTCCGCCACAACGGCGCGGGTGAAATGCTGGTTTTCTCTGCGGCCGACTTCGAAGACTTCCTGGAGCCGCGTCCGGATCTGGCGCCGGGCATGGAGGATGAGCTGGAGCGCGTGGTTCGTCATCTGGTGGAGCACCGCTGGCCGTTCCGCCTGCATGCCACCTATGACGAGTCGATCGGCCGCATGCTGGACGTCTTCGAGAAGGTCAACCGCGACATTCCGTTTAATGGCCTGCACTGGTTCTTCGACCATGCCGAAACCGTCACCCAACGCAATATTGACCGTATTAAGGAGCTGGGCGGCGGTATCGCGGTACAGCATCGCATGGCGTTCCAGGGAGAATACTTTGCCGAACGTTACGGCATCGAGGCTACCCGGCATACGCCGCCGGTGGCGCGCATGCTGGAAACCGGCGTGCCGGTCGGTCTTGGCACCGACGCCACGCGCGTCGCCAGCTATAACCCCTGGACCGCGCTCTACTGGCTGGTCTCTGGTCGCACCGTGGGCGGGATGCAGATGTATGACGTCAATGCCCGGCTGGATCGCGACACCGCGTTAATGTTGTGGACACAGGGCAGCGCCTGGTTTTCTAACGAACAGAATAAAAAAGGCCAGATCAAAGCCGGCCAGCTGGCCGACCTGGTGGTACTGAGCAAGGATTACTTCAGCGTGCCGGATGAAGAGATCAAGGGCATTGAGTCGGTACTGACCGTAGTCGATGGCAAAATCGTTTACGCTGCCGGCGCTTTCAGCAGCGAAGCGCCGCCGTCGATACCGGTATTGCCCGAATGGTCGCCGGTGGTAAAGGTGCCGGGCCACTATCGCAGCGCGCCGCCAGCCACGACAGCGCGTGTGGGAATGCAGCAGATGCCTCATCAGTGCAGCGGCCCGTGCGGCGTGCACAGCCACTCGCACGGTATCGCCCGTGGCGCTAACCTGCCGGTATCCGAGGAAAACGCCTTCTGGGGGGCGCTCGGCTGCAGCTGCTTTGCGTTCTGATAATGATGAAACCTTTATTTTCTCAGCCGCCCCGCATCGATGCGGGGCTGTTCTTCCTGCGCCTTACCGGCTGCCTGCTGTTGCTGTATGTACACGGCCTGCCAAAGGTATTCCATTTCAGCGAAGAACTGACGCGTATCGAGGATCCCTTTGGCCTCGGTCCTTATATGAGCCTGCTGCCGGCTATTTTTGCCGAAGTGATTTGCCCGCTATTTATCCTGGCCGGCGTATTCACACTCCCAGCCTGCCTGTCCGTTATCGGCGTGCTGCTGGTCGCCATGGTGTTTGTTCATCCTGACTGGAGCATGGTGGAAGGTCAGTTTGGCTGGCTGCTGTTGATTATCTTCACCACGCTGGCCATAACCGGCCCGGGACGGTGGCGGCTCGGTGGCGGTACGCGAAGAGAGGTACGTTATGGCGCAGGTTAACGATATTAACGATGTGACCGGGAGCGAGGAGATCGCTCCCGCTCCGGCGATCGCGTCCCCCTGGCAGCCGCTGCGTCAGCCGGTGTTTCGCATGCTGTGGCTCGCCACGGTTGTCTCCAATATTGGCTCATGGATGAACGATGTGGGCGTCAACTGGACTATGCTGACGCTCAGCGCCGATCCGCTGAGCGTGGCGCTGGTTCAGGCGGCAAGCAGCCTGCCTATGTTCCTGTTCGCGCTGCCTTCCGGCGTGCTGGCCGACATTATCGATCGCCGTAAATACCTGCTGTTTTCTCAGCTCTGGGTATTCATCGCGGCAGCGGGTCTGACAGTGCTTTCGTTTACAGGGCACGTCACCCCACTGGTGCTGCTGATCGCCGCCTTCCTGATGAGCATGGGCGCCGCCATGAGTTCGCCGCCTTTTCAGGCCATCGTGCCGGATCTGGTGAAAAAGGCGGAGCTGGGGCCGGCTATCGCGCTGAACTCGCTGGGTATTAACATCAGCCGCGCCATCGGCCCGGCGCTCGGCGGGCTGATCCTGTCTTTTGCGGGGCCGTGGATGGTGTTCCTGCTCAACGCCCTCTCCGTGCTGGGCGTCGCCTGGGTGCTTTACCGCTGGAAAGAATCCCCCAACGTGCAGCGCCTGCCGCCGGAGCATTTCTTTTCGGCGGTGCGCGCGGGCCTGCGCTACGTGCATGCTGCGCCGGTGCTGCGTAACGTGCTGGTCCGCACCGTGGCGTTTTTTGTGTTTGGCAGCGCCGGTTGGGCTTTGCTGCCGCTGGTTGCCCGTCGCGAACTCGGTCTGGGACCCGGCGGCTACGGCATTATGCTGGCCTTTATCGGCGTAGGCGCCATCTGCGGGGCGGTGCTGCTGCCTCGCCTGCGCAAGCATTTCAGCGCCGATCGGCTGATGGTGCTGGCCAGCCTGCTGTTTGCCATGACCCTGCTGGCGCTGGCGTTTATCCGCCATTTCTGGCTGCTCAACGCCTTTGAGTTCTTTACCGGCTTTGCCTGGATCACCGTGCTCTCCACCCTGAATCTGGGGGCGCAGCGCAGTGCGGCAAGATGGGTTAAAGCGCGTGCGCTGGCTGTTTATCTGACCGTGTTCTTTGGCTCGATGACCGTGGGCAGCGCGGTCTGGGGGCAGCTGGCTTCGCGCTACGGCATTCCGCTTTCGCTGTGCACCGCAATGCTGGGGATGGTGCTGGCCAGCCTTACCGTGCTGCGCTGGCGACTGGATAAGGATCCGGATCTGAATCTGGACGTCAGCGAGCTCAGCGAGCCGGTTCCGACGCTGAACATTCATCACGATCGCGGGCCGGTCAGGGTGAGCTACGAATATCAGATCCGCGCAGAAGACGCGCACGCGTTTACGGTCTGTATGCAGGACATGAGGCGCGTTCGCCGTCGCGGCGGCGCCATAAACTGGGCGCTTTATGAAGATATCTTCCAGCCCGGCATTTTCGTTGAAACCTTTGTGGTCGGGTCCTGGATGGAGCAACTGCGGCAGCTTGAGCGCTACACCATGAACGATCGCAAAATTCAGAGCCGTGTTTACGCATTTCACCAGGCCGAACAGACGCCCGTTGTACGGTATCTGATTGCGCCTGAATAACCGCTGCTTTTTCATTCAACATCGCAAGGAAAAGACAATGAGCACGATTAAAACTGCTGACGGTACGCAAATTTACTTTAAAGACTGGGGCAAGGGTAAGCCGGTGCTGTTCAGTCACGGCTGGCCGCTGGACGCGGATATGTGGGACAACCAGCTGAACTTTCTGGCTGAAAACGGCTATCGCGTCATCGCTTTCGATCGCCGCGGCTTTGGCCGTTCGGATCAGCCGTGGACCGGCTACGATTACGATACTTTCGCCTCGGATATCAACGAGCTCATCACCAGCCTTGATTTGCAGAAGGTGACGCTGGTCGGCTTTTCGATGGGCGGTGGCGACGTTGCGCGTTATATCAACAACTACGGCACCGCGCGCGTGGATGGCCTGGTGCTGCTTGGCGCGGTAACGCCCGCCTTCGGTAAGTCCGATGATTTCCCGCAGGGCGTCGACCAGTCCGTTTTTGCCGGCATCCTGGCGGGATTGCGCCAGGATCGCGCGCAGTTCATCAGTGATTTTGCCGTACCGTTTTACGGCACTAATGCCGGCCAGACGGTTTCAGAAGGCGTACTGACCCAGACGCTGAATATTGCGCTGCTGGCTTCGCTCAAGGGCACGCTGGACTGCGTTAAGGCATTTTCCACCACCGACTTCCGTCCGGATATGGCGAAAATCGACGTGCCCGCGCTGGTTATTCATGGCAGTAACGATCAGGTGGTGCCGTTTGAATCAACCGGCAAGCTTGCCGCGGAGATGATTACAGGCGCGCAGCTGAAAGTGTATGACAATGCGCCGCATGGCTTTGCGGTCACCCATTCCGACCAGCTGAACGTGGATCTTCTGGCATTCCTGAAATCCCTTTAAGGACAGCGTAAGGCCTTGGTTTTAGGCTTATACAGGAGCACAGACCGGCTTTTCAGCCGGTTTTTTGCTTCGTGCTTCTCTTGCACGGGCAGCTGCAGACCTGCAGTCGGAAACCGGCACATCCGGAAGGAAATCACCTGCAATAACGTTCAAAGTCGGCCTCGCGCTGGCTCAGAGAGCTTCCTGCGAAGCGAATCTCTCCAGGGCCGGGCCGTCAAGCCGGTATCGAACCCATTCGCTCAGAGGAAGCGCATCAATACTGCGGTAGAAATCTTTGGCTGACTTATCCCACTCCAGAACGTTCCATTCGATCCGGTTACAGCGGCGGCTAACGGCCAGCTGAGCGATATACTGCAACATGGCTTTTCCTGCGCCTCGTCCCCGGTAATCAGGAGTCGAATAGAGGTCTTCCACGTTAAGGCTGTAGCGACCTGGCCAGGTTGAATAGCCCAACGAGATAACCGCATAGCCGGCAATATCCCCCTCAATCTCGCAGAGATAGGCCTCCGCTGCGGTATCGGCAGAAAACAGGAACGTTCGGATTTCGTCAACATCTGGCATAGCCTCCGGCGGGCTTTCGCGGTAAACGGATAAGCCATTTATCATATTACAGATAGCATCCATATCTTCCGGACCGGCCTGCCGAATAATAACGCTCATAAACTTTCTCTCACCAATATAGTTTGCTGCCTGCAAGGATAATCGGTATTGTTCGATGAAATAAGTGCAATAAAATCAATGGCAGGTGAATTTCATGCATCATGTACTACGGCGTCTTGATCTCAACCTGTTGCCGGTTTTCGATGCTGTTTACCGACACCGCTCGGTCAGGCTTGCCGCCGCTGAACTTGCCATGAGCACTTCAGCGCTGAGCCATGCTTTGACGCGCCTGCGTGAATTTCTCAAGGACCCGCTATTTTATCGTGAGGGGCATAAGATGTGCCCCAGCGTATTTGCCTGCCAGCTGGCGCCTTATATAGCGGGATCGTTATCCACGCTCAATCAACACCTCAGCCCGTTACAGCCCTTCGATCCGCTTGCAAGCACGGAAACGTTCAGAATTGCCGTGACGGATTACACCGCCTTTTGCATATTTCCCGGGTTAATGAAGGAAACAGAAAAAATGGCGCCGGACATTACTTTCGAGTTGTGCCATTTGCCATATAACCCAGCGCTAAAGGAACTGCTGGCAGGCGAAATTGACCTCGCGTTGAGTTTCAGCGAAGCGAATGAGGGTAAACATCAGGATTTAGAGGAGGTTGATTTATTTAGCGATGAGTTTGTCGTTATCAGTAATGTTAATCGACTCAGCATGACGCTGGAGGAGTACCTGTCAGCAGGGCACGTAGTGGTCACCCCGTGGAATGAGAAAAAAGGTTTACTGGATGCACACCTCGCGCGTCTGGGGCTGGAACGCAGGATCTCCCTGAGAACGCCATCGATGCTTGCTTCGCCACATATTATTGCTGAGAGCGATCTGTTGATGGCCATTCCTGCCTTTGTAGCCAGCAAGATTGCCGAGCTGGCCAGTATTAAAACCTTTCCCTTACCTTTTTATGCGCCTCCTTTTACGGTAAAAATATATTCTCACAAACGAAGCGGTAAAAAATCATCTACCGACTGGCTTAAAAAAGTTATTTTGCAAAGCATAAAAGAGAAAAAATAGCTTAAAACCTTCCATACGAGGTTGATGGTTTAGCATTACCCTGACTTAATTTTAAGAGCCTGCTCTGATATCTTTTTCCCCGAGGCGGCGGAGTTAGTAGCAAGGTAAGGGTTTTCATTCCAGCAATAAACCTGGGGAATAGTGTATTACAGGAAAAACGGCCTGATTTTTATTACTATCCACCGTAAAACACCGGCCGTTTTTTTTGCTTCTCTTTATTTAGAGGGCACCCGGGTTTTCTACGCAGATAGACGAATAATTAAGCCATGCGCATAAAACAACGTCAATCCGGTTTTGTTTGCTGCGCAAAAGCGTAACGGCAGGTAAGCAAGTTTTAGATTTATGCATTTTGACGACGCGGCGTGCGCGGATTGACTATGCTCAGAAGCGTTCAGGCTTCCTCCACTTACTCCAGGAAAAATATTATGAAAAAATTATCTGTAATCGCCATCACTGCCGGAATGCTTTTGGTTATGAGTTCACAGGCTGATGCAAAAGGGTGCCTGAAAGGAGCCGCTGCTGGAGGCGTGGCAGGCCACGTTGCCCATCATGGCGTAGCTGGTGCAGCAGCAGGCTGTGCGGTTGGCCATCATATGGCTAAAAAGAAAGAAAAAGAAAAAGAGGCAAACAGCAAGCAGGAGCAGAAATAACAGCCAGGCCGATCAGATGTTTTTCGCCATTCGGCGGCGATCGCATAACAACCGCGCCACAGCGGTGGCATTATCCGTCGCTTTCAGGCAACGGGTAATGCCAATGACATCCGAACCGACGCGTAGTTAGCTAATGCTGACGGCTATCTGTCAGAGCTGCTTTGACACAGCAGCCAGACCGCCTTCTTTTCGATCCAGGGCGTCAGGGAAAAGGCTGCCCGCTCTGGGGGGAGGCCCGTCTTATGGCGCAGATATCAGCTTATCGGTAAAACATGCCTGAACACTCGCTGTGGTAAGCAGAGCGGCGGCCCGATCTGCCGGTACGGGCCGGCTGAAAAGATAGCCCTGGCCGTAATCACAGCGTCGTTTTTGCAGCCACTCGAGAGTAATAGCGTCTTCAATTCCTTCTGCCGTCACCGTTACCTTCAGCTCCTGACACAGCGCCAGCAGGGTTTCCACTACCTTTTGCTGCTGCGAGACGCTCACAACGGTGGAGATAAACGAGCGGTCAATCTTGATCCGGGTAATACCAAGGCCCAGCAGAACCGACATATTGGAGTAACCAGTGCCGAAATCATCCAGCACCACGCCAATACCGTCGTCCCGCAGGGCACGAATAGCTCGTCTGGCCTCTTCTGAAATGGTCATCACGTTCTGCTCCGTCACCTCCAGCTCCAGCTGTACCAGTGCCGCTTGCCGCATAATGCCGGACAGGCGGTCCGTCAGCACCGGGTTGAGCAGCTGCTCCGGCGTGATATTCAAAGACAGATGCAAACCTGCCGGCCAGCCTGAGGTGATGCGAACGACGGCCTGCAGCAGTTCAACAGTCAGAGTGTCCATCAGGCCCAGCTTTTCCACTACGGGAATAAACACCGCAGGTGCAATAACCTTACCGGGGCCGGGTATCCAGCGCGCCAGGATCTCGAATCCGGTAATGCGGCCCGTTTGCAGGGAGACAATAGGCTGCAAAAAAGGGACGATGGTATGGCTTTTGATAGCCTCGGTAACGTCGTGCTCGAGCTTTTCCCTCTGGAGAAATCGTTGCTCCATATCCGGTGAGAAATGGACCAGATGCAGCGTTTTGTCCCGTTTCGCTTCGTACATGGCCAGGTCCGCCGCCCGCACCACGCCAGAGCTTCCGCTACAGGTTGAGCAGGCTACGCCTACCGACAGGCCCAACATGGTATCAGGCCCGGTCCGGATCTCCGCAGCGCGCTGACGGAGGGTTGCAGCAGTTCTGACCGCCTCTTCAGGCTGCCCGCCCCCTGAAGTCATAGCAAATTCATCACCGCCGATGCGGAATACATGGGTTTCCGGGCCGGCAGCTTCTGCCAGCAGGCCTGCCAGAGAAATCAGCGTGGCATCCCCCTGATGATGCCCGTTCAGGTCGTTGATGCTTTTAAAGTCGTTTATGTCGAGTAATGTCAGAAAATAAGGCTGCCCGACCGCTTCAAGCTGGGCAATACGAGCGCTGAATGCTCTCCGGTTACCCACGCCGGTCAGCTCATCGGTGTCGGCCAGCCGAAGGGCATTTTTTTCAGCGGCAAGCATTTTGCGTATGAGCCTGCCGATCAGCAGGCCAGGAATGATCATGGCCAGCAGAGCAAAGGCAGAGGACGTCAGGATAAACCTGAGCCTTTCGCTGGTTTCAAAATCGGCGCTATAGCCCAGACCGAGCAGCACGGAAATCTGCGCCTCAAGTCCGTACTCCCATAAGGTGGAAAGCAAAAATATGGTTACAATATTAAGCATTGCTAACCATAAAAGTTTCAGGTGCATCCGAGAACCCCGGCAATATAATTAGTTGAATATTCAGTAGTTATCACTAAAAAACGCAATTTAATTCCGCATAATATTGATGGCATGCCGGAAATCATGTTATTTATAATGAAATAAATCTATTGGAATAAGCATTTACCTCTGGCAAGTTGCAGACGCCCTGCCCATCCTTTGCCAGGCGCGATAAAAGAAACCCGATCCTATATCGGCAGAATTTGCCAAATTAACAGACCATGTCGGTAAATTTTATTCACTATTGCAGATTGGTGCTGTAAATTTGCCTTATCAGGCGAAACGGCCATAGAAAAAGTCAGGCTATTGTCGTGAAGAAAATAACCGCTACCGATGACTTTTTCGGTTTCTGTTTCAGGTCCCGAGAAGGCGATCGGGTAAATATGCTGATGTAATCCGCACAGAGTTATAATGATTATGATTTATAACTCAAGAGACTGCTTAGATTTACCTTTAAAATGTCGATAAAATAAAAAGCAAAGGCCACCCATTACCAGGTGGTTTTAGAAAAACTTATCTTACTTCACCTAAGGGAATATTTAATTCTTGTTCAGGTCCTGAAATCCGCAATCCATTTTCAGGCCAGATTACGGATCCCACGCTTAAGCGGCCAATGCCATTTACTCTGGCCTATCAATAATGATGATGCGATGAGCAACGGCGATAAGATCTTTTTCAACAATATCAGGCTGTTTGCCAACGCGTAATACCGCATTGCCCGGACGAGCAACCAGTGCACCTTTCCAGCCGCAGGCTGTTGCGCCCAGGATATCCCAGGTATGCGCAGCGACAAGCCGCAACAAATCGGCATTCACGCCGAGCCTCTGTGCCACGCTGGTGTAATTCTCCGTGGCCGGTTTGAAACGTTTGATCTCTTCAACCGAGAACTGCTTTTCAAAAAAGTGAGCAAGGCCCGATTGTTCCAGCACCTTCTCGCCAGCCTGAGTGGATGAATTGGTGAGCGTCACCAGACGAAATCCGGCTGCCCGCAGCATTTCCAGCGCGGGCAACGCATCCGGGTGAGCAGGAAGCGTCGCCAGACGCTTCCGGAATTCATTTATGTCTTGCTCTGAAAGTATGGTACCTCTTATCTCAGCCACCATTTGCAACACGGCTACAGCAAGCTCGCCAAAGGGCATGTAACTGCCGCTGAGAGTAAGCGACTGGGAATAAATGATTAATTCAGAGAACCATTGGCGCAAAATTCGTTCGTCACCAAATACCCTTTCAAAAATGGGGTTCAGCGCCCCTGTATCCAGAAGCGTTTCATTGACATCAAAAACTATTATCTTATTGCACATTATTTCCCCCTCTGATTAAAGGTTAAGTGTAGATGCAGATTGCGTGATGGCAATATTTTGGAAGTATTGTATCGGTTGACAGGGAGCACTTTCCGCTTAAAAATATAAGTCACCCTTCCAGTTTTCACTAAACATATATTAAGGATGTGTTTATAAATTATATTGTAGTTATTTTTATTTGGAAAATTACATCTGAACGAAGAAAGCGTTAATACCTATGGACGTGATTATCCTTTCCTGTTTGTTCAGAAAACCGGACATCCTGAATACAATGGTTTTATGTAAATCACCATAGAGATTTATTATTTTCAGGCATTTAAAATTTCTCATTTTACCTGTTAGCGGCTGCTCAAAAAAAGCAACACCGACTGTTGATATTTACAGGAATGCGCTGACAGATAACGGGATTATAAATCCGTTAGTTAACGGCATTGCCAGCATGGTGGAATCAAGAGCAGAGGGTAAAGCGCTATTACCTCCATTTAACTCTCCTGGTTCAAATCCAAATCATGAAATTGAAACCTATAATTACTTTGTCGGCCAGGATAATCAATCTGTTAATCTGCATTCTGGCGGGCACCAGCGTATACAAAAGGTAACTAAATAAAGCGCGTTCACTCTGATGGTGGCAGAACAACATCAGGATAGCAACATCTCATTTTCATAGATAAAAAACCAAATAATTCATGATGTTATTTTTTTTATAAAGTTAAAAAAATAAAATTAAAGGGTGGCTTTTAGAAAAGACGATTTTATTGCCGACCTGACTATACCTGTTTATAAAAACCGGCCCATGTATACAGGGGAATGGAATGATAATCATGTCACAAAAATTGAGATCGTTCGCAAAAAATAATGGCGAAGCCTTTTTATACTTAGCAACCGATGCAAACTGGCATCATCTTTATAATAATATGCACTGGGAAAGCGATACATTACCTTATCAAAGCTAAGCTTATTCTGAAAAAATCAGATTTTTTAATCATCCTTATCATGAGTCCTCTGTACCAACGGCTATCCTGCTTTAGCCCAACGAATGACTATTGTGGGAAAAAACCGGCTCCGGCATTAACGGCAACAGGCTATCAGCGGTAGCGCCTGTTTTAACCAACCGTTATCACTTTGGGTGATTTTTAACCTTTCAGCCGCCTTCAGCCGTAAATTAATGACTTTATATAATGGGACTTATATAAAGTCAGGACATCAGGCCCGGAAGCAGGTATGCTTTTCCAGGCGGGTTCACAGCAAAAAGCGACTGTGTATCTCTCGGCATACGTGATTGAAATGCAGCCTGTAAACTGGCATCGCTACGTAAATTATTAGGGGATTAGCCCCTCTTACTCATGCAGAATCCACGTAGCGCGATCGGAAAAAATTGAGGAGATTATCAGACGAAAATGGGTGAAATCATAGCCAACGGTATGGTATCGGCCCTTACCGCCGATGAAGATATTGCAGCACGGCTAAAAGAGTTCGTGCAGGACAAAGATGCCTTTTCATCCAATACCTGGCGGCAGCTACTTAGCGTGATGCGTGTCTGCTATCGCTGGGCCAGGGAGAATGCACGCACCTTTTTGCCTATGACTGACGCCGATCTTCGCGATTATCTCAATTTCCTACAGCTGACAGGGCGAGCTTCTTCGACGATTGCTACTCATGCTTCACTGATTTCGATGTTACACCGTAACGCCGGATTGACGCCACCAAACACTTCGCCGATCGTTTTCCGTACTATCAAAAAGATTAACCGCGTGGCTGTCGTAGGCGGCGAGCGTACCGGTCAGGCGATCCCTTTCCGACTCGCTGACCTGATGAAGCTTGATAGCCTGTGGTTTAATTCCTCTTTACTGAGGGAGAAACGCAATCTGGCTTTCCTCCATGTTGCGTATAATACACTGTTGCGCGTCAGCGAACTCTCCCGCCTTCGGGTCCGCGACGTCACCTTTGCCGATGACGGACGCATTATTCTTGATGTGGCCTGGACAAAAACTATCGTACAGACGGGCGGACTGATTAAGGCACTCAGCAATCTTTCTACCCAGCGGCTGATGGAATGGATTGCGGCTGCGGGGTTGGCCGCAGAACCGGATGCTTTCCTGTTCTGTCCGGTTCATCGTTCTAATAAAGCGGTAATGATCGCCGAGCGGCCGCTCAGCACCCCCTCTTTTGAAACTATTTTCGCCCATGCCTGGCGAACGTCAGGGCATTCAAAATCAGCGAAGCTGAACAAAAACCGCTATGGCGGCTGGAGCGGCCATAGTGCCCGCGTCGGTGCAGCGCAGGATATGGCGAAACAGGGCTATGCCGTGGCGCAAATAATGCAGGAAGGAACCTGGAAAAAACCGGAAACGTTGATGCGCTATATCCGTAACGTTGATGCTCATCAGGGAGCCATGGTGGATTTAATGGAGAAGAAACCCTGATTTGCCCGCTATGCAGTTGCGCCGCCCCCCTGACGCTGGCGCATAAAATGCCCGTTAGCGGTCCAATCCTGACAGGCATTTTATCCACAGAAAAAGTGGATAGCCTGTGCACAGAAAAGTATGGTTTTATGCCAGCGGTCGATTATTTACAGTAATCCCTGTGGATGGCCCAGCCCGACAAAGAGTTTGAGCTACCGCCTTTTAAGCCTGCTGTTGTACCAGCCAGGAGGCGGTTGTACTATACAACCGGTTAATTAACAGGGATTTTCCAATCAAATAAGGGAGGGGGCTGATGAAAGCTTTACGGTCAATGTGCAGCCAGTCCGTTCACCACGCATGCAGTAAAAACAATTATGTCTGATAAAAAAGCAAAGGGCGGAAAGAAAACCTCTCCAACGCCACACGACCTGGCATTCAAACAGTTCCTGACCCATCCCGATACCGCGCGGGATTTTATGCAGCTGCATCTGCCGTCAGAACTGCAGGCCGTTTGCGATTTCAACACGCTAAAACTGGAGTCCGGGAGTTTTATTGAGGAAAATCTGCGCCCCTATTTTAGCGATGTGCTTTACAGTCTGAAAACAGCTGCAGGTGACGCCTATGTGCATGTTTTGATTGAGCATCAGTCCACACCGGACAAGCACATGGCCTTCCGGCTTTTCCGCTATGCAATAGCGGCTATGCAGCGCCATCTGGACGCCGGTCATAAAAAGCTGCCGCTGGTGATCCCGGTTTTATTCTATACCGGCCGGCGCAGCCCCTATCCTTACTCCACGCGCTGGCTGGATGAATTTGCCGATCCGGTGCAGGCTGAAAAGCTCTATAGCGGTCATTTCCCCCTCGTCGACGTTACGGTTATACCTGACGACGAGATCATGGAGCACCGCAGTATGGCGGCCCTGACGCTGCTGCAAAAACATATCCACCAACGCGATCTGGCCGAGCTGCTGGATCGGCTGGCGACGCTTCTGCTGAAGGAACATGTTACAGGACAGCAGCTGGCATCGCTGATAAACTACCTTATACAGGCAGGCGAAACTTCAGACGCAGAGGCCTTTGTACGTGAACTGGCACAACGGGTGCCGAAACATGAGGATGCACTGATGACCATCGCGCAACAGCTTGAACAGAAAGGCATTGAAAAAGGGCGGGCCGAAGGTATTCAGCTCGGCCGACAGGAAGGCAGATATGAAGGCAGGCTTGAAGGAAAGCTCGAAGGCAAGCTAGAAGGAAAGCTTGAAGTAGCCCGCACTATGCTGCAAAACGGCCTCGATCGTAACACCGTGATGAAAATGACCGGTCTTGGCGAAGAAGAACTGGCGCGGATCAGGCATTAATGGTGGCAGGTGCTTAGGCCAGGGTTACGATCGCTGCGGGTGCCGAAAAAATGTACCCTGTTGGCTGGCTGTGCAATACGCCAGGCCGCGTTATTATACCTGGCTCCGACGTATTGCATTGAAAAGTATGCAGAAACCGCACCTGAAATCACTTTTCGATTTAAATTATTCCACACATCCCGCATGCTATACCTGCCTTCAGCACCCGATTTTCCCAATGACCAAATCCAAACGGGCACGTAGGTTTGTATAGCCCAATCCGCCCTTACTAAACCTCTTATAGCGTTGCAATATATCGCGAGAGAAAACGGCGCTGCCTGTCGATAAACCCAGGCTCAGACGGGACCAATAATATCCAGACGCAGCCCCTGCGCCTGAAGAATTTCTTTGCAGGTATCGGGTAAATCAGTATCGGTGATGACGTGACTAAAAGGGTGTTCAGGGGCGAGCGGATACGGATGGATCTGACCAAATTTCGACGAGTCGGTCAGCGCAATAGTATGGGTGTTTTTAGCCATCAGGGCGTTAACGACATCGCAGCGCAGCATATTACGACCGGTAAAACCGGTCAACGCGTCCCAGCCATCTATGCCGATAAAGACCTTATGGAAGTTGAGGTGCTGGATACAAAGTCGGGTCAGCGGCCCTACCACGGATTCGCTGCTTTTTTGATACAGGCCGCCAAGAATAATAACCTCCCCACCCGTCTCCCTGAGCAATCCGGCAATATAGTGGCTGACCGTAATAATGGTAATGTCCCGTCTTTCACTCAGCTCCCTGGCCAGCAGCGCGTTGGTACTGCCTCCCTCAATGAAAACCGCCTCTCCGGCATTCACCAGTGAAGCCGCATGCTCTGCGAGACGTTTCTTGACGGCATAGCGGGTGCGCATCCTTGCGCCCACATCATCACTTTCAGGCGCAACGGCCGATCCGTGCACGCGACGCAGAAAACCGCCTTTTTCCAGCACGTTCAGATCCTGACGTACCGTTACCTCGGAAACACCAGTGATTTGAGAAAGTTCGCTGACGCTGACGCTGCCGCGTTCACTGACGAGCTGAATAATATTCTGATGACGTACGTTCATGGTGCCTGCCGGTAAGCTTTTTTAGCAAGCTTACCAGAAAGACAGGCCGCTACAAATGCTGCCGATCCGCCGAAAGCGGGTCGGCAAGGGTCTCATTCCAGTCCGAGACTGCGGCGCCCGTTCGCGTTCAGCTTTTCAGAGGTGAAGCGACCTTTCCAGGTGACTTCATAATCTTCCTGTGGAAAATCGGCGGGCGATTCGCCTGATGCCAGCGCCTGCGCAACGGCGGCCGCGCAGACGGCGTTCTTGTCACAGAGAGGCGCGGCCGGGATATACATTACATTTCCCCAGCCCTGCTGATTTTCTACCGGGGCAACGGAATGAATAACATCACAATGCCACCAGACTGAATCCCCTGCCTGGAGTGAAGGTATTGAGCACAATCCCTGAATCAGTTCAGGATGCCATTTTTCCGACACCGGCAGCACTTTCCCGGGCGCAACGCCGCACAGCTCCTCCTCCGGGACATCTTTCAGTAGCGGGCGCAACAGCAAATAAGCCATTGCTTCGGGTACCGGCACGACATGCAGCAGCCCCTGCCCGACCTGCATATCAGAAAGCGCCGTCCAGCCCTGAAAGGTACGAAATGCCGAACATTTTGTTGTGGTGCCGGCCTGGTACTCATAAACATCGGTACGCCAGGCTGCGTCCCACGGATCGTATTCATTAAAACGGTTCGAGAAAATTTTGCGGAACACTTTTTGATAAGCAGGAAGCAACCACCGCTCCAGCGCGCCTGAATCTGTATGCGCACCCAGCCCTTTTGAGGTTGTGCCCGGCAGACGACGTCGTATGCGGTCGGGATAGATGATGTTCACATCAGGCTCAAACCAGCGTATACCTGCCGATTCGAATTTCCAGAGCCGGTTCAGGAAAGCCTGAGTTTGCGCCATGGCGTCGCTCTGCCGCGCTTCCATCTGAGCCGGAGACCAGTAAACAGGGTAGATTTCAGGGCGTGAAGCGTCGAGGCTACCGAAAAAGTTGTCACCAGGCCCCTGGTACACGCCATCGAAATCGTTGGCGTCCAGGTAGTCGAGCATCGATTTATCCCATCCCAGCGCCTGCTCACGGTTGAAAGTTTGCCTGACCACCACACACCCCCTGCGGCGAATATAATTCCTGGTCTCTTCCGAAACACGTCCTGCGGCAATCTCTTGCAGGCTGACTTCCGGCCATGCGGAGCCCTGCTGCTGTTCTTCGGTACGTGCCGCCTTGAGCTCGCCGACAATCTTCGCTCTTACCTGTTCGAATAATCCTTCCACATCGCCAATTTCTTCCCTGAGCGCCTTTTTCATCAGGCGTATATTTTGCTTAGCGTCTTCTGGTTGATCGACTGAAGTGAAGCTGGTGTCCATGGTGCTCTCCGCTGCTTTCGCCATCTTTGTTTCGAGTGAAACAAATATAACCTTCATTCACAATAAAGAACCAGTATTCAACATCTGTTTAACAATGAAAGTCTGATGAAGATCACATTAAAGGGCTTAAAAACAGCGCAAGGGCATTTGGATGAAGGGTAGTCAGTAATAAAGAAGGGTTATCGGCCGTGTTTAAAGAGCATTTTTCACTGTTGTGCACGGCCGAAAGGCCCGTAAGCGGAGGCATAAATGAACGCGCTGTCATAAGCATGGATCGGGGAAGCTACGAAGAAAATTCATCAGTTGATAAGTCTGGTTCTGGAAACTGACCCATTATTTCCTTATCAGGCTGGTGCCCATTTATTATCTCTTACCAGTGCGGTGTTGTCAGATGACAGCCAGTGGAAGGCGCGGAGGTTTAAAGGATCTTCAGCCGGGAGGGAGAGCGAGGGGGAGCCATTGTCTGTAACATCGGCAGGTGCGGAGAAGATTAAACAAATATTTTCGACGGTTTGTACTGCTCAGCATAAAGAAGTCTGTCAGGAAAAATCTGTGTCACAGCGTGGTCCTGGCAGCCCACGCTATGATCCTGTAAATATTTTTCCTGGCCCGAAGGCTTATATATTGCAAATCCAGAACCGGCGTTAATTTTTAGCCAGAACGTTCTTATCGTCTTCATCATAATTAAATGATATCCGGGCACCGTGTTCGTTCGGCAGCCTGCGCGCTTCCAGAAATACCGATTTCCAGTAAACGTTATCCAGTGACGATCGCATTACGCCACGGCTGGCCGAAGCGTGAAGGAAATGCCGGTCCGTATCATAAAAGCCTACGTGCATCTGGCGGTTAATACGGAAAAAGACCAGGTCGCCAGGCTGCAAACGATCGGGCTGGATACGTTTTCCCATATGGATCAGCTGGCTGGTGGTGACTCGCTTCATGGGTAAATTGAACCGGTCTTTAAGGGTTCGCCAGACAAAGCCCGAACAGTCCACGCCGGAGAGTTCCGTACCGCCCCACTGGTAAGGCGTCCCTTCCCATGCGTACATCTGGTCATGTAATGCCGCGATAACCGGAATAAGATCGGGTTCGCCAGCGCGATGGGTGGTATCGGGACTATTATCGTTCGCTTCATCGGGCTTATGGGAAGAACAGCCCGCCACAATCATCAGCGCCAAAACCGTTATCGTGCGAAGGGGGAGTAATGGTGGCATCTTTTCCTGTCCGGATCCTGAATTTTAGCCCTGAATAACGGGGTAAATAACGGTTAAATTTGGCTTAATATCATCGGTTCGTTATTGTTATAAATCATTCGTTTTTACTTAAATTTACAGCGATTTATTTCCGATAAATATTATCACACAGGGGTACTAATTTTCGCTCAGTAAAGTTATCTGAAAAAATTGCTGCCGACACAGACAAGCAGCCTTAACGGCTGCTGTGACAAAACTACTCGTTGCCCCACTGATTAAGAAACGAGGCGATATCATCGATACGGCTCTCGTTGATACCGGCTTCTTTAGCCATCTCTTTCTGCGCGTCTTCACCGATCTCTTCATTATTTGATAAGCGATCGAGCAGCAGCTGGAAATAGTGCGCCAGGGATTTACGCTCTGCCTCAGCCACGGGTGCTGCGCATTCTGTCGAATACTCATCCACGATGTCGTAGTATTTAAGCGGGATTTCATCGTTCATAAGCTACTCCAGATATTTAATTTAACGTCAATTTTAGCTGCTTTCTGCATCGTCCGGGCCGATTTCATTACTGCTGTCAGACGACAAATGTAAGAATGGCATCACCAGGCACCGGCCCGGCCTTAAAGATTGCTAAGATTAACACGTAGCATCCTGTTTTATCTCAATAATTTTACTGCATTCGTCCAGCCTGTACACCGGCATTGACTGGCCGACACAAGGGCAACGTTGCGCGATCGGCTCCGGTTTCAGGCCCGGCATTGGATATCCTCTTGAGAGGCGTCATGACCCGCCGTGCACGCAGTCAAAGGACAGAAGAAAAGCGTCGGGGATGGTTTATCGGTTGCATAGCGAGCCAGCCGGGAGCGGCTTTTTAGCCTGCTCCCGGGGCTCTCCTCTTCAGACGCGGAAGGTATCCACCATTCCTCTCAGGGCATGAACCTGCTCCGCCAGCGATTGAGAAGCGGTCGTGGACTCCTCTACCAGCGCGGCGTTGCTCTGGGTTACGCCGTCCATCTGGCCAACGGCCACGGTCACCTGAGAAATGCCCTGCATCTGCTCGTTTGAAGCCAGCGCGATTTCATCCATTGCCTCAGCCAGCTCGCTGACCTTCCCGGTCACGCTCATGATATTTTCCGCAGTGCCGTCGGCCACTACCACGCCAGCCTCCACCATGGTCACCGCGTTTTCAATCAGGCCTTTGATGTCCCGCGCTGCCGTCGCGCTACGCTGCGCCAGCGTGCGGACCTCGCTGGCCACCACGGCAAATCCCCGCCCCTGTTCGCCAGCGCGTGCGGCTTCAACCGCCGCATTCAGCGCCAGAATATTCGTCTGGAAGGCAATGCTCTCAATGGTGCCGGTAATATCGCGAACCTTCGCCGCGCTGGCAGAGATATCGGCCATCGTTTCGGTCATCTGGCGCACGTTTTTTTCACCGTCACGGACAAGCGCGGCCGCCTCCCGCGCCGATCCAGCCGTATAAGTGGCGCCCGCCGTGTTGCTTTTCACCGTCGCGGTTAACTCTTCCATGCTTGCGGCCGTTTCCTGCAGCGCAGCTGCCTGCTGTTCAGTACGGGCCGAGAGTTCGGTATTCCCTCTGGCGATTTCATCAGAGGCAAGGGCTACGGAAGCCGAAGCGTCCTTAATCCTCGATACCAGTTCGCCCAGGCGATTCTGCATTCGGGCGAGCGATGCCAGCATGCTGGTATTATCGCCGGGACGAAGCATGACCTGAGACGTCAGGTCACCGTCGGCTATCGCTGCCGCCAGTACCTGCGCCTGCGCCGGTTCACCGCCCAGCTGGCGCATCAGGATCCGTATAGTCATGAAACCGGTGCCGCCAGCAAGCAGCACAGATACCAGCACCAGGCCGACCAACAGAAGCCCGGCACGACGGCTTTGATCGCTGCTGCTTTCCACGGCGCTGCGGGCATTTTGCATCTGCACCTCTGTCAGGGTATTGAGGGCTTCCTGCAGCGACCGCTGCGCCGGGCGAGAGACGGTCATCAGGTAAGTCACGGTCTCCTGCTGCAGATTCTGCAATCCAAGCTGACCTGCCTTTTCAAAGCTTGCCAGCGCCGGCCCTTCTCTTTCCACTATTTTCCGGTATGCCTCCCGGCCCGCCGGTACCGAATCCGTTTCCATCAGCCGACCCAGCTCCTCACGGTTTTTGAGGAACAGACGTTTCTGGGTCTGCACGCGGTCCCATTCGGGCGCCATTTCCTTCGGGTCGGTCAGCAACGCCAGGTTTCTTACCGCGATAGACAAATCACGTACGCTGGCGCGCATATCCAGCGCAAGCTGGAACTTTTTCATTTTGACGTTTACCACGTCACCCATATCGTCCCGGGCGTGGTTAAGAGCATTGATAGCCACGCCGGCGCAAATGACCAGCAGCAGTACCATGAGGCCGAAGCCTCCGACAATACGGGTTGAAACTTTCATGGGAGAATACCGAAAGGCAGATGATTACTGTTTGTATCGTCATCGTGAAGAAACTCTTGAGAGTACCGATTAAATTATGTGGTGTATTTCACAATGCGCAGGTAAAGGTTGCAGACAGGGAGCGCTGAATGATCCGGGATGAACAGGAGATAGCTGGGAGACGTCCTGGCAGGGAATAACGTTGCTGAATACGGTATTTATCACTCAGTCCGGCTGGCATGGCCCAATCCGGACTGAGTTTTCAGAAAATTAGCTGGTCAGCAAGGTTACCTGGCCAAAATTTCTCTACGAACGATTTCTGCGCCGGCGCTGAGGGCATTCAGCTTGCCCCTTGCTACCTGACGGGATAAAGGCACCATGCCGCAATTGGTGGAAGGATAAAGCTTGTCGGCATCGACAAACTGGAGCGCTTTACGTAGCGTATTGGCTACTTCTTCGGGCGTCTCAACGGCATTGGTCGCCACATCGATAGCCCCAACCATCACCTTTTTGCCGCGGATCAGTTCGATAAGATCCATTGGTACATGAGAGTTCTGGCATTCCAGCGAAATGATATCGATAGCCGACGTTTTCAGCTTAGGGAAAACCTCTTCATACTGTCGCCACTCTGAACCCAGCGTTTTTTTCCAGTCCGTATTGGCTTTAATGCCGTAGCCATAGCAAATATGCACGGCGGTTTCACATTTAAGCCCTTCGATGGCTTTTTCCAGCGCGGCAATTCCCCAGTCGTTAACCTCATCAAAAAAGACATTAAAAGCCGGCTCGTCAAACTGGATAATATCGACACCGGCCGCCTCTAACTCTCTGGCTTCCTGATTAAGAATTTTGGCAAATTCCCAGGCCAGCTTTTCGCGGCTTTTATAATGGCTGTCGTAAAGCGTATCGATCATGGTCATAGGGCCGGGCAAGGCCCATTTAATAGGCTGTTGGGTTTGCTGACGTAAAAATTTAGCATCTTCAACGAATACGGGCTTTTGCCGGGTCACCTCGCCCACGACCGTAGGAACGCTCGCATCATAGCGATCGCGGATTTTGACGATCTGACGTTTTTCAAAATCAACGCCGCTGAGATGCTCAATAAACGTCGTGACAAAATGCTGGCGCGTTTGCTCGCCATCGCTGACGATATCAATGCCTGCCTGCAGCTGATCGTCAAGGCACAGGCGAAGGGCATCCTGCTTACCCTCAATCAGTTCCCGATCCTGCAATTTCCAGGGTGACCAGAGCGTCTCCGGCTGCGCAAGCCAGGAAGGTTTAGGTAAGCTGCCAGCAGTAGATGTCGGTAAAAGCTTTTTCATAAAAGATGACCTTATATTTTCGGTTTATCAAAGAGCGGAATTGGCAGACCACTGCTCAAGAATAGTCTGGTAGGGTTTAATGAAGTGCTCTTCAGTAAACCTGCCCTGCTCAACAGCCAGCTGGCTGCGCTCTTCTCGATCATAAACAATTCGGGTTAACGAATAATCCTGGTGTGTCAGGTTGGGCTGATACAATGCCCCTGCGGCGGAATTAGCATTGTAAATCTCAGGCCGGTAAATTTTTTGGAAGGTTTCCATCGTGCTGATCGTGCTGATTAGCTCAAGATTGGTGTAATCACTGAGCAAATCACCATGAAAATAAAAGGCCAAAGGCGCAACGCTGTTGGGCGGCATGAAATAGCGCGCCTGCAGCCCCATTTTGGCAAAATAGATATCGGTCAGAGAAGGCTCATCCTGCTGATATTCAAAGCCCAGTACAGGATGCTGATTAGTCGTGCGGCAATAGGTGTTTTTAGTGGAAACGCTCAGGCATATCACAGGCGCTTTATTAAAATTTTCCGTGTAGGCCGCTGAATTAACGAAGCGTTTAAATATATTACCATGCAGCTTGCCAAAATCTTCGGGGATAGTAAATTCGGGCTGGCTTTTATTGTGCTCCGGCAGCCAGACGCTAAAGTCGTAATCGCGTACGTAAGAGGAAAAGTTATTGCCTACGATACCATCGATACGTTCACTGGTGCTTTTATCAATAATGGTAGGTTTTAATATTTCAATCACCGGAAAGGCATTGCCTTTCACTTCAACGTTTAACTCAGCGGAAATAATTTCAAGCTCAACGGAATAGCGATCCGCTTTGGGATTATCCCAGTGCGCCAGCGCATTGAAGCGATTATCAATCATCACTAAAGCGTTACGCAGATTCTCCTGACGTCTCTCACCTCTCGCCAGATTGGCAAAGTTGGTGGTGATGCGCGTACTCCCGGAGGGGTTATAGTTTTCGTCGAAACGAAGGCTTTTAATGGTAAAGGTAAACGCTTTGTTCATGGCCGTCTGGTATCCTGGTTTGTTATAAATCTGATTTATTTGTTGCCTTTCAGGGCATCCCAGATTTCATATTATCTAAAGTTATTAACAATCCATACTTTATGCCTGAGTCGCTGGTTGAGGAAAAGTGATTTGTTTTCAATGAACATGAACCTTCTTCATGATCAAAACTGAGACAGGACTACCGTTGCGCAAAGATCCCTGTCAAAGAGGATGCACAGCTGGCAGCCGGGTGGCGGCCCGCTAAGCATGTACCGCATTTTTTCTGGTTCACCTGCTTCTCGCTGCCGCCCTGGAGAGAAACAGAGCGTTTCCGTGTGCAAGCTACAATATGGGGCATGGTAATAAGCAAAAAACCTTCCTGTCGGCCGGTCTGCGAGCCAGGCATCCAGCCTTCATTAAGGCGATATCCAGGCAATGGGGAAGAGCAAACATGCAAAAAGTAAGGATTGTTGCAGTGGCCTGCGCGCTGTGAAGCGGAAAGCTTGCTGCTACAGATAACGCTGAATAACGTCATTGCGCAGATCCATCACATTGGCAGCACGTCAGTACCGGGTTTAGCCGCTAAATCCGTTATAGATATATTGCTGGAGGTGGCCGGACGGACAGCTTAAACGCTTTTTATAATTCCACCAGTGTAACAAAAGGCCCTCTTCGACAGCGTGGCCCTGTAATTATGTTTAAACTGGGTTATTACATAAAACGCATGCCCAAACAGGAGATCCCCGATGAAAGCAATACAGCTTAAAGCCCCCGGCGGCCTGGATAACATTATCGTGTCAGATATTGACGATCCGGGCAGGCCCGGCAAAGGTGAAATTCGGGTTGCGGTTAAAGCCAGCTCGCTAAACTTTCATGATTTAATCGTCGCAACCGGGCAGTTTCCTACTGAAGATGGACGGATCCTGCTGTCAGATGGTGCGGGAATAGTAGAGGAGGTTGGAGAAGGCGTTGAAGCGTTTAAAGCAGGCGAACACGTGGTTTCTACATTTTTTCCCAACTGGCTGGCCGGCAAGCCTGTACCCACCGTGGGCGGCTTTGCGCACACGCCCGGCGACGGTGTTGATGGCATGGCCAGTGAATACGTTGTACGTTCGGAAAACGCCTTTACCCATGCGCCGAAGGGGTGGAGCCATACAGAGTCAGCCACCATCACCACCTCGGCTTTGACGGCCTGGCGGGCGCTGGTAACAGACGGGCACCTTAAGGCAGGAGAAACGGTGCTGGTTCAGGGAACCGGCGGCGTCTCCGTCGCTGCTTTACAGATAGCTAAAGCAATGGGGGCCAAAGTCATTGCTACCTCATCCTCCGATGAAAAGCTCGCCTTTGTGCGCGAACTGGGCGCTGATGAAATTATCAATTACAGAACAACGCCTGCATGGGGAGATAAAGTTCTTGAGCTGACCCAGGGGTTTGGCGTAGACCATGTGGTCGAAGTAGGCGGACCGGCAACCCTGAATGAATCCCTGAAATCGATCAAGGTAGGCGGTCATATTGCGCAGATTGGTATCCTTTCAGGCGATGAGGCTGCCTTGTCTGTCCTTTCCCTTCTGGCGAAGCAGGTGCAAATTAAAGGCGTGATTGTGGCAAGCCGCCAGGATCAGTGTGATTTTGTTAAAGCCCTTGAGATAATGAACAAGAAGCCGGTAATCGATCGTGTTTTTAAATATGAGGAGCTTGGCGAGGCTTTCTCTTATCAGCAAAGCGGCGCTCACGTGGGTAAAATCTGCGTTGAATGGTGACGTTGCTGGCCGTAAGGAAGCCATTTCCTTACGGCCGTCACCTGAAACACTGACTGATGCCGTGAATAACCGCGCGTTGGCGCAGGCAGTCAGGCTACTGCGGGCGCTCCAGATGTATAACAGGCTTGCCGCCACGCGCGTGCGGTAAACGGCATAATTTTTTCTTGCGTTACTTTACCCAGGCGTCAGTAGCCCGAAAGATGCGGTGGCTGCCACTCTGGCGCCTTAGCGGACACAGAGGCAGGGCAAGAAGCGCCTGCCAGCTGGGTGAGTTGAAGCAAAAGAGAGTATCGTGGCAGGCTTAAAATATTATCACCCAAGCTCAAGCAGCAGCAGGCCTGCCGTAATCATAAGCAAGCCAGCGCACGCTTTGCGACCAAGAGGTTGCCTGAAAATAATCCATCCGGACAGTGCGGTTAAAAGAATGCCGCAGCCTCCCCATATGGCATACGCAGTGGCCATCTCCAGGCCTTTCAAGGCCTGCGCTAACGCAGTAAAGGATGCAAGAATAAGCAGTATGCCCACTGCGCCCGGAATCTTTTTGGCCATACCGGCCGAACGCTGAAGAAAGACGTTAGCCGTTACTTCAAGCAGGATGGCTATCGCAAGATAGTAATAGGGGATAAATATCGACATTTATTCATTCTGCGCATTTTCTGCGATATTAACGACTACAACGCCCCCCAGCAACAGGCCAATTCCCGTAAGCTGAAGTACGCTCAGATGCTCTCTGAAGAAGAAGCTGCCAATAACGGCTATCGCGAGCAGACCCAGTGATTCCCAGGTTGCGTAAGCTACCGCAAGTGAGATTTTTTTCAGCGCAAGCGCCATAAAAGTAAAAGACAAACCGATGGCGAAATACATAAACAACATGCCCGTAAGATTGCCTTGCGTCGAATATAATTTCATCAATATAACGCTGCTTACTTCAGACACTATTGCCATTAAAAGAAAAAACCAGGCCCGGGGCACATAGACTCCATATTGTGGTGATTTGAATCCAGCTCGCTAGTGTACACCGCAACGGCACGCTGAGGGCATATCCCTAAAAATTATAAATCAGACACAGGACGAAAGGTTATTCAGCAGAAACGGCGAACGTGATAACAATTTTTTATTGAGCATGAGCAACGATGCATGCTTCGGGCATTCTGCGTTTGCTATTGGCGACCTGGCGCCGATCACAGATGGTGAGCCTGATAAACAAATGCTTGAGGTTTTACGGCAAAAACACATTACGGTGCTTTAGCAGGATGATGAATTGCTTCAGGTTGATTACGGGGTGTATCCGTACAGAAGGCCAGATATGGCGCACACAGGGCCTTTGAGGTTATTTTTTCCGATGGTGATGGTTGATAAAGGAACAAAATAAACTTTCCAACCACTTTAATAGTCCTCACCAATATGAACAAAGAAAGCCATGTATATTTCCGGTCATAAACATACTCATAATCAGCCTCCTGTCAGTGACTCACCTTCCAGTAATACGTCTGCAGATGAAAGTCGCCTGACAGCGGGCGCGGCCTCCGCCCGTGACAGCGAACCGCCTACAGAGCCCTCCTCTGAGGCGAAACAGCACGGTCATCATCCGGAAGCAGACAAGGGGATTTCCGGCAACAGAAAGTTGCTTGTGGGATACAAAGATGCACTGTCCCGTAGCATGGTGGAAGGCGATAAAAAACATCTGGCCAGGTTTGACAATAATCTCCGTCCCCCATCGGTTTTGCTGCCGCGCGCAGCCTCGTCACCAGATGTCATTCATGACAGCGATGTCCTGAATGATTTTCGCAGACAGGCTTCTGAGCGTGGAAGACGTTATGGTGCCAGTGCAAAGACCGTTGGGAAAAATCAGGAAGCCTGGATCGATAAAAAAACAGGGAAGGGAATACTCAGCGGCACACTCTGGCCCCATGATGAAGCGGTATGGAACACCATACCGGATATCAAAAATCAGCCTTCCGCTGTATTCATGCCGGGTTATGCCGTGGGCGATCGGTATTCTGCCATTCTGACAATGCTGACGTATCCGGAAATGAAGCTCACCATCGGCTACAGCGAGAAGCAACCGGTACTGCCTGCTGAAAAAAAATACGCCATGGAAGCATTTGAAATCATTACGGATGCCCTGAAAAAGTCTGGCGTGAGTCAGGAAAATATCAACAAACGGCTTTCCGTAGTGCGCTATGACGGTGAAACCCCGCTGAACCACATTAGCGGCAGTTTTAACGATCCGGAGAACCGGAAAAATTTCACCACGGTACTGGGAGAAAAATCCGCCATTTGTGAACCACAGAATGCCTCACCCGACAGCCATCTCTTCCATATCTCCGCAACGACGGTAATGATGGCAAAACACTGGGAAGACAATGATGATCCGGTGCGTTCCGGCGCTGAAATCAGAAAGCTGGTTTATGGCCTGGTTAATGAAGAGGCCCGGGCAGAGCTTGACAGCCTTGTTGACAGCACGATTAAGGAAACGGGCCTGAAAGATAACTCCGTCTTATTATGGAAAACAAACAAGCCATTTGAGACGCCGGTTCGTGACGCCGCCTCTGCCCGTCAGAAAGAGGCGTTTGCCAATCCCCGTATGTTTGAGCTTATCCACGCTGCGCTGGAAAAGCAGGGAACGCCGGTAGCCTATATCGGGGACGGCTTCCGAAATGAGTACAAAAATCGCATTGAAGATCGCCATCCCTGGGAAAATCGCAGTACGCCCGACCTCAGCAAATTCTGGCAAAAATCTGCGCTTCTGAAAGAGCGTGTCAATCAGTGGTATTTTCTTGATCGGATAATGCAGAAATCAAACGGGAAAGCCTTCATCGGCGTGCGCAGCGGCGCGCTTGAACCGCTGAGTCTGTTAGGGCATAACGTCGTTTACCTTGAACCTAAATCCCTGTTCACGCCTGAACGCCATGCTCCCTGGCAGGGACGTATCCCCTATAACCGTCTGATTACAGAGGCATCAGCGGGGTATATTGATAATGACACGGAGGTGGAGCTGAAGAATCTGGGTAAGGAAATTGTTGCTGACAACCTGAGGGCCAAACTTTCTCTTGGGCCGGGTGACGGCGATCGGCAAGCCCTTGTCAAAAGCCTGTCGGAAAATAATCTTGCTGGCAGGGAGAAAATTGACCGGCATGACCGCATTGAAAATAATATCGCACAAGGCATTCTTTCACCGGCAGAGCTCAGCCTGATGTTGCGTATGGTCGAAACCGGCCAGCCTGCGCATTTACTTATGGACAGTGAGAAAAGCGGATAGCCGTCATCTTTTATTTGCCGGGTCTTATAAGCAGGCTGACTGCTGAGCTGCCGACGTAAAGTGATGACGGCGCAGCTGCGTGTACCCGTATACGGGACGGCCAGAATATAAGCCTGCCGAAAGTGAGTAAACAGGCGTGAAATCAACTGCGTATTAACAAAAACGCTACCTGAGCTCGCCGAAATAGCCCTCGTCGGCTTTTTTCAGCAGTTCGTCCACAATAATCCGGACTTTCGGAATGAGATGGCGCGTCCGGGGCCAGACTACGCTAAGCGCAACCGGAACCGGCATGTGATCGGCCATGATGGTAACAAGATGGCCGGCGGTGATATGGCTGCCCACCATCGACTCCGGAAACTGCGCAATCCCCGCCCCTGCCAGACAGGCCAGCAGCATGGCATCGCCGTCGCTTATCTGATGCGCCGTACCGGATATAAACTTTATTTCCCGCTCTGCCACCGGACGTAGCCGCCAGGCAAGGGGCGCCCCGCGCCGGAAGCCCATTATGCAGCGGTGCTTTTTCAGCGCTTCAATGTCGTCAGGCACGCCGTGTTGTTCAAGATAACCGGGGGACGCGCACAGGAAAAGACGCTGCCGGCTCAGGCGCCGGGCAATCAGCTCATCCGTGCTCTGCAGTTCGCCCAGGCGCAGCACCAGATCCACCCCCTCCTCAACCGGATCGATAAGACGGTCATTAAAGGTCAGCGCCAGCCGCAAAGCCGGATAGCGGGCTGTCAGCTCCAGCAGTATCGGCATCATCAGGTTGCGACCAAATGATGCCGGCATATCGATACGAACCGTGCCCGCAGGGTTGTCCTGACGTCTGCTGAGCATGTTTTCAGCAGAGTCCAGGATTTCCAGCGCCGACAGGCAGCTTGTCAGATAGGCTTCTCCATCGCTGGTCAGGCTCAGTTTACGGGTTGAACGGTGGAACAGCCGTGTACCCAGCCTTTCCTCCAGCCTTGCCACGCTCTTGCCGACCGCGGATTTTGTGATGCCCAGCTGCTCTGCGGCCTCGGTAAAACTGCTCGATTTTGCCGTGATAACAAAATTCGTGATCCCCCGCAGGGATTCGGCCGTTAATTCGGTAGACATAAAGTTTACTCACTGGCGACTTATAGCGTGTTTATCGATGTTTAATTCTATACCAGACTGAAGTCAGCATATAAACACACGACCGGCCACGGCCGGAAAATTCGTCTGAACCGGGAAATCGTTATGTCACAGACAAAACCCCTTACGTTCGTGTCCCTGCTGGGCAGCCTTCGGGCAGGGTCTTTCAATGCGGTTGTGGCGCGAAATCTTGCTGCGCTGGCGCCGCCAGGCGTGGACATCAGCCCGCTCGGCTCTGTGGGCGATATCCCGCACTATGATGCCGATCTGCAAGCCCAGGGATTTCCCGAGACCGTGATGGCAATGGGCAAAGCGATCTCGGCAGCGGACGCGCTGATTATCGTCACGCCTGAATATAACTATTCCGTGCCGGGTGCCCTTAAAAATGCCCTGGACTGGCTTTCACGCCTGTCCGACACGCCGGTTGCCGGCAAACCCGTCGCCATACTGACGGCCTCGCCCGGTGCCATAGGCGGCGCCCGGGCACAATATCATCTGCGTCAGATCCTGGTCTTTCTGGACGGCAGCGTCCTGAACAAGCCTGAAGTGATGATTAGCCAGGCTTCATCCCGGCTCGATCCGCAAAGCTGCACCATAACGGATGCGGATACCCGCAGCCTGATTGCGGCTCAGCTCAGCGCGCTGGCAGAAATGGCGGTAAAGCAGAGCTGAGCAACACCTTTACCCTGTCTGTAAAATCTTTGGAGGAAATTATGTCTACCGGCACCGTTCGCGGTATGGACCATGTTGGCATCACCGTTTCTGATATTGAAGAAGCAACCCGCTTCTTTTCAGAAGCTTTTGGGGCTGAAGTTATCTACGACTCCGTGTCGCCCTCGGACGACGACGTGAAAGGCGAAGAGACGGAAAGTATCCTGAACCTGTTTCCGGGAACCAGAATCACCACGGTCAGGATGATGAAACTACAGCACGGCCCCGGCCTTGAGCTGTTTGAAATGCAGGGGCCGGAGCAGCATCAGCCCGTACGGCCCAGCGATTACGGCATCCAGCATTTTGCCGTTTACGTTGATGACATTAACGAAGCCATCGGCCTGTTTGAGCGTGCCGGCGGGAAAATGTTTACGTCTCCGCAGCCGCTGATGTTTCCGACCGAGGCAGGAGACAATAACTTTTTCTGCTACGGCCGGACGCCCTGGGGCAGCGTAATTGAATTAATCTCACTGCCTTCCAGGCTTCCCTATGAAGAAAGTACTTCCCTGCGACGCTGGAAGCCGTAAATATCGTGGTTGCGCAGGCCTGACTTTTTCTAAAAGCCAATAACGAGGGGCAATTCACCGTTGCCCCGACTCCCGCCGCATCTCTCTGCTGAGCGCTTTTAAGGTCTGTCAGCGCCTCTTGACGCAGCCTGGCCGCGCTGGCTGTCGCCATGCGCGGTCAGCAGGCAGGCGGGCAAAAAGGGATCGGGCCAGCGCATAAGTTATCTTATTTAATAGCAGCATAAGTGCGCCCTTCTCTGAGCCATGCCTCAAAAAATAGGCAATCAAGGCGCAAGGCTTCTCAGCACCAGCGCAGCCAGGCGGCTGGCATCTTCTTTGGCCGTATCAAGGGCGGCCTGCAGCTGCACCGGATCGGCGTAGGGCCTGAGCACCAGATAAACAGCGGCAGCCGTTTCGTCCAGCGGCGTTTTACGCTCAAACTCTCCCGCCTCGCGCCCCTCGCGCAGAATGGCAACGGTGGTTTCGCGCAGCCAGGCTTCATACCGCTCTGCCGACGACCAGCGATCGCGCGAAGCCGCAGCAGCGATATCAAAAAGGCGGCGTTCCCGAAAAAACAGCTCGCTCCCCGCCACCGTAAGCGTCTGAAAAAGGCACTGCATTTTCTCCGTGGCCGAAGGCGCCTCTTCCAGCGCGGCGTTCAGACGTTGGGTTATCTGCGTAAGGCAGCTGGCGCAGATGACTTCACCTATCTCCTGTTTTGAACTGAAGAACTTATAGATATACGCCTTGGAGAAGCCCACCGAGCGAGCCAGATCGGACACGGTGGTTTTCTCAAAGCCGTAATGGCTGAAGTACTCCATGGCGGCATTGACAATCTGGTCACGAAGGGTGTGATCGGACGGGCCGCGCGTGGCGGCAGGAAGTTTTTGTTCAGTCATTTTTTTTAGCTTCGCTCAGTGAGCTCCCGTTAACGAAATGTGACCGCAATATAGTCTGGTCACCATTTTAACGTACATCGGGCCCGCTTAGTGTTTTTCCGGCACTGACGTTGTACGCGCTGTGCAACTGTGCCGTCATGCTTCACCAGCCTACACCGGGCTGCGCATGTTTTTGCGCAGGGCAATGAGATCCACCTGCCACTGATTTAATTTATTGTAAAGCGCAGTGCGTGAAATTCCCAGAAGCCGGGCCGACTGACGCATATTTCCCTTATTTGCACTCAACACCTCGAGCACGTGCTGACGCTCTTTTTCATGCAGCGAAGCCTGCCCGGACGCTGGCTGAGCAACAGGATCTCCCTGTCGCATCTCCTCGGGCAGATCCTGCTGGCTGATTTCCATCCCCTCGCATAAATTCACCATCCGTTCGACCAGGTTTTCCAGCTCGCGCACGTTGCCGGGCCATTGCCAGGCCTGTAAACAGGCCATCGCCTGCGGTGAAACAGCCGGGGCGATGCGCTTCAGCCGGTTACAAAGCGCCTGAATGAAAGTATTTACCAGGCCCGGAATGTCTTCACGCCGCTCGCGTAGCGGGGGAATATTGAGGGAAACAACATTGAGGCGATAGTACAGATCGCGGCGGAAAGCGCCTTTCTCCACGGCATCGGACAAATTACAGTGGATAGCGGCAATAATACGGACGTTGACCTTAAGAGGATGCGCGGCGCCAATACGCACCACTTCGCTTTCCTGGATCACCCGAAGCAGGCTGGTTTGTGCTTCCAGCGGCATTTCGCCAATTTCGTCGAGAAACAGCGTTCCGCCGTCGGCAAGCTCAAATTTTCCGGCCGATCCGCCTCGCCGCGAGCCGGTAAATGCGCCATCAGCGTAGCCAAACAGCTCGCTCTGTACCAGATCCCGCGGCAGCGCGCCACAGTTCAGCGCCACGAAAGGCTCCTGCTGGCGCGGGCCGGCATTATGGATCGCCTGGGCAAACAGCTCCTTACCCGTGCCGCTTTCACCCGTCAACAGCACGGTGCTGTCGGTGCGGCTACTGGCCCTTGCCTGCTGAATAGCCTGCTGCAGCGGCAGCGAATAGCCGCGGATCATATCGAACGTATAGCTGGCGCTCACGCCCATCACCCGCCGGGTAATGGCGCGGATACGCTGGTTTTCGCGCAGAGACAATACGCGCCCGCCGTCAGGCGCGGGCATCAGTGAAACCAGGCAGGAGACCGGCTCTTTGCCGCCGGGCATAAAAAGCAGCTCGCGATCGTTACAGAAAGGCAGGCTGAGCAGCGAGACGTCCTGCGGACGCAGCAGCGCATCAATGGATCCCGCTTCCGGATCGAGGCCACAAAAAATCTGGCGGGCATAGCGATTAAGCGTTTTGATGCTGCCGTGGCGGTCACAGACGATTACCCCTTCATTCAGCGTTTCCAGGATAGATTGCTGCTCGGCGAGCAAATGACGCAGCTGCAGCTGTTGGCCTATCGTCTCCGCCGCTGCCTGAACGGTGCCCAGCGTGTGCGTGTTGAACTTATCCGGCGTGGCGGTAAGCGTCAGTACGCCAGCCAGCTTGCCGTTCTTATCGCGCACCGGCGCGGCGGCGCACTGCCGATGCCTTCTACGCAGATCCAGCTTCCAGTTTTCACCGCTTAACACGTATACCAGCCGCTGTTCGATCAGGCAGCGCGCGGTACAGTTGGTGCCCAGCACCTCCTCACGCAAAATGCTGCCAACGGGCGTCAGATCGGCACCGCAATAATACAAGGTTACCCCGTCAGCATCCGTCAGGTTGATATGGCCGTCCGGATTATAGGCCAGCAGGTTTTCCATAATGCTGCGCGCAACCTGAATCATCTCTGCATTTTGTTCCAGGATAGCGGCCAGTTCGTCTGGCGATGGGGAAATATAGCTGAACGTTTCCGGATCGATATTAAGCGCCCGAGAACGCTGCCAAGAATGCAAAATGCTTTGCCGCATCCAGCCCGGCTGTTTGCCGCCCGTAAAGCTGTGCCAGCCTTGCCACAGCAGGCTGTCCCACTCCGTGACTTCCGTGCTGTCCGGCAGGCTGAAGATAGGATCGCTCTCGTCTTTAAAGGGTAGCCGGCTCAGGTTTTTCATCTACACATCCTTTCAGGTCTGGAATGTCCATTTTATTTACATGTTAAGTTGACATGTAAATTTTGTTTCCAGTTTGTGATCTCTAACTGTGTGGTACTTCACATTACAGGCCCCTACCGGTTGGCATCCCCTTTGCAATACCTCTTACAGACACGTTGAAAGCGTTAAAAGGAAAGGGGTTGTGATGCGTAAACATAATATCCGGTTGATTCTTTTCATCTGTTCCATTGCTTCACTCAGCGGCGTGATCCTTGGCTATGACGCTTCGGTGATCTCCGGCGTAATTGAGCCTTTAACAGAACATCTCAACCTTTCTGCGTGGGAAAGCGGCTGGGCCGTTTCAAACGTTATTCTGGGGTGCGTGGCGGGCGCATGGGGCGTGGGATACGTTTCAGACCGTATCGGGCGCAAGTCCACGTTGATTATTACCGCCGTACTCTTTGTTATTTCCGCCGTGGGATCCGCTCTCGCCCATTCGCTGACGGGTTTTGTGCTCTATCGACTAATTGGCGGGCTGGCGGTAGGAATGGCGTCAGCGATTACCCCTCTCTATATCGCGGAAATCTCCCCCAAGGACTGGCGCGGCCGTATGCTTGGCCTGCAGCAAATGCTGATGGTTGGCGGCCAGGTCACGGTGTATATCGTTAACTATCTGATTGCGCGCGGTATGCCGCATGCCTGGATCGTCAGCGAGGGCTGGCGCTGGATGCTGGCTTCCGGCGTGGTGCCCTGCGCGCTGTTCCTGCTGCTGGTGCCGTTGATGCCGGAATCTCCCCGCTGGCTGGCGCTGAAAGGTAAAACGGATCGCGCTCGCCAGGTGCTGACCCGCCTGTCCAACGCGCAACACGCCGAGCGTTTACTCACGGAAATTCTGGCTTCTTCTCAGGACGCACCTGCCCAGTCCAGCCAACGCGGCATCCTGCGCGACCCGCGTGCACGCTACATTTTGCTGACAGGCTGCGCGATCGCCATTTTGCAGCAGGTTTCCGGTATCAATATCCTGCTTTATTACGCGCCGTCCCTGCTGCAGAACATTACCGGCAGCACCCAGGATTCGCTGTTCCAGAGCATTTTTCTGGGCGTGGCGCTGCTGGCGGGCGTGGCAGTCTGTCTGAGCACCATCGACCGCTTTGGCCGGAAGCCGCTGCTGCGCTGGGGCGCAATAGGATGCGCGCTGTGCCTGATGTTCACCTCATGGGCGTTTATCGCGCAGCATGACGGCATGCTGCCGGTGATTGGGCTGGTGGCTTTCGTTCTGATTTTCGGGCTGTCGTGGAGTCTTGGCGCGTGGCTGCTAATTTCAGAGATTTTCCCTAATCGCATGCGCGCCGTGGCGATGGGGTTCGCCTTCTCTTCCATGTATGTGGCGAATTTTATCGTCACGCAAAGCTTCCCCATGATGAACCGCAGCGCCCTGTTGATGACGCATTTCCACGGCGCTTTTCCGCTGATGCTGTGCACGGTGGGATGCCTGGTAGCGTTCTGGTTCGTACAGCGCTTCCTGCCGGAAACGCGTGGCGTCTCTCTTGAACATATCGAACCGCTGATGCTTTCCAAATCCCGCCGCTTCGCAGCCAGGGCGACGCGGCCCGCTGAACAATCTTCCCTGCCCGACTGGGCAAACACTAAATAATAAGGAGTGCTGTGATGATGAAAACTGTACGAGTGGGACTTATCGGTGCAGGAAGGATGGGCAGTTTCCATGCTGAAAACCTTGCCTGGCGCGTGCCGGGCGCGACGCTGGCGGCCGTAGCCGATCCGCAGCCCGGCGCGGCGGAAAAGCTGGCGCAAAAGCTCGGCGTGGCAAAAGCCTACAGCGATCTTCATGCGCTGTTGCAGGACCCGGACATTGACGCCATTGCTATTGCTGCCCCCGCGCGTACTCATGCTGAATGGGTCATAGCGGCCGCCAGCGTGGGAAAACACGTCTTTTGCGAAAAGCCGATGGCGGTAACCCTTGAGGAAGCGGACCGTGCGATCGCGGCGGCCAGCCATGCCGGTGTGGTATTGCAGGTCGGCTTTAACCGTCGTTTTGACGGCGGCTTTGCCGCTGCGATTGCGGCGGTGAAATCGGGCGTGAACGGCACGACTCAGTTAAGCCGTTCGGTCACTCGCGATCCGGCCTTGCGCGATCCGGCCCCCATCCCGCAGTGGACCATTTTTCTTGAAACGCTTATCCATGATTTCGATACGCTGCTGCATTTTAACCCCGGCGCAAAACCGGTGGAGGTTTACGCATTGGCCGACGCGCTGGTGCGTCCGGATTTTAAAGACAAAGGCCTGCTGGACACCTCTGTAGTGACTATCCGCTTTGACAATGGCGCCATCGCGACGGCGGAAGCCAATTTTCAGGCGGTCTATGGCTATGACGTCCGCGGTGAAGTCTTTGGCAGCAAAGGCATGCTGCAGGCGGGCAATATCAACGCTACCAACTGCGTGCGCTATCACGAGGGCGGCATTGTTATTGAAACTTCCCGCATGGATTCCGAGCTGCTGCGTGAAGCCTATGTGACGGAGATGGCCGAATTTGCGCGCTGTATCCGCACCGGCGAAACGCCGCGTGCTACGGGCAAAGATGCGCGTAACGCGCTCGAAATTGCGCTGGCCTGCATTGAATCAGTTAAACAATGTCAGCCCGTCAAACTGGACGCACGCTAATGAACAGCTATCAGCTTTCCGTTTGCGCCGAAATGGTCTTCCTCGATCTGCCGTTTGTGGAGCGGGTAAAGCGTATTCATGCGCTGGGGTTTGGTGTCGAAATCTGGGGATGGGCCGGTAAAGACATTGATGCGCTGGCCGCCACCGGCGCGCGCTTCACCTCCATGACAGGCTATCTCAGCGGTAATCTGACCGATGACGACGATATCCGGCAGCTGCTGCAAAGCGCTGAAGCCTCGCTGGCGATCGCAGAGCGGCTACGGTGTCCGGCTTTAAATCTTCACGGAACCGGTCTGGATGACAAAGGATTACCGGTAAAACCGGTCGAGGTGGTGACTGGTGCGATGTGGCTTAAGGCTGTGGAAACCTTACGTCAGCTGGCGCGAATGGGCGAACGCGCCGGACGAATATTTACGCTGGAAAACCTCAATCTGCCCGTTGACCATCCGGGAACGCCGTTTGCGTTGGCGGCCGATACGCTGGCGCTGGTCAGCGCCGTTAACAGCCCCGCGCTGAAAATGAATCTCGACCTGTATCACGCACAGATCGGCGAAGGCAACCTGATTGAGCTGATCCGTAAAAGCCAGAAACATATCGGTGAGATTCAGGTAGCTGACGTACCGGGCCGTAAAGAGCCCGGCACCGGTGAGATCAATTACAAGGCGGTGGCGCGAGCGCTTCGGGAGATTGACTATCACGGCACGGTCGCGCTGGAAGGCTGGGCATCGGATGATTCGGCAGCGGCGCTGGAGGCCTTCCGCGAGGTCTTTACGCAGTAGTTTTCGCGGTAACTGGCGCTCTGTAAGCGCCTTTTACTCAAAAATTGCGATATGCTCACCTCCTGCCCGTGCAGAGGCTTTAACGGCGCCGCAAGCTGCGTAATCCCAGCCAGGCCACGGCAGCAACGCCCAGAATGGTCAATCCGGGGTTGTTGACGTTCAGATTAAGCGCACGCTGCTCCGCTTTTTCATCAAAACGGCCGTGACTGCGGTGCAGTCCTTCGACGGACTGATGCAGGTTATCCGGCCGGCCAGCGACCTCCGGCTCCTCGGTAATCTGGCCGCTCCAGCCCTGTTTTGCCATCATACGATCCAGCAGGCCCGGGAACAGCATATTGCCCACGATGGACTGGAATGTGGAACGCCCGACCCACACTTCCCGCGGCGCATGGCGCGCGGCTTTAAGAATGGCTCTGGCGGCGACCTCCGGCTGGAAAATGGGCGGCATAGGCTGAACGGTGTTGCCCATTTTGTTACGCGACCAGTCAAACTGAGGGGTATTAACGCCCGGCAGATGCACCATAGTCAGCCGAATCGAACTGTTGTTATGCAGCAGCTCGCTGCGCAGCGAATCCGTAAAGCCCCTGATTGCCGCTTTGGCCGCGCAGTAAGCGGACTGTAGCGGAACCGAACGATAAGCGAGCGCTGAGCCTACCTGTACGATAATCCCCTCGTCACGTTCCCCCATCAGCGTTAGCGCAGTACGGGTGCCGTGAACGCAGCCCAGATAGGTCACATCGGTGACGCGCTGGAATTCTTCGTCAGTAATTTGCGTAACGGGCGCCAGCACGGTCAGCATGGCTGCGTTAACCCAGACGTTGATCGGACCAAGTTCGGCTTCGATTTTACGACCGGCCGCCAACAGCGCGCCGCCGTCTGCCACATCTACTGCCGCGCCCGATGCCTGTACACCAAACAGTTTTAACTCTTCAATAGTCTCTTTTACGCTTTGTTCACTACGGCCAATCACCGCTACCGCATAGCCTGCTTCAGCAAAGGCCTGTGCGCTGGCGCGTCCTACGCCAGAAGTCCCACCTGTAATTACCGCTACTTTTTCCTGCAACATATCTGGCCCTCATAAACCGCTGCGTCACAGCCGTCTGATAAATAAAAAATGATAAACGCACGAATTTTCGTTAACAGAGTATGGCAGGCTGCTGAAAAATAGCTGGTTGATTGCAGAACAGGGATCAATAAATGGAAGGAACGCCTGCTGTCCTGCCGCATTGTGCGCACGAAGATGACTGTAGTCAGCGAGCTCCCGAGAGCAGTCCATCTCGAGCGATATAAAGCATTAATATCATTTCGTAGGTGACCAACCGCCGCTCTCAGAATGAAGAAAACGCCCTTCCTGGTTTCTGCCGGGCAGTTTCCGCTTAACCACTGAAGCGAGTAAAAAGGCGTAAACTTTTGACCACTGCGGAAAGTAATAAACCACTATGGGGAGTAATAACCACTATAGTGAGTAAAACGGCGGTAAAAATGTATCCACTCTGGTGAGCGTGACCTTTAATAGCGAGGCGTACAGCGTGTCTGGCTAGAGTCATGTTTTGGTAAAGCCAGGCAGGAAGGTATTTGAGCCTGACTTGCTTAACGCTGGCTCAACAACCACTGTAATGAGATCCGCCTCTCATTACAGTGGTTGCTTATCCGACATAACGGTGACTTACAGGAGCAAACTGACGCTCATCGCAGTGGTTGCTGGCGCTTTTGCTCTCCACAGTGGTTACGGTTTTTTACCGCTACGGATCTTTTCTAACAGTTCCAGCTCTTCTCGCGAAAGCATAACCATTTCGCCCTGGGGTACGGTTTCCTCAATCTCGTCCTCAGGCAAATCGGGCAGGCCAAGCGGGATTTCTGCCGGTCTGAGCTTTGGCCGCCGGTAGTGGATGACGAAATAGACGATTTTGCCTCGCTTAATCTCTGTGTAGTCCAGGTAGCCGATCTCCCTCAGCTGCTCCATCGCTTTACGGACGGTCGCGTTTTGCGTGATGGTACGCGAAGTGAGGTTCAGGCGAGCGCGCAGGCGGGCCATGGATATGGGCGCTGGTGAAGGCGGCAGGCTTTCGATAAAAGTATAAAGGGCCTGTGCAGACTCTTTACGGGACAGCTCGTTGATGGCTCTGAGCTGAAGAAGCACCTTTTTATCGAACTGATAGAGCTCAAAAATCTTGGGATCGGCCTGGAGAGTAACACTGTCGGTTTTAGTGCTGTATTTGGCTGACTGCACCAGATGCGTGACGTAATACTCCCCTTCTTTGTTGCTGAACTGAATAGTATTGGTCGCAATGCGGGTCAGGGAAGCATCCAGACGGCTTCTCAGCTTCGCTGAAGAGCGTACAGAAGGGATGCCGCACAGTTTAGCGAAATCGACGAACGGCAGCGTTACGCTGTCTCCCAGCACCTTATATTTGGCAAAGGCATGGATAATGCCGACCCAGGTTTTGAAATCGTTATCCATATCAAGCCGGGCACCGGTTATCCTGATATTTTCGTACCCTTCGGATTTAACGATCGACAGCTGTTTCAGCTCGTCAGTGACATCCATGGTCGACATCTGGTTTTTTCTGCCCCGCGCCGTCGATTTAAGCGTGGGTACAAACAGCCCAAGCCGCATCAGCGCCACCGGCTGAACGGTATTGTTACTGTTAGGAGTCAGGTTGATAACCTCTCCCGTCTTCTTGTCGGTTTCACAAAAAGCTGCATCTATCTGACTGATTTCTTGTTCTTTTTTCGGCATTTTACAAACCCGTGATATGAACAAGCGATATTCGCCGTTACTGGTTACAGTGGATACTAACACTCACCGTAGTGGTCAGGCTACTTGCTATAGTGGATTTATTACTCTCTACAGTAGTTGTTTTACTTACCACAGTGGTTAACGATCCCTTCTCAGGCCAGTTACGGCAGGCCTTGCGAAGCGCGGGGATCTTTATGGGTCTTTCTGGTTCTTTATATGATCTGTTATTGGATCGAACCAGTGGATAAAAAAATCTTATTTTCAGGAGCCTGTGGATAGCTATGGGTTAAAGCTGTGTCCGGATAATACAAAGGTTCAGCAAACCCGCTACAGGCAATGCTACAGCGGCAACTGCTTAATCATCAGTTATCTACAGGCAAATTGGCATGATACTCACTACAGTGGTTTTTAACTACTGTCCAGCGTGGATGTTTTACTCGTTATAGCGGTTATTTAGCTTATTACAGTGGTTATTTTGCTCACCACAGTGGATAGTAACCCCCTTCCAGGACAGGCCAGATAAGGGCTGAGCGACTCCGGGGATCTCTTAGGGATCTTAGAAGGATCTATTCAGGATCGATTGATTGGATCTGGCCTGTGAATAATAAGGAAAAACTGGCTATCACTATTGGTACACTACGCCTCTTACCACCTTTTGATGTTCGATATCAAAACTAAGACCGCAACATGGTCTGACTGATTTGAAAAAAATAGATAAGTGCTTTCAACTGGCAGCGACTTTTCACATATGCAAGGGGATCACAGCGGATAAAATGTACTAATTAACATTGGCTTTAGTTGCACATTAAGGCACCGCTAAAAAAGCAATATATGCATTGAGAGAACCCATGCCACAATAATCAGCTACGCTGACAATACTTCCCATGCCAGGATTTTAACCTTGCGCCCGGGAAACCAGACTCTCGTTTTTAATGCGTTATGCCCTGACTGACCGCCTCTGGCTAACCGCTTGTGACTAAAAGCTTATATTGCGGTTTGCTGAATAAACGAGAATTCAAAAAACAGGGTCTGATATACGCTCAACATGGGGAAGGCTTATGATTGTTGTGGATTCACTGGAAGCAGGCAAAGGCAACTGGATCAACAAGCCCGATAACTACTCACTGGAAAATGGAAAACTACAGTTAACTACCGCGCTCAACACGGATTTCTGGCGTCAAACCTATTACGGTTTTCAGCGGCATACCGGACATGCGTATGGATTTTACGTGGAGAACGACTTTACCCTTCAGGTAAAAATCATGGCGAATTTCTGCCATCTGTATGACCAGGCAGGTATTTTTTTGCAGGATGACGAACATCATTGGGTTAAAGCTGGGATTGAATTTAATGACGATCTGTCATCTATAGGGTGCGTGGTTACGCGTAAAACCTCTGACTGGTCAACCGGTCTTTTTCCCGGCGATCCGCAAACTTTCTGGATGCGCACTACGCTGGAAAACGAGGCCTTAAGGATCCAGTATTCGACAGATGGTAAAAAATGGCCGCTGCTGAGGCTATGTCACTGGCCAGATATAAAAAATCGTTTTATCGGCGTGATGGGCTGCACCCCGGAGAGAGAAGGACTTGAAATAACATTTGACGAGTTCAGGCTCGGGTCTCCTTTGAGTAAATCGCTTCACGATTTGACATGAATTCGTATCAGGATCCCGGCAAAAAAGCCATAACTTTGTTCAGGCTATAAGAGGCGAACAGAAAAAACTTACGCTAAGGCTGCAGGCATTTGCATTTAATGCAGGGTATCAAGTATTTCTTGGCTTAATGTTTGCCATTCTTTCTACCCTGGTCCGTTTGTGCTTCTGCAGGAAAGGTATCCCACAAATGATTTGAGTTCATTCTGCCGATCCTCCGGATGCAGACGGCAAGACTTACTCTCCGGCGCATCCGGAAGCTATTTCACCAGTCCAAACCCCAGCGGTTTCCTGAATTGCGGTAACTAACAGAACTTTCTACGCACGTTCATCGGATCTCTCTTAATGATATCGAGCTCCCAGAGGTCGTCGTTCAGCAGTTTGCAGGACAGGTTAACCCTGATGGAAACGACATCATAACGAGGCGCATGCTCAACCACTCACTGTTGTGATGGACAACATTGAGCTTGCACCGGAAAGCGTGCCCACTATCGCTAACAACGTAACGCATGGAAAGGCGAAATGCCTTTTTCATCCTCATCACACATTCGCACCATTGTTTGCCCTACCCTGGATTCAATGATGCCGGTTTACGCCGGATAGCAAATCTTTCTATAGCGCTTCCAGGCCACCTGATTTCAGGTTGAGCGTCAATTAAAATGATTACGTACAATTTTTTTTTGCCTGGCTATTTTTTGTTGTACGTTGGCCGGGTGTATGTACAATTGTTTTTGCTGAGATGCCCGTTCAGGCAAGGGATTATAACCGAGGAATAATGATGAAACGCGATTACGGTGGTGTTGGTACGATAGCTTTGAGAGCAAGTTCTTTACTGCAGGCGATGAGCCGGGATATTGAGGAGCAGCGGAAAGAGTTTAACCTGACAGAGTACCATCAGACTTATACTCGCAATGCAGTGGCAAAGCTACCTAAACTGAGCCGCCGTATCGTCGAACAATCCATGAAAGAAATGGAAGAACAGGGTTATGATTTCAACAAAAAGCAGGTCGGTAACGTTGAACAATATGCATTAACAATTCAAAACGTTATAGATATCTATGCGCATCGCAAAATTCCTAAATACCGGGATATACATCAGGAACCTTATGTGATTTTTGTGGTAAACCTGAAAGGTGGGGTATCGAAGACCGTCAGCACCGTAACGTTGGCACATGCACTACGTGTACATCAGGATTTGTTGCGTCATGATTTGCGGATTCTGGTAATAGATCTCGACCCTCAGGCATCAAGCACCATGTTCCTGGATCATACCCACAGTATCGGGTCGGTTCTTGAGACTGCTGCGCAGGCTATATTGAACGATCTTGATGCGGAAACATTACGCGAAACCGTCATCCGCCCGACGATCATCCCTGGCGTGGATGTGATACCGGCATCCATTGATGATGGTTTTGTGGCCAGCCAGTGGGAGTCACTGGTTGCAGAACATCTGCCCGGCTCAAAGCCTTCTGAAGTCCTCAGGAAAAAAATCATTGACCGTGTTGCTGACGACTACGATTTTATTTTTATCGATACCGGCCCTCACCTCGATCCGTTTTTGCTTAATGGCCTGGCGGCCAGTGATTTACTGTTGACGCCCACTCCACCGGCACAGGTCGATTTCCATTCGACGCTTAAATATCTGACCCGCTTACCTGAAATGCTGGAGCGCCTGGAAGAAGAAGGCGTCGAACCGCGTTTAAGCGCAAATATCGGGTTTATGTCCAAGATGACCAATAAGCGCGATCATGAAACGTCACACAGTCTGGCGCGGGAAGTTTATGCAAGCAGCATTCTGGATTCATCCTTGCCGCGCCTGGATGGTTTTGAGCGCTGCGGTGAATCATTCGATACGATAATAAGTGCAAATCCGGTGTCTTATCCCGGTAGCGCAGAAGCACTAAAAAAGGCCCGTACAGAAGCCGAACGTTTCACAAAGGCGGTTTTTGACCGAATTGAGTTCATCAGGGGAGCCGCAGAATGAAAAAGGTATTAGCACGCGGGCGTGTACTGGGAAACAGCAGTTCTGAGTTTGCCAAAATGCTCGAAGGGGAAGGTAATTTCAGGACCTTTACGCTTAAATCAGGTAAAACCGCAAAATTTGTCAGTACCGTTGTGTTTAGCGGAGATATCGAGGCTAAAACATTTGTTGACTCAGCTGTTAACGGGCGTGATCAAACCATGCTTACGCCTGAATCAGTTAGTGATATCTCGCGTACCATTAAGCTGCAACAATTTTTTCCGGCTATCGGTCGCGAAGTCGGTGGGCGTATCGAAATATTGGACGGTACACGCCGGCGTGCCGCATGTATTTTTAGCCAGACAAAATTTGACGTACTGGTCACCAAAGACGAGCTCAGCATTGCAGACGCGCGCCAACTGGCTATTGATATCCAGACAGCACGGGAACACAGTTTACGCGAGCTGGGCAAACGTTTTGAGATGATGTACGACAAAGGTATGTCCAAGGACGAAATAGCACGAGCGGAAAATATCTCTCCAGCTAAAGTTACGCGCGCGTTCCAGGCTGCTGCGGTTCCTGATGAGATGGTCGCCGTATTTCCCGTGATCAATGATATCTCCCTGGCTGACTACCAGTTGCTTCTCAAGGTGGCTGAAGATGCTAAAAATAAAGGAATGCCTGTTGCTGAACTGATGAAAAAGGTCAGGCAGCAGATTGCAGAGACTGAGGGGGCAAGTACGGATAAAGCGAAAATTATTGCGATAATTCGTGCTGAAAGTAAGAGTTTAAAACAGGCAGTGGGTAAGCAGGTTGAAACAGTAAAACTGCGCGAATTTGCCGATCGTCGTCAATATGCCAGAAAGAAAACTGACCTGAAAAAACGTCTGGTAGTCTACGAGTTCTCCCGAATTTCACCTGCTTTACAGGCGGAGATTGATGAGGCAATAAAGCAAATAATGGAAAAAATGCCTGGCGGTGAATAGAAAGTTTATCGAGTGCCGGGCGATCCCGGCATCGTCTGCCAGTCAAATTGTCCCGCCAAAAATTCGTATGTAACTGACTGAATATTAATTTTTTTCTCGGATCCTTTCATACTGAAAGTCCCGAGGTTTTTTTCTGAGCCTACAGATAACTTCATCAGCGAAGAGGTTGAGCGGCGTGTATTTGGAAAGCATAACTGTCTTAAATAGTATCATTTATGCCGCGCCAGAATGCATCGCTCATTATGCAGCCACTCATAAAATTGTCCCGCAGAATTTATGTACTTAACTTTATGATAAATAAATTATTTTTTGATTTCTTTCATATTGAAAGTCCCACTATGATCTTCTGTTTTGGTTTGTAGATTTCGTATTAATCCTTGCCTGTAGTGCACCAGTTGCGGTTTCGACGCTGCGCCCTCTGCTTGCTGCGGGCAGATTTGTCGGCATCGCATAGGTCGGAACACAGACAACTTTAATGCGGCAGGATGTCTTTATGCACATCACACTTTTTCATGCATTGGCGCTTGTCACAAATATATCTGCGCTGGAGAAGTGGGCATTATGTGACTTAAGGGTGCAGATATATGTGCCTTCAATGTGGAACGAGCAAGCATCTGAGCTACACACTATGGGCATAAGAGGATACGTATTTATCTGGCAGCCAGGATAGTTGTAAGTTTCCAAAGCCACGACTGGCACAGAAACCGGGATCTAATTAAGCTCTGGCAGACGGGATATGTACTCTATACGCGTCACAACGATCCGGATTTCAAACCAAAACCGATGCGCATACATGCGCGTTCTGAAAACCGCCAGGTGCTGGATGTCCTGTCCCACACACTGGTTGCAAACTGCGATTACAATCCCGACAGCGATTATCCGTCTGAAATCATGGCGCCATTGAAGCATATCGATGTGGCAAGGGGTATGCTTCAGGTTTATGAAAACGGACGTAAAGCCTGTAACAGCCCGCCTGAAGCTTTATCAGTACATGAACAGCTGCGCTACGTTATCGTGCTGCACGAGAAGGATAATGATAGCGGCCCGAACAAGCCATTGCGTCTTTGGTTGTCTGAAAAATTTTTGCGTTATGCGGCATCTCTGGAGAAGAGAGCCGTGCCTGACCTGGCCAGTTCCGCAACTAGGCTATCAGTACAGACCTGGCGAGGTAGGAGCAGGACAAAGTCATCAGGCAGGCGAGCCGGAAAAACGCAGCCGCCAGAACGGGGAACGTCTGGATGAACTGCTGAATGAAACGGCAGGGCAAGTTGGTTCCCTTGCGGTAGCCAAAGCGGGCAGAAAGAACGGCCATTACCATACTGGGTCGCCTGATCATCGAAAATAATGGTTCAGCAGGTCATCGCGCTGGAATCGGTGCTGAAAAGCGAACAGCCGAGGCGCCTGAATACCGATCCGGAACCCTATACTGTCCTCCAGCCTTAACATTGCCCTTTATTAACTTACTGCAGTCGGGCGCGGTTTTGCGCTGGCACCGTAACATAAATTCAGCTTTGTCAGGTTTCACTAAACTAACCCCTTTTCTTATGCCTTTTACCGCATGAGTAGGTCATGTTGAAACCGAAAAATGGCGAAGGGGCATCTGAAAAGCACTTAACTTCGATACATGAGATTAGCGTCAAAAAGTAGGGCCGGTCAGCTATTAATTTCGAATATTAATACTTAACACAGCATGCCCTTCAAAAAGGGAGTATCTTTCGTGCGTCAGAGACAGCACTAAAAAGGTCGCTCTCTCCACTTAGTTACCGGCATAAAATCTCGCTCTATTAAAAAACTTTCGCAGTAGCTATGAAAATTAAGGTAGTAAACTGTATACGGATGGCATCGTCCATAACAGAATTAGTTACAGCATCCATAAAGTCTTTTGGTAACCTCTGCGTACATCCCGATACCCGGATCCGCTTCTCCCCACTGAGAAGCCGTACCGCTCCGGGCCATAGGCTTGGGACAGACTTGGCTTTAAATAGTATGCTGTAACTAAAATCAGTACTGCTTTAAGATGTGTCGCTTCAGATTTCGTGTACACGCCCGTAAGTGCCTCACAGCACTAACGCGGAGATAGAGGCCTTGCCATGATCACCCCGATGGCGCACAAGGGGTTCTTCACCGGTACTGGCAGCTCTGACTTTGCAGCGAGGAGGGTTGGTGAAATATGTCAAACCGTAGCCGCCTTTGCCGGGCTACGGTACTACTCACCGACAAAACGGCATTTAAAATCTCCTGACGCTTTCAGGCGACATCAATGGATTGGTATCGAAAGGCTTGTTATACCCGAGCGCTCCTCAGAAGCCTATACCAGACCTTATAAGTACCGCATCCGGGAGGACTGACAACGCCGCTGCCGGTCACGACAATGCGCTTTTGAATTTCAGGCGCCACAGGTTAAACCTCCTCACTCAATTCGATATAGTAAAGGGCGTGATCCCTTCTTCAGAGATCACGCCTGATTAAGCGCTATGGTCGCTTCAAGGCTTCTTCGTCAGCAGAGGTCGGTTTATCAGGACGAATGTTGAACCAGATTGCGTACATAGCGGGCAGGAACACCAGCGTGATGATGGTGCCGCCCAACGTACCGCCAATCAGCGTATAGGCCAGCGTTCCCCAGAACACGGAATGCGTCAGCGGAATAAATGCCAGAATGGCAGCCATTGCCGTCAGTAACACCGGGCGGGCGCGCTGTACCGTTGCCTCCACCACCGCATCAAAAGGTGCCAGCCCTTCCTGCTCATTATGGTGGATCTGTCCTGTCAGGATCAGGGTGTTACGCATCAGGATGCCCGACAGGGCAATCAGTCCAACCAGTGCATTAATGCCAAACGGCTGGTTAAAGAGCAGCAGCGTGGGCACTACGCCGACCAGTCCCAGCGGCGCGGTAAGAAAGACCATCACCATCGCTGACATCGACCGCACCTGCAAAATGATGATTAGCAGCGTCATGGCGATCATAATCGGGAACAGCGGCGCCATCGCTTTCGTCGCTTTACCGGATTCTTCAATCGATCCCGCCTGCTCAATGCGGTATCCGGCCGGAAGCTTATCGATGACCGGCCGCAACGCTTTCATCATTGCCGTAGAAACATCCGGCGGCTGCAGGTTGTCGGCGATATCTCCCCTTACGGTAATGGTCGGAGTACGATCGCGACGGCGCAGAACAGGATCTTCCATTCGTACCTCAACCTCGCCTGCCTGAGAGAGCGGAATGCGCTGGCCGGAAGCCCCCACTAAGGTAAAGCCCGCTATTTTTGCCGGATCGAGCCGGATATCACCTGCAGCCCGTCCCATCACCTGCACCGAACGGATATCCTCCCGCACAGAGGTGATCGGAACCCCTGAAAGCAGAAACTGAAGCTGCTGCGCAACCGCGTTTGTTGTCAGCCCTACCGCCTGAAGGCGGTCCTGATTAAGCGTGAAATGCAGCGTCGGTACCCGTGACCCCCAGTCGGTGTTGACGGTTCTCATCATCGGGCTGGCCTGCATCACCTTCTCTACCTTATCTGCAATTTCACGCAGGGTGGCGGGATCCGGCCCCATAACCCGGTAGGCCACCGGATAAGGTGAATACGGACCGAACACCAGTTGCGTCACGCGTACGCGCGCCTCAGGCGCCAGACCGCCGGCTGCCGCTTCGCGCAGGCGGAACTTAAGCGCCTCACGTGCATCCTGGCTGTCCGTCAGCACGACAATTTTCGCAAACGACGGATCGGGAAGCTCGGGCGCCATGGCCAGATAAAACCGCGGCGGCCCCTGCCCGATGTAGGAGGTGACGATTTTTGTCTCTTTCTGCTTTCTCAGCCAGGCTTCAATTTTCGCCGTGGTGGCGCTGGTCTCCTCAACAGAGGTGCCATAAGGCATCTGAACCTCAATCAGCACCTCCGGGCGATCGGAAGTGGGGAAAAACTGTTTTTTCACCAGCCCCATCCCGAGAACAGCAACGGCAAAGAGGGCAATAACGGTGCCGGCCACCAGCCATTTTTGCGCGATAACGCGGGTCAGCACCCGTCGAAAGCGGTTGTAATGACGGGTGTTGTAGAGGGCCGTATGCCCTCCCTCTACCGTTTTGATTTGCGGCAGCATCTTCACGCCCAGATAAGGCGTAAACACCACCGCCACAACCCAGGAAGCAATAAGGGCGATACCTACAATCCAGAACATATTGCTGGTGTATTCACCTGCTGTGGACTGTGCAAAACCGTTAGGCATAAAACCAACGGCGGTAACCAGCGTGCCGGCGAGCATCGGGGCGGCTGTGTGGCTCCAGGCATAGGCCGAGGCTTTGATCCGGTCATAGCCCTCTTCCATTTTCACCACCATCATTTCAATGGCGATGATGGCATCATCAACCAGCAACCCGAGCGCAAGGATCAGCGACCCCAGGGTGATACGGTCAAAGTTTTTGCCGGAAGCCTCCATCACCATGAAGACAATAGCCAGCGTTAACGGCACGGCGGCCGCGACCACAATGCCCACGCGCCATCCCATACTGACGAAGCACACCATCATGACCACCAGCAGCGCGACATAAAATTTGATCATGAACTCATCAACAGCGGAGCTGATGTTGACTGACTGATCGGTGACCTTGGTCAAGGTCATGCCGAGCGGCATACCCTCAGTGATTTTGGCCGTTTCAGCATCCAGCGCGCTCCCCAAATCCAGGCCGTTCCAGCCGTCCCGCATGATGATGCCCAGCAGCAATGCCGGTTCACCCTGATTACGGATCAGGAAAGTCGCCGGATCTTCATAGCCACGCTCAACGGTTGCGACGTCAGAAAGTTTCAGGGTTCTGCCCTGCGCAACGATGGGCGTTTCCCGAATTTTTTCCAGTTTATCGAAAGCGCCATCAAGGCGGATAAAGACCTGCGGTCCCTGGGTATCAATTGAACCGGCGGGTGTCAGTACGTTCTGGCTGTTGAGGGCGGAGAAAATATCCTGAGGAGAAATGCCCAGCGTGGCCAGCCGGTCGTGGGAGAACGAGACAAAGATACGTTCCGCCTGCTCCCCGATAATATTGACTTTCTTGACCCCTGGGACATGCAGAAGGCGCTGGCGCAACGATTCCGCATCGCGGACCAGCAGTCGCTGTGGTTCCCCTTTTGCTTTCAGCGCAAAGAGCGCAAAGGTCACATCGGAAAATTCATCATTAACCATCGGCCCGATAACACCAGCCGGCAGGTTTTTGGTCTCATCACCCAGCTTTTTACGCGCCTGATAGAATTCTTCCTGTACCTGTGAAGGCGGCATACTGTCCTGCAGTGACAGCAGGGTAAAAGCCAGTCCGGGACGCGTGTAGGTTTCACTCCGGTCATACCACCTGAGCTCCTGCATGCGTTTTTCAAGCGGTTCGGCCACCTGATCCTGCATTTCCTGTGCGGTAGCGCCCGGCCAGGCAGAGATAATCGTCATCTGCTTGACGGTAAAAGGGGGATCTTCAGCCCGTCCCAGTTCGAAAAATGAAAGAACGCCCGCGACCGTAATCAGGATGATCAGGAACAGGGTGATTGAGCGCTCACGAACCGCAAGCGCTGAAAGATTGAATCTTCCCTCGCTCATAGCTGGCTCCCGGCGACACGGGTGTCGCTTTGTTCCATGCGGACGGCCTCACCGTCATGCAGCAAATGCGCACCCAAAGCAACCACCTGCTCGCCTGGCCTGAGGCTACCCGTTATCCTTGCCGCATCGTCACCCAAACCCAGCACCTGAACGGACCGCCATGACACTTTGGCGGGTTTACCTGAAATACTCCAGACACCCGGCCCTTTTCCTGGATCATAGATTGCCGCTAAAGGTACCTGCATCACCTGCCGGGCTGCTTTATCTTCTGCAATATGGAGCGTAACGGTAGAACCCAGCGGTGCGCCTGCCAGCGTCCCTTCCAGCACATATCTCGCCTCAAAGGTACGCGTCACGGGATCGGCCGCATCGGAGAGCTGGCGCAGCTTCGCAGGAGACGACTGTTTTCCACCACCGTATAACGTTGCATTAGCCTCGCTTCCGGGAGCCGGGCGTAACGTCTCGGGCAGCTGCACAACCGCTTCGCGCTGGCCTGCTCTGGCCAGCCTGACCACATGCTGCCCTGCACTGACGACCTGGCCCGGCTCGGCCAGCGTATCCATGACCACGCCATCGGCGTCGGCCAGCAGCACGGCATAACCCGTTGCGTTTTGTGCCACTCTGGCCTGTGCCTGAGCCGCACTGAGCTCAGCTTTTGCCGTATCCGCTGCGGCTTTTATCTGGTCGTAGGCCGATGCCGATACGGCGCCTGTAGCGACCAGGCCACGATAACGCGCCTCATCATCAGCCGCCTGTCTGGCACGAGCCTGTGCAGCCGCGACGGTCTGAAGCTGAGCCTGTGCCTGCAGACGCAGGTCAACAGGATCCAGACGCATCAAGGGCTGGCCACGCTTAACGGTCTGGCCGGTATCAACCAGGCGTTCAAGGATCTTTCCCTGAACTCTGAAACCAAGGTCGCTTTGAACGCGTGCGACAACAACGCCGGTAAATGCGCGGGAGGTATCGACAGCACTCACTACGGTTACGGCTCTGACCAAAGGGGGCTGAGTACGTGGATCGCTGGCGTCGGAAGGCTCGCCGCAGGCCACAAGGGCAAGCG